>JBAVML010000362.1:0-14728 GCA_049690035.1 Chthoniobacteraceae bacterium
TGCGGCGGCCATTCACGAGCACCGTGCAGGCACCGCATTGGCCGTGATCGCAGCCCTTCTTCGTGCCAGTCATGGTCAGCCGCTCGCGGAGTGCGTCGAGCAACGTCACCCGCGGATCAAGCGGGAGCTTGGTTTCCCGGCCATTGATGACCAGCCGCACTTCCACCGTTTCCCCCTTTGCGGCACCTGTCGGATCAGCAGCGGCGGCCTCATCGATGAGCAGCAGACTTGGTCCAACCGCCAGCGCCGCGCCGGTGCCGGCCACTTGTTTGAGAAAGGCGCGCCGCGTCGCCGGATCGCCGAAGATCAACATCTGATCCAAATCGTCGTCGGGCGGCGGGAGCGAAGGATCGTCGTTCATGGGCGTGAAGAGTGCGGACCTGCAAATGGACTAACGCATTCGCCAGCGCGGGTGGTTGGCTGAAAGTGTTCCTTAGGCAATCCACTGCCGGGTCGGTGCCTGTCGCATGGATCGAAGGAGTCCCGCATTCGAAGGCATCCGCTCTTTCAGCGGTCGCCGATGCCATCGATATGAACCATCCGCTCCTCAACAAACGTGTCGCCATTCTCGCCACGAACGGCTTTGAACAATCCGAACTCGAAGGCCCGCTGAAGGCGCTGAAAGAAGCCGGGGCCACGGTGAGCATCGTCTCTCCGGCGAAGGAAAAAATCCAGGGCATGCGCCACTCCGACAAAGGCGATTTCTTCGACGTGGACATCCCGCTCGCGAACGCGAAGCCCGAAGAATTCGACGCGCGCGTCCTGCCCGGCGGATTGATGAATCCCGACGAACTGCGCTCGACTCCGGCAGCGGTGGATTTCGTGCGGGCCTTCGGCGAAGCCGGCAAGCCGATCGGCGCCATCTGCCACGGGCCTTGGGTGTTGATCGAAGCGGGGTTGATTGAAAACCGGCGCGTCACTTCCTGGCCGGCGATCAAGACCGACATCGAAAATGCCGGCGGGCTCTGGGTGGACGAGGAAGTGGTGGTCGATAGCGGCTTGGTCACCAGCGCGCGGCTGCTTTTGAATCGGCGCGCGTTAGACGCGAACGTTGCCACCGAATTCCTCCACATCGCTACGGCCAGCAGAACACCGTGCAGATTTACAACCTCGTCCTCGCCGACACGATCGAAGGCTCCATCTTCCTGCTGCTCGATCAAAAGCTCACCGAGATCGCCAAGGCGCTCGGCAAAGTGGACGAGCGGGGCGAGGTCGCGGAAGACAGGCGCTCGCAAATTCTCGGTCAGCTTTCGACGCAGGTGAACTACGGGACGCTCTACGCCGAAACCCTCGGCGACCCGGAGCTGCGCCGAACTCGTGTCGAATTGGAAGCCGCGATGTCGAACGCCGTCGAAGCACGCAAGGTGGTGTTCGAGCTGTTTCAGGATTTGGAAGGTTTCCGTCTCGACGAATACCGGGCGATGGGCGAGCCGGACGAAGGGATGCAGGCCATCGTGGAGTTCATGCGAACCGGCGCTCAAGATGAAGGCAGCGAATTCACGAAAAACGGCGAGCGTGCCTGGCTCTGGCGTGACAGCGGCGGCGGCAGGCAAATCACGCTGAGCACCAAGCGCGATGACTCATTGCAGCAGGAGCGCACCGAACTTATCGGCCTGGACCACCCCATCGTCTCGCGATTGCTTCACGTTTACCGCGAGCTGGCGCCCGAGGAAATCGGCTGTGCCGTGAAATGCGCAGACGGTCGCTCCGGCGCGCTGTCCGTCTGGCTTGTCGAGGCCCACGGCGAACAAGGCGAACGGCGCTTGGTCCTCGTCACGCTCGCCTCGGATGTGGCCGGCAACCGGCAGCCATCGTGGGAACGTGAAGCTGCTGCGATGTTCAGCTTGCCGCCAGCTACATCGGCTGAAGGTGAACCTGGAAACGTGCTGCTGCGTGCGCACGATGTCTTGCGTCAGCAGGAGCTTCGTCATCGTGGTTTCGCAACTCAGGCCGCGGGCTACGACGCCCGACTGACGGCGTGGATACTGTTGCGAACGTCGGACCGATGAGCCGTGGCATCTTCGATAAAATCGAAGTTGGATGTCGTCGATCCGGTAAAGCGGACTCTGCTCGAACAGCCGCGAACGAACACGAACAGGCACGAGAAACCCCAAAATTTGTGTTACTTTCGTGTGTTACCTGCCGTGTGTTACCGGGTGAAAACGCCCGGAAGCCCTGTGTTTATGAGGGTTGGAGCGGGTGAGGAGAATCGAACTCCCGTATGCAGCTTGGGAAGCTGCCGTTCTACCATTGAACTACACCCGCAGGTCGTCTCGCGTGCCGGGGAATTCCCCAGCGTTTACTGCCAGGAAATTACGTCGTCGGACGTCGTTGAGCCTTTTTTATACATCTTGTCATCCGCGGTGCCAAGCTTGTTGTCCTTTCCGAGTGAAAATGCGCCGCAGCCTACGCGAGGGGCATCCTTCGCACTAAAGTCCGTGTATTGGGCGTCGAGGGTGATGACGTTGTCGTAGTTTGAATCGATGACGATGTTGTATTGCTTGCCCCACGGATCGTAGAAATTCCCCTGGTCGGTAGGGTTGGTGGCCTTATCGGAAAAACCCGCGCGAGGAGCCGCGACGTCGGCGGCTGCTTTGCCTTCGAAGAAGACGATTCGCCGAGGGTTAAATTTGTGGTTCTCGTTCAAGCCCGTCGGAATCGCACGCAATGTATTGAAGAGCGCATTGTTGCTCCCTGCCGTCGGGTTAATGACCGGGTCGCCGGTCAAATCGTCCGTGCCTCCCGTCGAGGGCGGATCCTGAACGGGCGGGTATTTGCCGTACTCCGTGTAATATTGCTTCACGGCCGCGACGATATTGGTCACGTCATTCTTCGCCTGCACTTTGCGCGCCGACTCTTTGACGATGCCGATCGCGGGGAAGAGGAGGCCCATGAGAATAGCGATGATGGCGATGACCGTGAGCAGTTCGACGAGCGTGAACGCCTGGGCTGAGGCGCGTTGCAGGGAGGTGTTTTTCATGGAGTGGGAGTGGTTATTGAAGTTATCGGCAGGGGTCTCGAAGACAACCGAAAATGCTTTTGGAAGCTGACATCGGATTATTACCCTCGCGTTATCGCATGGTTCGATCTCCGTTCGGAATGTGGATGGAAAAAGGCGTTGCCGCGCCGCTCTCGGCTTGTATAGTACCCGCCCTTTCCAACCGAAAACCTCTTTTTATGTCTCAACATCGCAGTCTCAAAGGTCAGAGCACCATCGCTGCAAAGCGCAACGTCTTGAAGCGTTTTGAACGCGTCGAGCTCCTCACCAAGCGCGGTCAATTCAAACAGGGCGATAAGGTCATCGGCCTGCGCAAGACGAAGCCGGACGCGTAGGCCTCGGGGTGCAGCGCGGCACCTCTGTGAAGGCGTCGGCCTGAGTCCTTAAGAAAACAAAAACCTCCGCAGTTGATCGGCTGCGGAGGTTTTTTCGATTCCGATGCGGGAGGCGGGCGGGGCTAGGCCCGCGCGCTTCACTTCCCGTAGAGGCAATTTGCGAGGTAGCCGCTCAGTGCGGTGAGACGATTCGCGGCGCGGAACTCGGCGATCTTCGTGCGGTCCACTGCGAGGGCGCGCTCCCAGAGCGAGACGAGATTAGCCGAGGAAACTGTGAGAATGTCGGTGATGTTTTTCGGGTCATCCACGCGCGGCGCTTTCACGTCGAAGCAGATCGGGCCGGCATACTTTGCGTCCTGCAGGACGACGAGGAGCGCGAGATCCTTGAGCGGCTCGGTGTAGCCGAAAGGGAGATCCTGATCGTAGCGCTGCCCGTCCTGGGAGTTGAGGTGGATGTGGAAGAGCTTGCCTGCTTCGAGGCAGAGTTCGATGTCCCAGAGGTAGTCCAGTCCAGCGATGCGGGAATGCGCAGTCTCGGGATTCAACCCGAAGAGTGGCTCGACGGATTTGTCGAGGCGGGAAATGAGATAGAGCGCCTCGCCGACGTTCGCGAGATACATGTTTGCGCGTGGTTCGTTTGGCTTGGGCTCGATCGCGAATTTCACCTTCGTGCCGTAGTTCTTCTTCGAGTATTCGCCGACTTTGTTGAAGCCCTCGACGAGCCGCTTGAAGGCATCGCGGCCGTTCTTCGCCAGCACGAAGTCGAACCCCTCGCGTCCATTCCAGAAGACCATCGTCTTCGCGCCGAGCAGCACGGTGGTGTCCACGGCCTTGAGGGCGTTGGCCAGCGCGAGCTTGCGCACGGCGGCGTCGTTCGAAGTCATGCCCCCATCTTTGAAGATGGGCGCGGCGAAAAAGCTCGGGGTGTACATCGCACACTTGAGCCCCACCTTTTTCGCCACCTTCGCAGCGGCAGGCGCCATCTCAGGAGTGATCTCCACGTCATGCGCCTCGTAGTAGGTCATGCCCGCTTCGGCGAGCATCGGCAGGCGGTCGAGCATCGGGATCGGGTCGCGGGTCGGGCCGCCGAAGGGATCGTTGCCGGGGCCGATGTTCCAGACGCCGGCGCCTACGCCGTTGAGACCGACTTTATTCTTCAGGGAGATGGGTGAAGCCATGATGGGATTTGAATTTGAGGATGAAAAAGGGCGCGCAGCGTGATCGATCGCAGGTTCCTTGTCACCTTTGAACTTTCGCGCGATGGCTACGCCCGCCGCGGGCTTTTTGCGCGATTGCCACAGCCGGATGGGCAGTATATCAACCGTTCGTTCATGAGATTTCCTCTGCCCCTCACGGCGAAGATCGCTTCGTACATCGTCGGGAAAAAGCTGCGCGGCGTGGAGAAGTTTGCGACCGTCCTCCAGCTCGAACCGCTCCACACCTGCAATCTCACCTGCACCGGCTGCGGTCGGATTCGGGAATACTCCACCTCACTGAAGAACGTGATGTCGCTCGCTGACTGCCTCGGCGCGGCGGCGGAATGTGATGCTCCCATGGTTTCCATTTGCGGTGGGGAACCGCTCATTTATCCCGAGATCGAGGCGCTCGTCGCGGGACTGCTCGCACAGAAGCGCATCGTCTATGTCTGCACCAACGCGATGTTCATGCGGAAGAAGATGCGCGAATACCTCGCCGCGCGCTTCCCCCGCGAAATCCGCGCGGTCGAAACCAAGATCCAGGTCCTGCTCAGCGAGGAACTGATCTCCGCCAAGGATGCCGATGAAATCCGCCGAGGCCCCAAAGACGCTGCCAAGTCCACCATCGTCCCCACGCGATGGATGTATTGGAACGTTCACCTCGACGGCCTCGAGCGCACTCACGATCTCATTGTCGAGCGCGAGGGCGTCTTCAAGGAAGCCATCCTCGCCATGCGCATGGCCAAGCTGCTCGGCTATCAGGTCGCGACCAATACGACGGTCTATAAAGAGACCGAAACGCAGGAGATCGAAGACCTCTTCTCCTTCCTCTCCACGCTCGGGCTCGACGGCCACACCATCGCGCCCGGCTACGAATACGACGCGGCGAAAGTGGACATGGTGAAGCGTCTCGGGATCGCGCCGGAGAATTTTTTCCTGACGCGGAAAATGACCGTCGAGAAATTTTCGCGCATTGAGGAGTGGGGGCGGAAATTCCCCATCTTCGGCACGCCGGTCTATCTCGAATTCCTCGCCGGAAAACGCGATCTCACGTGTTCCGCGTGGGCCATTCCCACGCGCAACGTAAAAGGCTGGAAGGGCCCGTGCTACCTGATGACCGATGGCCACTACACCAGCTATCGCGAGCTTTTGGAAAGGACGGACTGGAGCAAAATCGGCGTCGTCGATGGCGTGGCCCGCGACCCGCGCTGCGAGAATTGCATGATGAACTGCGGCTACGAACCCACCGCAGCGCTCGGCATCGGCGCGCAGTCCGGCGACCTCTGGAAGACGGTCAAGTTCAACTTCGGCGCGAAGCCGGCGGGCACGCCGCAAGCCGAGATCGACGCCTTCAATGGCGTCACTGCGGGCAAAGGGCACGCGAGCGCCAAGACCGCGACCCCCGCGGGCCACTGATGGCGGCCTTCGCGGACACCTTGCGCGACCCGCTGGCGCGCGCCATTCGCCGCGCGCAGGGGAATTTGCTGAGGCTTCAGCATCCCGATGGTTCGTGGTGCGGCGAGTTGGTCGTCGATAGCACACTTTGCTCGGACTACGTGCTTTTCATGCACTGGGCGGACGAGGTGGATCGCGTGCTCGAGGAGAAGTGCCTCACCCACATCCGCCGCCGGCAGCTCCCCGACGGCGGCTGGAACATTTACGCCGGTGGTCCGAGCGACGTGAATGCGAGCGTGAAAGCGTATTTCGCTTTGAAGCTTGGCGGGCACTCGCCCGACGCTCCGTGGATGCGTGAGGCTCGCGCCTGCATTCTCCGCCTCGGTGGCATCCCGCGGATGAATACCTACGCGAGGCTCTACCTCGCGCTCCTCGGGCAGTTCCCGTGGAGGTATCTGCCCACCGTGCCGGTCGAGATCGTCTTTTTTCCGACATGGTTCTTTTTCAACCTGCACGAACTTTCCTCGTGGAGCCGTGCGATGCTCGTGCCGCTCGCGATCATCAATCACTTCAAGCCCACGCGCGATCTGCCGCGTCATCTGCATCTCCACGAGTTGTATCCAGTGGGCAGCGAGGAAGACGACCTCGGGCTGGGCTCGCGCCGGCCGCGTCTTTCCTGGCCGAATTTTTTCCTCGCCTGCGACCGCCTGCTCAAGCTGCTCCATGCACTTCCGTGGAAGCCGTGGCGTCCGCGCGCGCTGGCGCTTGCGGAGCGTTGGATGATCGAACGGATGGGCGAGGGGAGCGACGGGCTCGCAGCGATTTTTCCCGCGATGCTCAACTCGCTCATGGCGCTGAAGACGCTCGGGTATCCGGCCGATCATCCGCTTTACCTCAAGGCGCGGCGTGATTTCGCGGGGCTGTTCGTCGATGACCCGGAAGACTTCCGCATCCAGCCCTGCCGATCGCCGGTCTGGGACACGGCGATCAATGTGATCGCGCTGCGCGACAGCGGAATCCCTGCCGAAGACGAGCACATTCGGCGCGCGGTGTCCTGGCTGGAAGCCAAGGAGGTCCGTCAGGCGGGCGACTGGTGCGTGAAGAATCCGGGCGTCGAACCGAGTGGCTGGGCGTTTGAACTGAACAACGTTTTCTATCCAGATACCGACGATACCATGATGGTGCTGATGGCGCTGGCGCGGATGGGAAAGGATGAAGGCCGAAGGATGAAGGGTGAAGAGAATGGTGCCAGTGCGGATGAGAGGAACGAAGGCGTGACCGCGAATCCATCAACTGCTCGGTCTCCATCTTCTTCCTTTTTGTTCCCCCGCGCCCTCCGCTGGCTGCTCAGCTTCCAATGCCGCGATGGCGGCTGGGCCGCGTTCGACAAGGACGTGACGCAGCGCTGGCTGGAGGACGTTCCTTTCGCGGATCACAATGCAATCCTCGACCCGACCTGCAGCGACCTCACGGGCCGGGTGCTCGAGCTGCTCGGCTTCATCGGACATCCGCGCGAGAGTCGCGAAGTGCAGCGCGCGCTCGCCTTTATCCGGCAGACGCAGGATGCCGATGGCTCCTGGTACGGTCGCTGGGGTGTGAACTACATCTATGGGACCTGGCAGGTGCTTCGCGGGCTGCGCAGCATCGGAGAAGACATGCGCCAGCCATGGATCGCCCGCGCCCGTGATTGGCTGGAAAGCTGCCAAAACGAAGACGGCGGCTGGGGCGAAACGTGCGCCAGCTACGACGATCCACACCTCAAAGGCAAAGGACCGAGCACGCCTTCGCAGACGGCCTGGGCGATCATGGGTCTCGTCGCCGCCTGCGACCCGGCGCACCCCGAACAACTCGAACGACGCTGCATCCGTCGGGGCATCGAGTTTCTGATCGAGCGTCAAAGCGCCGACGGCTCATGGCCTGAACCCGAGACCACCGGCACAGGATTTCCCCGGGTCTTCTACCTGCGCTACGACATGTATCGGAACAACTGGCCGCTGCTCGCGCTGGCCACGTGGAGCTCCGAATGCCAGCGATCGAGCGCCGGCTGATCGGCTCCCGCGCAGCGTTGCTCTGGCTGCCTGGCTAAACCTCGCTCCAGGGATTCACGCACACGTCCACGAAGAAGTGAACGTCGTCCGAGACAAATCCGATCCGCTCGGCGAGTCCGCCCTCCTGGACGCGCAGCTTGGACTCGTTGGTCCGGGTAATGGTGGGCGGGCTGAGCTTGCAGGTCAGGCCGGCGTCGCAGAGGTTCGATTTGAAGTTGCCCACGATGATATTGGCCAGCTCCCCGAGCACGTCGGTCAACTCATCTTCGTCAGAAAAGTCTTCCGGCGTGAGACCGACCATCGCCGCGCCGAGCAGGCGGGCGGTCGGCTTCTCCAGGCGGATCCGCACGGCCCCGGCGGCTTTGCCGGCGAAGGCCACTTCGGCGATGACGTGCTCTTCCGTAAACGCATCGAGACTGCGCGCCGGCACCGACTGAAGGGGCCGCGCGAGCATCGTTTCGAAGGTCTTGCCGATGGCGCGGATCAGCGGCCCGCTCATCGCCACGAGGATGGCGCCGCCGATTCCCGAACGCATCACCGCGGCATCCACCGTCGTGATTGTGTAGTCGCATTCGTCCTCCGCCCGCGGATTCGCTGCGCGGAGCACGCGCGCGGTCAGGTCCTTGTCCTGGCTGATGATCTTCGCGATTTGCTCGGTGGTCGCGCCCTGGCAGGCAACCAGCTCCGTGACGCGGCGCACGCTTTCCGGCACGGCTTCCAAGCCAAATTGTTTGGCGATTTCTTCGAGGGCGGCGTCTTGAGCCATGGTGCGTCGGGAGCTAGGCGGCGACCTTTTGCACGAGAGGCACGATGCGGCCGATTTTCTCGATGAGCTGCTCCTCTTTGAAAGGCTTCACCAGATAGTCGCGCACACCGAGCCGCGCGATATGCGCGACGTTTTCGCGGCCGGACTCCGCGGTGAGCATGACCACGGGGATCACCTTCAAGGCCGGATCTTCGCGCAGCTTGGTCAGCATCGTCACGCCGTCCATCACCGGCATGGTGATGTCGAGGATGATCAGGTCCGGCTTCTCGCTGGCGGCGACGGCGAGGCCTTCTTCACCATTGGCGGCTTCGCACATCACGCACTCGTAGTTTTTGAGCGACCGCCCGACGATCATGCGGATGGTTTTGCTGTCATCGACACTGAGGATTTTTAGCGGCATAAATTCTTGGGCTGAACCTTTAGCAAAGGTGGTGCCATCGCCGTTGAGGAATATAGCCACCGAAAATGAGGGTTAACCCTCGCGTGGAAGAGGGTTTAACCCGGAAGTCAATGGCACGGGCGGAGCTAGGTCGGAAAGACGTTCCAGGCAAGCGGTTCAACGCCTCTTCGTCCTCACCCGCAAACACTACCCACCACCACCACCATGGACGAAATCGTCAAAGAATTCCTCGTCGAAAACTACGAGAATCTCGACCGGCTCGACAGCGATTTAGTGATCCTGGAGAAGGATCCGCATTCCAAGGAAACCCTCGGCAGCATCTTCCGCACGATTCACACCCTCAAGGGCACGAGCGGGTTCCTCGGCTTTGGGAAACTGGAGGCGGTGGCCCATGTCGGAGAGAACCTTTTGAGCAAAATGCGCGATGGCATCCTCACGATCAATCCGGAGATCGCGAGCGCGTTGCTGGCGACGGTGGATGCGGTGCGCTCGATGCTCAGCCAGATCGAAGCCACTGGCGATCCGGGCAACGGAGACTACTCCAGCCTCATTGCGACGCTGACGCTCTTGAACGACGGCCCGCACGCACCAGTAGCCGCGCCCGCGAGCGTCGCGGTCGTGCCGGAGCCGGTTGAATTCGTCGTGCCGCCGCCCGTCGCGACCGCATCGCAAGCCCCGGCCGAGGAGGCCCCACCGCTCGCTCCAGAGCCGGAACCGGTGATTCAGGTGGCCAACGCTCAAGCGAGCGTCCTTGTCGCGCCCGTTTCGTCCGAAATGGCAAACGCCGAGTTGAATGAACCTCGCAACACCGGAGTCTCCGATAGCACCATCCGCGTCGATGTGGTGCTGCTGGATAAGCTAATGAATCTGGTCGGGGAACTCGTGCTCGCCCGGAATCAGGTTCTGCAGTTCACCGGACAGTATTCGGATACGGCTTTTCTCGCTACCTCGCAGCGCTTGAATCTCATCACGACGGAGCTGCAAGGCAGCGTGATGAAGACAAGGATGCAGCCGATCGGCAATGTCTGGAGCAAGCTGCCGCGCGTCGTCCGCGATCTGGCCACGACGTGCGGGAAGGAAGTGCGGATCGAGATGGCCGGGAAGGAGACCGAACTGGACAAAACGATCATCGAGGCGATCAAGGATCCGCTCACCCACATCGTGCGCAACTCGGTCGATCATGGGATCGAAACTCCCAAAGTCCGCCTGGCGCGAGGCAAACCTCCCGAGGGTTGTCTTAACATGCGCGCCTATCATGAAGGTGGCCAGGTCATCATCGAGATCATCGACGACGGCGGCGGCATCGATGGCGAACGCGTGAAACAAAAGGCGCTCCAGCGGGGACTGATTACCTCCGAACACGCGGCACGGATGAGCGATCACGAGGCGCTGCACCTCATTTTTCTCCCGGGCTTCTCCACCGCCGAGACGATTACCAATGTCTCAGGCCGCGGAGTTGGGATGGATGTGGTGAAGACGAATATCGAGAAGATCGGCGGCATCGTCGATCTCCAGAGCCAGCCAGGCGCAGGCACCACGCTGAAGATCAAGATTCCGCTCACCTTGGCCATCATTCCCGCCCTCATCGTGACGAGCGGCGGCGATCGCTTTGCCATCCCTCAGGTGAGCCTGCTCGAACTGGTGCGGCTGGATGCAGAACAGGCCTGCTCGCAGATCGAATTCATTCATGGCGTGCCTGTCTATCGCCTGCGCGGTCAACTGCTGCCCCTAGCTTATCTCAATCGCGAGCTCAAGCTCGAGGACGAAAGCGCGAACGTGGCGATAAGAGAAGCCGTCAGCATCGTCATTCTTCAGGCCGATGGGCATCCATTCGGGTTGGTGGTGGACGAGATCAACGACACCGAAGAGATCGTCGTGAAGCCACTCGGCAAGCAACTCAAGGGCGTCACCTCGTTCGCCGGGGCGACTATCATGGGGGATGGGCGCGTCGCCCTGATTCTCGATGTGCTGGGCCTCGCGCAACGCGCCAGCATCATCACCGAGGAACGCGATCGCACCCTCGCCGAGGCAGCAGCGCAGGCGCGCAAGACGATTGATTCGCGACAGACGCTGTTGCTCTTTGAAGTGGGTGCCGGCAGCCGCATGGCCATACCGCTATCGCTGGTCGCGCGGCTTGAGGAGTTTCCCCAGTCCGCCGTCGAATACTCGGGTGGAAAAGAAGTCATCCGCTATCGCGGGCAAATCATGCCGCTGATCCGCGTCTCGCAACACGTGATTGCCACCGCCGGCCTTCCTCTGACCGAGGATGAACTGATGCAGGTCGTCGTCTATTCCGAGCAGGGTCGCAGCGTCGGTCTGGTTGTCGGACAGATCAAAGACATCGTCCAGGAAACCATCACCGTGAAGCGGCACGCGCTAGGTAATGGCATCTTCGGGTCAGTCGTCATCCAGGACCGCGTCACGGATTTGCTTGATGTGAAGGCGGTCATCCGCGCTGCCGACCCTGCCTTCTACCCGGATAAGTCGTCCGATCTCGCCGCTGCCTGATTTCTCTTCCCATCCCGCGCCATGACCGATTGCAAACAGTTCGCCACCTTCCTCCTCAACGGCCTTTTCTTCGGAGTGGAGGTTCTCAAAGTTCAGGAAGTTATCCGTTACCAGACGATGACCCGTGTGCCGATTGCACCCGCGATGATTCAGGGCTTGATCAATCTCCGTGGGCAAATCGTGACTGCGATCGACCTGCGCCGCCGATTCGAGATGCCGCCCCGCCCCGCCGGGCAATTTCCGATGAATGTAGTCGTCCGAACGGACGACGGCGCGGTGAGCCTGCTCGTCGATGAGATCGGAGACGTGCTTGAGATCCCCGACAATACCTACGAATCCACCCCGGAAACCCTCACCGGAGTCGCCCGCGAGCTCATCCACGGCGTCTATAAGCTGAAGGACCGGCTCCTTCTAATTCTCAACACCGAACAGGCCGTAAGCCTGCCGGTCGCGATTCAATCGCCTCTCCGACAAAAGTAACTAACTAGGCGGTTCTATCCTCAATTCCCTCTTTCTAGAAACCAATCAAACCTAACTCCCATGCATAATCCAATACCCACAGTCAGGACCAACGGCCTTGTCAAAAACCGTCGATCAGCCAAAGCAAAACGAAGCCCTGCAGTCGCGCGCGATTTGCAGGCGGATGAACTCCAAAGCCTTCAAGCAAAAGTTGAGGCAATCGAGAAATCCCAAGCGATGATCGAGTTTGCTCTCGATGGAACGATCCTCACCGCCAGCGAGAATTTCCTCCAACTCTTTGGTTACCGCCTGTCGGAGATTCAGGGGAAGCCGCACAGTATTTTCGTCGAAACGGCCACGATCGCCGGTGCGGACTACAAAGCATTTCTGCGCGATTTGGCGGAAGGGGAGGTACATTCCGGAAAATACAAGCGGCTGGCCAAGGGGGGAAATGAAGTTTGGGTTCAAGCAACTTATAGTCCGGTCCTCGATCCCGAAGGACTGCCCGTGAAAGTCGTTAAAGTGGTCACGGATTGCACCGAGCAGCACAAGCTCTCGGAGGAGCTCGCTGAGCTGCGCGTGCGTGCGGACATTACCAACCTCACGAGCATTATTTCCGAATCCGATCTCAAGGGCGACATTCTTACCGTTAATGAGAAATTCTGTGAGATCTCGAAGTATAGCCGGGAGGAACTGATCGGGAAGCCTCACAACACGACCCGGCATCCCGACATGCCCAAGGAGACTTTCAAGGAACTCTGGTCCGCCATCGGCCGCGGCAAACCGTTCCGCGGAATCATCAAGAACCGCGCGAAGGACGGCACGCCCTATTACGTGGACGCCGTCATCGCACCAGTCTTGGGTGAGAACGGAAAACCACGGAAGTATATCGGGGTCCGCTACGACATTACCGCCGCGGAGATCGAGCGCCAGAATATGAAAGGCGTCCTTAGCGCGATCGACAGCACCTACGCTTACATTGAGTTCGACACCACCGGCAATGTGCTCACCGCGAATAGCAATTTCCTTCAGTTGCTCGGCTATAAAATAGACGAAATCGTCGGGAAGCATCACCGGTTGTTCGTCGATCCGGCCTTCGTCAATACCCCCTCCTACGCGCAGTTCTGGAACGAACTGAGCGCGGGCAAGAGTCAGAACGATGTCTTCAAGCGGATCACGAAAGGGGGCGGGGAAATCTGGATCCAGGCGGTGTATGCCCCGGTTAAGGATGAGATGGGCCGGGTCTTCAAAGTTGTCAAGATCGCCACCGATGTTAGCGCGCGTAAAGTGGCGGAGACCAATCTCAGAATCACTATGGATGCCGTGGCGGCCAACGCCACCACCCTGAGTTCCGCTTCCGAAGAACTCTCGGCCACCAGTCAGCAAATGGTTAGTAACGCTGAAGAAACCTCCGCGCAGGCGGGTGTGGTCTCCGCCGCCGCGGAGCAGGTAAGTAAGAATGTGCAGACCGTGGCCACAGGCACCGAAGAGATGACCGCCAGTATCCGGGAGATCGCCAAGAATGCCCAGGATGCCGCCAAAGTGGCGGCCAGCGCTGTCACCGTCGCGGCGACGACTAACACGACCATTGCCAAACTAGGCGATAGCAGCGCGGAGATCGGCAAGGTCATTAAGGTGATCACCTCCATCGCCCAGCAAACGAACCTGTTGGCCCTCAACGCCACCATCGAGGCGGCGCGTGCGGGAGAGGCCGGGAAAGGCTTTGCAGTCGTGGCCAACGAAGTCAAGGAACTAGCCAAGGAAACGGCCAAGGCCACCGAAGATATCAGCCAGAAGATCGAGGCGATCCAGGCAGACACCAAGAGCGCCGTGGCCGCCATCGCCGAGATTAGTGCGGTGATCGCTAGAATCAACGACTACCAGAACACTATTGCCAGTGCCGTGGAGGAACAGACCGCGACGACCAACGAAATCAGCCGCAACGTGGCCGAAGCAGCCAAAGGAAGTACGGAGATCGCGGAGAACAGTACCGGGGTGGCGACGGCGGCTAAGAGCACTTCCTCTGGCGCGAATGATACTCTCCAAGCTTCAGCGGAGCTGGCCCGCATGGCGGCGGAACTCCAGGAAGTCGTGGCCTCGTCTAAGAGATAGTTCGCTAGCATCGGTCAATACCATTGCCCATGGGACGGTCAGAACTAATTACCTGTCGTGGTGGCCAAACCTGCACCGTGCCGTACGCGGTGCGGGAACGCCGCGCTAGAACCGTCAATCCGATTTTTCTGGAGAAACAACGCCAGCCTTGAAACCTGCTGCTACCATTAGGTTTCCACGTTCTCTGAAGAGCAAGCTGCTCCTGCCGCTGCTGCTCACAGGTATAGCTATTGCCGCACTGGCTATCGCGGGGATCGAGCGAGAATCCCGGCAGTATTTGGAAGCGCAGCTTCAGCAACGTGCGGAGTTGATTGCCCACATGGTGAACTATGCGGCTGAGAGTGTCTCGCGACCGGGGGAATTGCAGCGCATGGTTACTGCGATCGGATCCGAGCGCGATGTCCTCGACATTCTCGTTGTCGGTGGGGTGCCTTCCCAAGTGCTGGCCAGCAGTCAGGCGGAGCGGATTGCACAGCTCCTTACCGATCTGCCCGACGATGCGGTCCGAGAC
>JBAVML010000363.1:0-8647 GCA_049690035.1 Chthoniobacteraceae bacterium
CTGAATGACGCGATCCCAATAGTCGAGGATCCGCGGATCTTTTGCCGCGCGGTATTCCGGCAGGATCAAGGTCTGGTGAATGCCCTCGAGGTCGCCCGGAGTCATCGGCCACGTGTCATCCTCCAGCGCGACCGCCTTCCCTGCACCGATGAGCGCGGCGACCTTTTTCGCGGTGCGATCGTTCTTGTCCGCCCCGCGGGGCAGCACCGTGTCGAGCCCGAGGTACTTGGCGAGAACGCTGCTCGAGACGGAAGTGGAGAGAATCGCGTCGTGAACGCGCTTGACGTTGTTGTCGTCGGATTTGCGCACCTGCTTCTGGTTGACCGCACGCTCCTTTTCTCGCTCGATTTGCGCGTCGAGACTCTCCATCGCCTGACCATCGGCCGCGAGCTGGTTGGTGTAGTCGATGACAAAGGGCAGCAGATCCTTCTTTTTCGCTCCGGCGTGAAACTGAAGCGTGTAGTAGAGCCACAGGACGTGAAACCGTGCGGCAGCCTGCCCTTCCTTTGCGCTGAGGGCTTCCCCGTCGCCCTCGCGCCAGGCCCGCATCTTTCCCGAGGCGTCGTCGCCGCCTTCGTATTGCACATGTTTCACCGCCTCCTTCCACAGGGCCGCGGCTTTCTCGCCGCTGGCTGCGGCGGCTTTCACCGTTTCGAGCGCAGTCGTCCGACGCTGCTTCACCGTGGTCTCCTGTTGTGCGCGCATTTTCTCCAGAAACTCGATCGCCTGTTTCGAATCGACGGGCGCAGTGTCGCGCAGTTCAGCAGCCGACGCGATGGAGCAAAGGGTGAAGAGCAGCGCGAGGGCGCCTAGCGAGGGAGAGGAACGGAGGGAGCGCATGGCTGAATTAACCGGCGCGAAGGCGCCGGAGGCAAGCACGCATCACGCGGGCCTGCACCCCGTGCATGCGGCGGTGGGCGCGAGGCTCGAGGTCGTCGAAGCCATTGAGATGGAGCAAGCCATGGATGATGTAGAGGGCGACCTCGTGATCGACGGGCTGCTGATACTGCGCCGCGTAGGTCTGCGCCGTCTCCGCGCTGATTACGACGTCTCCGTGCCCGAAGGTGATGACGTCGGTCGGGCCCGCGATGTCCATGAACTCGACGTGGATTTCCGCGATGCGACGATCGGAGACGATGGCGACGCTCACTTCCTCAAGCTGCGCCAAGGCGAACCGTTCGTCACCGGACACGCGCACACATTCCTCGATCGCCACGGCCGCAAAACGTCGCAGCCACGGCAGATCGAGCCGGACCCGGCGCTGATGATTTCGAACCGTGATCGCAGGCGCAGCCAATGACTAGGCGGCGGAGATCGGAGGATGAATGCCGGAGCGGGAAGGCGTGGGCGTCTCGCGCCGATCGGACTTTTCGCCGGGATAGGAGACGCGGCTGTGCATCATGCTTTGCAACGTGTGCCGGAAGCTCTCGCCGATCTCCTCGAGTTCGCGCAGCGAAATGTCGCACTCCTTGAACTGACCATCGATGATCCGCTTCTGGATGATGTCGGTGATGAGCTGGTCGATCTTCTGCGGCGTGACGCGCTCGAGGCTGCGCGACGCGCTCTCGATTGAGTCGGCGAGACTGATGATCGCGCACTCCTTGGTCTGTGGTCGCGGGCCGGGATAACGGAAGCTCTCCTCGCGCACCTCGGGAATATCCTCCTCGCGGATGTTCATGATCTTGCCTCCGGCGCGCGCGTCCTCCTGCTGCTGGAGCGCACGCTTGTAGAAATAGTAAACCGTCGAAGTGCCGTGATGCTGCTGGATCACGTCCATGATTTCCTGGTTGAGGCCATGCTTGAGCGCGAGATCCACGCCTTCTTTCACGTGCGCGATGATGACGAGCGCGCTCATCGTCGGCGCGAGTTCGTCGTGCGGATTGCGATCGCGCCGCATGTTTTCGGTGAAGTACTCGGGCTTCACCAGCTTGCCGATGTCGTGAAAATACGAGCCCACGCGGCACATCGTGGCGTTCGCGCCGATTGCCTCGGCGGCGGCCTCGGCGAGGTTCGCGACGACGAGGCTGTGATGGTAGGTGCCCGGTGCCTCGATCGTCATGCGCTTGAGCAGCGGGTGATTGAGGTCCGCGAGTTCGAGCCACGAGATGTTGGTCGTGATCCGGAAAAGTGATTCGAGCAGCGGTAAAACTCCACCGACCACGAACGCGGTGACGAAGCCGCTGCCGATGGCGATGAGGCTTTGGTAGCCGATCGTCTTCCACGGAGTCTGCGAGATCGCCATCCATTCGATCGGCCCGATCATGCCGAAGATGAGTGCGAGAATCCACGTGGCCAGCCCGACGAAAACGCCCGCGCGAATCAACCGGCTGCGCCGCCGCACCTCGAGCGTGACGAAGACGGCGATGAACCCGCTGATGAGGCTCATGACGAGGAAGATCGCATTGATCTCGCGGTAAAGAATCGCGCCCCAGAGGCTGACGAAAACCGCGGCGTAGAGGCCGTGGTTTTTTCCCAGAAGGACGGACAAGGCCAGTGGCGCGAAGGCGTAGGGAATCGCCAATTTCCAAAGCTGCATCCGCTCGCCGGGTTGGAGCAGGCCAGGAACGGTCTGGTGATCAGCCGCCACCATGATCGTCTTCACGATCAGCAGATGCAGCAGGCAAATGCCGAAGATGAGCAGCAGCCGCGAGTTCTTGGCAAAGGTGAGCGGATGATTGATCCAGAGCTGCGCGACGGCGGTGAGGAAGATCAGCGCAGCGATGAAAACCTTTTCGGTCGGCTGCGCCCGGTAGTCGGAATAGATCAGCGCGGAGAGACCGACAAAAAAGCCAACGAAGATCGCGAACTTGGCCGCCGGTCCGTGCTCCAGCGTTTCCACCAATTCGCTCTCCGTCCGGCGACGTCGGACCTTTGAGGAGGCGAGGCCTTTCTTGACGAGGCGCTGTCTTTCAAAAAAACCGAGCATGGGCCAAGCGGACGACAGGGTCGGGCGGTGAGGGCGGGAAATCAACGTTTTGTTTCCGGCTCGGCCGTACCGCGGTGGCGGCGGTAGGCGCGAACGATGGATTGGACGAGCTCGTGACGAATGACATCGCGCTCAGCGAAGTGACAAAACTGGATGCCCTCGATGTCCTTTAACGCTTGCATCGCCTCGACGAGGCCGGAGCGTTTGTTGGTGGGCAGATCGATCTGCGTGTGATCGCCGGTAATCACCGCTTTAGAGTCCGCGCCCAAGCGGGTGAGGAACATGAACATTTGTTCCGTTGTGGTGTTCTGCGCCTCATCGAGCACGACAAAGGCCCGATGGAGCGTCCGGCCGCGCATATAGGCCAGCGGTGCGATCTCGATGACGCCGCGCTCGATGTAGCGCTGGAGTTCTTCGGGCTCGATCATGTCGTGGAGTGCGTCGTAGAGCGGGCGCAGGTAGGGCATGATCTTCTCGTTCAGATCGCCGGGAAGAAAACCGAGCGCTTCGCCCGCCTCGACGGCCGGTCGGGTGAGAATGATGCGGTTGACCAGCTCCTTCTTGAGCGCATAAACCGCCAGCGCCATCGCGAGGTAAGTCTTGCCGGTGCCCGCCGGCCCGATGCCAAAGACCATGTCGCTCGTTTGGATCGCCCGCATGTAGTCCCGCTGCCCGGCGGTTTTGGGGACAATGGGCGGCCGCTTCGAGGATGTCGGGATCTTCGTATCGAGCAATTGATCAAGGCTCGACTCCGTCTGCGGCTCGGCGACGGAACGCAAGGCGTAAAAGAACTCGTGCTTGCGAATTGAGAGTCCGCTCAGCCGGGCGCGATCGAGTTGCTCGAACACGCGCCGGGCTTGGTCAATCTGGTCGGGCTCACCTTCGACCCGCAGCCAGCCCTCGCGCGTGGTCACTTTCACCGCAAGCTTTTCCTCGAGCGCCTTGAGCAGCTTGAGGTCGTTTGCGTAGAGCGACTGCAGGATGCGCGCGCTCTCGAATTGCAACGTCTGGGCCTCTGACATGGTAGTAGCTACGCCGTCGCCGATCGGCCTCCCGCAACGTCCGCGTAGTGGAAGCTCTTCAAAAACTCCTAGCGGAAACCGTAGGCGAGCGACCAGGTGGTCCGCTCTTCCGGCGATTTTTCCACCTCGACGATGAGGTAGTAAGAGCCCGTCTTTTTAGGCACCACGCGCGCCGCGGCGAAATGCGGCTTCGACCACGCCTCGACTTCCGCGAGGTTGCCCTCGCTGTCGTAGATATGGACGGAGATCTTCGCCGTCTTCGTGTCGGTGCCCATCCAGAACCAGTATTCGTTGCCCTTGAAAAGCTGATGCACGATCGCCTTGGTGCTCTTCACCGCGAGATCTCCGCCCCAGTAATCCTCGCGGACGGTGAAGCCTTCCTTCACATACGGATCGGCCGCCTCGAGGGCGAAGGAGAGCGCGTCATCAATGGTCGCGAGCGCCGGGTGCGCGGCGAGACAGAGGGCCAGCAGTGCGATAAGAATTCGTTTCACAAAAAGAAATCGCCGGATCACGGGGCTTTGGTGTTGATCGTTTTCACAAGGTCTGCGGCGATCTTGCCGATGTCCTTCACCGTCTTCTCGGAGATCTGAGTGCCGTCCTCGATGCCGACGAGCGGGCGAATTTCGAGGATCCCCTTCTGCACTTTCGTCACCACGGGATTGGCTTTGATCTTCGGCTTCATCGCGGAGAGACGCCGCTCGAAGTAGTCGAGCAACATCGGCTGATGCAGGAGTTCTGCACCGTCCTTGGTGAAGCCATCGGACACGACCTTGGCCAGCGCCTCCGTGCCGCGCAGCCAGCCGCCGAGGCTGACGAGTTGGGACAGTTGCTCGCTTTTAAGCGCGACCATCGCGTCGCGCACGCTATCGAGCGTTTTGTCGAGTTCCTTGCGGACGTTCGTCCAGTCCTTCTTTTCGGCGGAATCGGTGATCGCTTTTGCGCGCTCCTTCACCTGCTTTTCCACGCTCAAGGCGCGGCTCAGCGTCAGCACAGCGTTGCCGATATTCTTCACTTCAGCCGTGTCCTCCGCCTCCACGGCGATGAAACCCTCGGCGATGACGGTGCCGAGCAGCAATGCGATCTGTCCTTGGTCACCAATGGGCTTTACATTGGCCATCCCCGCCCGTTGCACCGCGGTCCAGTGTGGTTTCCCGAGTTTATCGAGAACGCCGAAGATCTCGCTCGGCACCGGCACCACCACGTCATCGATCAGCTTGCTCGCGGGCGGAAAGGTGCTCAGATCGATGTGCGCCGCCGGCTCCGCGGAAACAAACGAGGTCAGCGCGAGCAGCGCAGGAACAAAAACTTTCTTCATAAAGGAACGCATCAATCCGATGAAACGGGCCTTGAATCAACCAATGCTACCTCCCTCGGGCAAGTATTCTTTTGCGCGGCGACCGCAGACGGGTTCGCCCGCCAGATTCCTGAAGCCGTGGCGAAAAACGCGGCTATGCTCCGCAAAATGCCGACCGATTCCCACTCCCTGACCATCCGCTGCGGGGTGGATTTCGCCTACGATGCCGTCGATCCCACGCCCATCGTCCTGCTCATTCAACCGCGCCTGGATGTGGGCCAGCGTATCGAGAGCGAGCTGTTGCAGTTCAGCCCGGGAGTGGCAGTGGAGGAATATCAGGACGTGCATCGCAATATCGTGCGCCGTTTTGAACTGCCCGTGGGGCGCACGACCGTCCGCCACGACGCCTTCGTAACCCTCTCTTCCCTGCCGGAAAACCACGGCGCCATCGATGGTCCGCTGCCGGTGGGTGAAATGACGCCCGAATTGCTCCGCTACACGCTGCCGAGCCGATACTGCGATTCGGATCGGTTGATGGATTTCGCGTTCGCCGAGTTCGGGCAAATTCCTCACGGCCAGCAGCGGGTCGAGGCGATCTGCGATTGGGTGCACGAAAACATCGAGTACCGGTGGGGCGCCGGCAGTCCGCATACCGCAGCCAGCGAAGTGCTGGCGCAACGCTTCGGCATCTGCCGCGACTTTGCCCACGTCGCGATCTCACTCTGCCGGTGCTTCAATCTCCCCGCGCGCTACGTCACCGGGCACCTGCCCGATGTCGCCTGCTTCGACGCGGGCCTGCCGATGGATTTCCACGCCTACTTTCAGGTCTTCTTCGGCGGCCGCTGGAATACCTACGACGCCCGCTTCAACGTCGCGCGCATCGGCCGCATCCACATCGCCTGCGGCTTCGACGCCGTCGAATGCGCCTTCTCCACGCTCTACGGCGCAGCCCGGCTCAATTGGTTCAACGTCTGGAACTATCAGGTCGATCCGGCACACGTGAAATTGGGCGATCCCATCGACCTCGCCAAGCGCCTCGACGGGACCGACGAATTGCGCTTCCCGCCCGCGACCGCGGTGTAGACGGCGGGAGTCCGCAAGAAACACGGCTACGGGCGCCGGAAGCGAGAACTCGAAGATCCCGAAAAGGACCCCAAAACAGAAGCCAGCCGATCCCAGGAGAATCTGCCTTCGTCCGTGGCGCCGGTTCCTCCGAGGGAAACCGCCGCCGAGAGTTTTCGTCCGCGCCATCTCATCCTCCAGGCTGGTCGCTTCAACCTGAGCGACAGGATTCACCCGAGGAGTTCGGCGATCTCGTCCATGCCCAGGCCTTCCATCAGCGGCTGCTCGCTTTCCAGCGTGGCGTCGATCACGGCGCGTTTGCGTTGCTGGAGGGTGAGGATTTTCTCTTCCACCGTGTCGCGGGCGATGAGCTTGTAGCTGGTCACCACACGGGCCTGGCCGATGCGGTGCGCGCGGTCGGTGGCCTGCGCTTCCACGGCGGGATTCCACCACGGGTCGAAATGCACCACCGTGTCGGCGGCGGTGAGATTCAGGCCGGTGCCGCCGGCTTTCAGGCTGATGAGGAAGGCGGGGACCTGTCCGGTCTGGAAACGATCGACCTCGGCGGCGCGATCCTTCGTTTGTCCGTCGAGGTAACAGAAGTCCGTGCCCGCCGCCGTGAGCGCCTCGCGGAGGATGGTGAGCATGGAAACGAACTGGCTGAAGATGAGCACGCGATGGCCGCCGTCGATGGCCTCGCTGAGCAGTTCGAGCAGCAGTTCCACCTTCGCCGAAGGCGGCGGCTCGGCGCCTTCCGCCAGCCCGAGCAGCCGCAGATCGCAGCACGCCTGCCGCAGCCGCAGCAGCGCCGTGAGCATGAGGATGCGCGCCTTGCCCTGGTCCTTGCTCCCGGCGAGTTCGGAGACCTGGCGGCGCGTGGCGGACATCAGCTCGGTGTAGGCCGCGCGTTGCGGCCCGCTCAGTTCGCAGAAGGCGACCTGTTCGATCTTCTCGGGCAGTTCCGCGATCACCTCGCGCTTGGTCCGGCGGAGTACGAAGGGACGCAGCCGCTTGATCAGCCGCCGATGCGCCGGGCCTCCGGGCTGCGACTCAATTTCCTTTTCGAAACGCTCCCGGAAATCCACCCGCGAGCCGAGATAGCCGGGCATCAGGAAATGCATCAGCGACCAAATATCGCGCACGGAATTCTCCACCGGCGTGCCGGTCAGCGCGAAGCGATGGCGGGCGCGGATGGTGTTGGCGGACTGCGCGTTTTGGCTCTCCGGATTCTTGATGTGCTGCGCTTCGTCGAGGATCGCGGCCGTGAATTCGACCGTCCGATACCGCTCCGAGTCGCGGCGCAGTAACGGGTAACTCGTAATAACTAAATCGGCCTCCGCGAGCGGCGCGCCGAACAGCTTCGCGCGGTCCGAACCCTCGATTGCGAGCACCCGAAGCTGCGGGACAAAACGCGCCGCTTCGCGCTCCCAGTTGAAGATCAGAGACGAGGGGCAAACCACGAGCGCTTTTCCACCGATCAACCGTAAGAAAGCCAGCGCCTGAAGGGTTTTTCCTAAACCCATTTCATCCGCAAGAATACCACCCATGCCGCTCTTCGACAGATGATTAAGCCAGGCGACACCCTGCTTTTGATAGCCCCGCATTACTGCATCCAGCTCGCCGAGATCGGGCGGTGATAAGTCCGCGGGATTCCGCGTCGCTCGTGCCGAATCCACCCACCTGGCAGGTGCGTTCAGGATCGCCCCGCGGTCCGTCGCCGTCTCCACGAGATAGGCCGCGTGGCGCTGATCGATGCGGTAACTGCCGGGCTGCTTTTGCTGCGGATCGCAGTCTCGGAGAACTTCCTCAAACTCCGTAAGAAGCCCCGGATCGAAGACCGCGACCTTTTTACTTTTCAGCCGGACAGAGCTCTGCCCGCTCTGCAACAGTCGCTGAATCTCCGCCGCTGAAAACCGCTCGCCGCCCGGCGTCGCCAGCTCCACTGAAAGGTCAAACCAGCTCTGCCCCGAACTGCGGATTTCCAGCCGCGGCTGGATGCGCTCCACATCCCGCGTGACGTACTCGAAGCGCTCCCCGATCGTCACCTCCCAATCCTTCTGCAGCCGCGGCAATTCCGTCGCGAAGAAGGCCAGAATCTTCGGCTCCGTCTTCAATACCCACTGTCCGTCCGCCCCCGGCCCGGCAAACCCCGCCCGCCGCAGCCGCTCCGCCGCCGCATTCTCCGCCGGCCAATGCCGGTACCCGCGCTCCGCCCCCGCTGCCAGCGTCACCCGATTTTCCGCATACACCGCATCGAGCCGCGCCGTGAGGTGATTCAGCGAACCCTCGAGCGCCAGCGCAAACCGCGGCGCCGGCGGCAGCGGTCGAGCCGGCTCATTC
>JBAVML010000364.1:0-20411 GCA_049690035.1 Chthoniobacteraceae bacterium
GTGCGGGGTCACTGGCCGGCCTTTTCCAGCGTTTCGAGGAGGAAGAGGATTTCGGTGGCAGCCGCGAAGTCCAAATCCGATGCGTCGGCGAGGGTGCGGTCGCGGCGGCCTGCGACGATGGCTTGGAGGGCGCGGATGAAGTTGCCGAAGCCTGCTGCTTCATAGCGGGGCGCCTGTTGCCGGAGGAGAACCGTGGCTCCGATCGGGTTGCCGTCGAGCATCAACTGGGACACCCTGAACGCGAGATGGCCAGAACCGGATTGGTTTTCGCCGCCGTCGCGGCGGTAGGCGAGGTAGCAGGCGATGGCCTTGCCCTTCGCCTCAGCGGCGGCGGCGGCGTTGCCGGCTTCCGTCTCAAGGCCTGAGAGGTTCATCCAGGTATTCCAAGGGTGAGCGGCATGGCCGAACGGCGTTTTGCATTTGATCACCCGGTGGAGTTCCTGCCGCGCTTCGACCGGGCGGCGCAGCTTGAGCAAAGCAACTGCAAGATTGTTTCGCGCCAAACCTTCCATTCTCGCGTCCCCGATTTCGGTATATTTGTCCGCAGCATGGCGTGAGAGAGCAACTGCTTCCTCGATCCGGCCGGGGATGTCACCGCACAGGACTCCAAGTTCAAATAGTGTGCTCGCCTGCCCGGCGAGATCTCCGAGCCGCACCTTGATCTCGAGCGATTTCCGGTAGGCATCCCCCGCCGCTTCCGTCTGGCCCACGTCCCGATACGCCATGCCAGTCTGATGCCAGATCACGGCAACGCTGCTTTCTTCGCCTACATTTGTGAACCACTCACAGGCTTCGCTATATGCCGCCAGCGCCTCTGGGTAGCGGTGCTGGAACATGCGGACGGTCCCGAGTTGCCCTTTGCCGACAGCGACCTGCCGGGCGTCATCGAATTGCTGGGCGCGGTGGATATTTTGTTCGTAGGCCGCCGCCGCGTCGTCGAGCCGCCCAAGGAGGAGAAGACAGTCGCCTTGTTCTGCGAGACAGACGGAAGCCATCCGTTCCGCGCCACTGCTGGGACGCGCCTTCGCGATGGTCTCGAAGCGCTGGAGGGCCTCGTCCAGCAGCGCCAAGGCCTGGTCCGAGCCAGAAGCCGTCTTCGACACCCGCCCCAGAATCGCGTAAGCGCGCGCCAGATGGTAATCAGCGCCGGGATACGCCTGCTCGCCCGCCGCCCGAGCGCGCTGGAGCAACTGCTTCGCGCCCTCGAACGCCTCGCGCAATTGACCGCCAGCAAGCTGCCGCTCGATTTCGCTGCTTATCGCTTCGAACCGTGCGTGATTCCAGGTCTCGCGCAGCGCCGCCGCCGTGACGTCGCACACCTGCCCCACGCGCTCCAGCAACCGCGGTTTGCCGAGTTTTTGCAGCAGGCTGTAGAGCGAAGTGGCCAGATCGATCGTCGCCTCCGCATTCCCAGCGCGTTGCACGTGGTCGAGCAGCGCAAAGAGATTCGGCAGCTCCAGCACCGTCAACGTCGCCGCAGCCTCGATGTTCTGGCTCTGCTGCTGCTCGAGGAACCCGGCATACGCGCGCATCGCCTCGACCCAGCGGGCCGTGAGCGCGTCGCGCTCCGTGCTTTCCATCCGCCCGCGCAGGTAGGGGCAGAGCGCGGGATTGAGCGTGAGATGGTTGTAGCGGTTCGGCGTCGCCAGCCCCGTCCCGACCAACTCGCCTGCCAGCGAGACCACGTCCGCCTCTTCCCACTGCATCATCATCCCGAGAATCTCCACCTTGAAGCCACCGTGAAACACCCCGAGCACGCGCGCCCGTTCCCGGTTTGCGGGGGACATGCGGCGGAGGGAAAGCTCGACGCTGGCGAAGACCGATTTCTCCCGGCTGCCGGGGAATTGCCGCTCCATCGCGGCCATTAGCTCCACGAGCGCCTCGCGGGTGGCCTCGACGCCGCGACTGCGCAGCTCCGGCGCCAGCAGGGCGAGCGTGCGGGCGTGGCCGTGGACGGCATCCACGAGCGCCTCGATGGATTCGCGCGCGGCATCGAGCGCCGGGCCATCGGCGGTGCCGTCCTCCGCGTTCAGGGCGCGCTCGACGAGCTTCACCGCGTCCTCCCGGTCGAGCCGGTGCAGCTCGCGCCGGTGGTGGGCGTCATCGAAGGGCACGGGCAGCGCCTCGCGACTGGTGAAGACGAGCCGCGTCTCACCCACCTGCAACAAGCGCTGCGCCAGGGCGAGGATCGCCCGCAGCTCGCGGCCCGCCTCCTCCGTGAGCGCCTCGGGCGTCTCGAGGTAGGGCGGCAGGAGGATGCTCTCCATATTGTCCAGCACCACCACGGTAGCTTGCTCGCGCAGCGCGCGCTCGACCTTCAGGATCGCCTCCTCCAGGTCGCCCGCGGCGGAAAAATCCCGCGCGACGATCTGCCTCCCGAGCGCATCGACCACCGCCCGCTCGTTCCCGTGAAGCTCCACGGAGACAAACGCCGCCCGCCGCACTTGCTGCGAACGCACCATCCACCGCGCAAACTCCGCCGCGAGCGTCGTCTTCCCCTCGCCACCCTGCCCACGCACCACGGCATATTTTTCATGCCGCAACAGCCGCTGCAGCGCGAGCAACTCCCGGCTGCGCCCGATGAACCCGGTCTTCGGCACCGGGCTGCCGTGCTCCGCATCGTCGGCGAGAGCGCCGAGGCGGGAGGAAAGAATGGTTCGGAGGTCCTCCTGCGTCTGCGGAGCGGGCGTGCTGCGGAAGAGCTGCGGGTCCTCTTTTTCCTGGAAGAGCACGGGGACGAACCAGTCCTCCAGTCGCAACTCGCCCGCGCCGAAGATGCGTCCGCGGAAGGTGTCGTCCTTCAATCCGACCTGGCCATCGAGCATGGCATCGCCCACGCGTTTTCCGTGGGCGAGAGCTGCGTAAAACTTCTCCACGAAACGGCGCGCGGTCTCGACGAGGACGCTGTGGCTCATGGCCACGACGGAAGCCACGCCGCGCTGCAATAGCTCGGAAGCCACGGACTCGGACGTGTCTTCCGACTGCGCCGTCTGGCAGGCTTCCAAGAAGACGAGCGGAATGCGGTAGTCCATCAGCAGCGGTCCAAGCTTATCGGTGTGGACGGTGACGTGACGGCGCCTTTCGAGCTTGGCGATGTCTTGCGGGTCTTCAAAGCAGAGCCCGCCCAGACCCACTTGTTTGTCATAGACACCGTGGCCGTCGAAGTGGACGACGTGATAGGGCTCGCGGGCGTCGAAGGCGCGTTTGAGTTCCACTCCCAACGCGGCAAACGTCGGCGGGCTGAGGACGTGCAGGCGCACAAGACCGCCAAGCGTTTCCATGGCTTCGACCAGCGGCAGCGCGCTCGCGCGGTGATCGATGTAGCCGCAGGACTCGTCCTCCGGTCGCGCGGTGACGAGCAGCACGCGGATGGGCGCGGCCACGAGATTGACGTCGAAATTCCGTGTGTTCGGCAGACGGCGGCGGACGCGGGTGGGCTTTGCGCCTTGGAAGAGGTAGCCGTTGCCGTCGTGGAGCAGCTCCCACGGCAGCTTCAGCAGGGCGGTCTCGGCTTCCTTTGCGAGCTTCACGTCGGCTTCGGGCGCACCGGCCTCCGGCGCGGCATCCACGTGGACCGAGAAACGGCGGCCTGCGTGAGCGTCGATCTTCGCCCAGGCGTTCATGACATTTTCCCGGTGCGCGGCAGGCAATGCGGCGTCGTGGAGGAGCCGGCCCCATTTCACGAGGTTTTCCTCCACCTTGCGCGCGCGACTCTGGAAATAGTGGCTCGGCCAAATGGCGTAGTGCTCGAGATACCAGGTCAGTTCCCCGGCCTCAATGGGACCGATGGGAGCGATGAGCCGCCAGCTCTGCCTGCTCGCGACTTCGCGCTGGCCGGGTGTGGCGGGCTCATAGACGAGGCGCGCGCGGGCGGAGGCGCGGCGGACGCCGTCCTGCTCGTGGAACTTCAGGTCGGTCAGTTCCAGGACGAGTTCTTCCAATGGCTTCGCCTCGGGCTGAGGCGGCATGGGGACATCTGCCGCAAGCCGTTTGCCCATCGCCACAAGCATGGGATTCATCGCCGCCTCAACGCCGCCGGCCGCGGTGCTCACGGGAATGTAGAGCGGTTCCTCCTCGAAGAGGCTCTCCAGCACGCCGAGTTTTGTGCCATCGAGCGAAAGCGCAAAGACAGGGAAATCTTTCCGGCCACGCTGCTTTTGCACCGCGAGCGCGTGGGTCAATTCCTTCCCGACCCATTTGGCCTGCAAGGCTTGGAGGCTGACCACGACCGCCACCGCCGACGATTCCTCAATCGCTTTTTGAATTTCTGACCAAAGCGGTTCACCGGCGCGCAACTCGCGCGAGTCGATCCATGCATCCTGTTTGAGGTCGGCGAAGGTCCAGCGGAGTTCGCGCACAAAGCCGTCGTCCTGCGAGCTGTGGGAGATGAAGAGTCTGCTCATGGGGTCTTCCGCCTCTGGCGAAGGAGACAAAATTTCTCCGAGAAAGGCAAGGCTGCGGGAGGTAAACCTGGAAGCGCGTGGCTGTCTCCCACACACCCATCGATGGCCTCGGGCTTCGTGAGAGTTGCGATTGCAGGGTAAACAAAAACTGGCGCACGCGCAGCGTGATGGAAAAAACCTGTCATCCTGAGCTTGTCGAAGGACCTCCGAGGCGGCGGTGTACGGGACAAGAGGCAGTTGGTCTTTGGGCGAGCACTTTTCGCGGGCAGCGGTGGTGCGGAGCAGGTCACCAGCGGAGTTTGCTCCGCTCCGCCTCCGCCCACTGAAAAATGAGGTCCTTCGACAGGCTCAGGATGACAGGGTTTCGATGGACGCTTCGCGCGGATGCACTCCGAACCGCACGTCTGTCGGACTTTCGATACCCCCGCTGAGGGTTTGCCGCGGCATTCCAAAATCATGGAATGGCGTTGAGAAGTTTCGTTCTTTACGCCGTGTCTTGCTGGAGCGCGCTCCCATGAATAAAAGTGCTTCACGTAAAACTCGCGACGCTGGCCAATGTGGAGACGCTAATGACGCGGATGGCGAGGACTTCGGCAAAATACCAGGCGCAGCTCGGGAAGCCGTTCGTGGATCGCTTTGCGGGGTTGCTGGCGCAGTTCAAGGCGACGCGGAAAGCGCAGCTCGAGGGGAAGGGAAATGTGGCGTCGAGCAATGCGCGGACGAAGGAGACGCGGGATGCGCTGCTGCTCCAGCTCTTCGACGATCTGCTGGTGCTGGCGCGCCGGCACAAGGGCGAGCCGGAGCGGGCCGCGGATTACTTTGACCAATCGATCGTGCGGCGGAGCAACGGTGCCGCGCAGCCGGCTCCAAAACCGGCCACGGGGAAGCCCGCGACGGCGGTGGCCTGAGCTGCGTTTCGCGGCAACCCTGCGACGAGACCACCGCGGCCGCCGCGCCAGGTCAGGCGCGTGGAGCGTTCACCAAACGGGTAGGAAACGATCGGGAATCAGCATCCGTGGTTGCTTTGGGATGCCGGACGCGCTCGTCTCGGGGAAGGTCCGGGAGGTATTCCGCTCCTGAGACACTTCCCTTGACCATGCCTTTCGACCCCGCCGATCCCAATGCCGTCCGCGATCTGAGCTGGATTGGGGATGCGCTGCTCGCGCTCTTCGCGCGGGAATGGATCATGGCGCACGAGGCTCAACTGGGCGCGCCACGGGCGGAGTTGTTTCGCGATCTGACGTCGAATCAGTTTCTGTCGTCGTTTGGGCCGCCGAGCGTGGTGGAGGCGCGGATCGGGGAGGCGTTTCGCGCGGGCGGGCTCCCGGCGGCTCAGGGTTACTTCGACTCCACGCTGCTGCCCGCATTTCAGAAGCAACAAGCGAAGCGGCAACGGGCGCGGCTCGGCGGGAGGTGACCGGAACTTTTCCCGCCAGAGTTTAGCGCGGCGGCCGAAAGTGATTTGCAGATGGGAGGCTCCCGCGCGGCCGACTTATCCGGAAGGTCTTTGGGCTAGGTTCTATCCTTCCGCGGCGCGGAGGCGGTTGAGGTAAACCTTACAGACGCTCTTCATCCGGGTCAGGATGTAATAGACGGTCTGCGAACGGATGCGGACGAGATTTCCCCCGACGATGCGCGGGACGAAATCGCTGGGGAGGTCGAGGATTTCCTCGAGCGTGCAGCCATCGAGGCCGCGGCACAGGATGGAAGTCATGGCCTTGGTGAGGGTCTGGACCTGCGGGCCGAGGGTGACGCGGAAGTGCGCGTGGCGCGCGGCATCGACCTGCATGAAGACGCCGACGGTGTCGGTACATTCCTCGTCCTTGCGCACGTCTTCGAGGTCGAAGGTTTCGCCTTCGCGGGGCTCGTGCTTCTTCGATTGCTCGGAGTAGGCAATGAGGTTCTCGCGCTTTTCTTCCTCGGGGAGCGATTCGAAAAGGCCGATGATGTCCGCGAGTTTTGCCGGATAGGGCATGCTCATTTTTTCGTGCCGGGGAGGAAACCCGCGGCCGTGCCGGCAACGGCGAGCGTGGCGGCGCCGGCCAGAATCCATGGGCCAAATTGCCGGCGAAAGCGCATGCCGGCGACGACACCAGCCTGGTAGCCATGATCGAATCCCTGCCCAAAGGTCTGGGCGTCATCGGAACTCTGACCGCCCGCAATGGCGCCGGCAATACCGCCGCCGAGCGTCAGGGTGCCGATCCAAAAAACGACGAACCACAGCAGGCCGAAAAGAATCCGCCGAATCATCACGTCTAGCTCCGTTCGATCGGCGCGCGCACCTTATTGCCCCACTCCGTCCACGAGCCGTCGTAGTTGCGCACCTTTTCGTAACCGAGCAGGTAGGTGAGCACGAACCAAGTGTGGCTGGAGCGCTCGCCGATGCGGCAGTAGGCGACGATGTCGTCGTCTTTTTTCAGACCGGCGCCTTCCTCGTAAATCTTCTGCAACTCATCGGCACTCTTGAACGTCGCGTCTTCGTTCACCGCGGTTTTCCACGGCACGCTCTTCGCGCCAGGAATGTGGCCGCCGCGCAGCACGCCTTCCTGCGGATACTCCGGCATGTGGGTGATCTCTCCGCGGAACTCGCCGGGCGAACGCACGTCGATGAGCGGTCTCTTTGCCTCGAAGTGCGCGCGCGTGTCGTCGTAAAAGGCGCGGATCTCGTCGTCGTGGCGTTTGGCTGGAACGGGATAATTCGTGGGCTCGGGTTTCACCTTTTCCTTCGCCAAGGCGCGGCCTTCCTTCACCCACTTGTCGCGGCCGCCGTCCACGATCTTGACCTTCGTATGGCCGAAAAGGCGGAAGGCCCAGAGCGCGTAGGTCGCCCACCAGTTGGATTTGTCGCCGTAGAAGATGACGGTGGTCTCGGGCGTGATGCCGTTCTTGCTCGCGAGGGCGGCAAAGGCTTCCGGGGAGATGTAATCGCGGACGAGATGGTCCTGGAGATCTTCGCGCCAGTCGATGTGCACCGCGCCGGGGATGTGGCCGGTGTCGAAGAGCAGCACGTCTTCGTTGCTCTCCACGATGCGCTGACCGGGATCGTTCAGGTGCGCGGCGAGCCACTCGGTGCTGACGAGCACTTCGGGGTGGACATATTGCGTAGTGGATTGGCTCATGGAGCGAAGCTTAGTGGATGAAAGGAGATACGCTCAAGGGAGCATTCCTGTCATAGCGGGGCGGGGAAAAGTTGCGCGATCGCGGTCTGCATCGCTTCGGCGGCGGCGCGTGGGTCGGCGGCCTTGCGGATCGGGCGGCCGACGACGATGTGATCGGCGCCCGTGCGGAACGCTTCCTCAAGGGTCATCGTGCGCTTTTGATCGTCGCTCCCGCGTTCGTCGGCGGCGCGGATACCGGGCGTGATGAGCAGCGGTGCCGGGCCGAGTTCGCGGCGCAGGCGTGCGGCTTCGAGGCCGGAGCAGATGAGGCCGTCGATGCCGGCTTCGATGGCCTTGCGCGCGCGCATCGAGACGAGTTCCTCGACTGGTCCCGACCAGCCCATCTCGGCGACATCTTCGGGGCCGCAACTCGTCAGCACGGTCACCGCGAGCAGCTTCATCGAGCCGCGCACTTTCACCGCCTCCACGTACACCCCGCTGGTGCCGTGCAGCGTGCAAAAGGTCGCGCCCGACCCCGCCAGATTCGCCACCGCGCCGCGGACGGTGGCGGGCACGTCGGAAAACTTCAGGTCGGCGAAGACCTTCTTCCCGCGCGCCACGAGCAGCTCGAGCACCTCGAAATATTGCCCGCTCATGCAGAACTCCAGGCCCAGCTTGTAGAAGGTGACCGCGTCGCCGAGCCGGTCGATCCATTCCAGTGCCTCGGCCTTGGTCGGCACGTCGAGGGCGAAGATGAGTCGGTCGCGCGGGTCAATGGGTTTGGTGGAGAGGGTGTCGGCCATGGCGCCGGTGTTTGTCGGCGGAGAGTGGTTGCCGCTCAATGCGGAAATGTGCGTGGCCCGCCGGCTTGCGTGGCCAATCGCGCTGCGGCAGCCTCGACGTTTCATGGACGAGAGCCTCTTCGAATTGCCGGCCGGCGCGTTCCGTTTTGAACTGGGATTGCGGCGGGGCGATGTGGCGTTCTTTCGGAACGCCGACTCCGATGCGCCACTGCTCTCCGAACGGGCGCGCTGGCTTGCGGCCGAACCGGATCGGTATGCACGTGCCTTGCCAGGAAGTGAGGCGCTGATCGAGGACGCGGCGGAGTTTGCCCGTTCGATGAATCCCGGGATCGCCCAAGGCCCGTCCGATCTCGTGACGCTGGGCCGTAGTTGGGCACCGGATTTCCTGTTGCTGGCACCGGGTGCCGTCGGGGCGAATGTCCTCCAGGCGGGCTGCGTGTGTTTTCCCACGCTCTGGGATCTCGGCGAAAAGATGGGAAAACCAATGGCGAAGATTCATGCCCCGGTGCCGACGCTGAACGACTCGCTGAGTCGTCAGATCGAGGGTTTTCTCACCGCCCTGCGGCCCGGCGTGGTTTGGGAGCGCTGGAATTGGGGGCTGGCAGCGACCGCGGAACGCAACGGCCACCCCGGGCTCGATCTGCCGCGACTCAATTCAGCAGCAACGATCGACGGCACGTGGCTGCGGTCGGAGCATCAGGCATTCATGCGGCTGCCGGTCACACGGGCGGTGCTTTTTGGCATCCGACTCGTGATCGAACCGCTGCGCGAAACCGTCGGGCAGCCACAGGCGGCGGCGCGGTTGGCGCACTTGCTGGAGACGATGCCGGCCGCGGTGGCGCAATACAAAGGTGTGGCAACGGCGCGGGCGGCGCTCGTCGCGGAGTTGCGCCGGATTTCCGCCTGACGCCGGGCTTTCCACGCTTGCGCGGGTGGGCTCCGCCGTTAATCTGGCCATCCGTGTCGTGCCTCCCGAGCAAGGGTCGCCGTGCGGTTCAACACCAGCAATCCACCGAACATTTCATGGCAAATACCATCCTCGTCGGCGCCCAATGGGGTGACGAAGGCAAAGGCAAAATCATCGACTTTCTCACTGAGACCGCGGACCTCGTGGTGCGATCGCAGGGCGGAAACAACGCCGGCCACACCGTCATCGTCGGGGGCAAAAAGTACGTCCTGCATCTCATCCCGAGCGGCATTTTGCGGTCGGGAAAAATGTGCGTGATCGGCAATGGAGTGGTGATCGATCCGATCGCGGTGGCCAAGGAAATCGACGGGCTGCTCGCGCAAAAGGTCAAAGTTTCGCCGAAGAATCTGCTGATCAGCGACTGCGCACACGTCGTCTTTCCTTATCACCGCCTGATCGACGAACAGCGCGAAGTCGCGAAAGGAAAAGGGAAGATCGGCACCACGAAGCGCGGCATCGGCCCGGCGTATGGCGACAAAGCCGCGCGCGTCGGCATCCGCATGGGCGACCTCGTGCAGCCCGATATTTTCGCGGAGAAACTGAAGCAGCGCATCAAGGAGAACAACGCGGTGCTGAAAGCCTTTGGCGCCAAGCCGTTGAAGTACGAGGCGGTGCTCGCGGACTACACCGCGGCGGCGAAGCAGCTCGCGCCATTTGTGGGCAATACGGTCGTCTATCTGCATGAGGCGCTGAAGGCGAAGAAGGAGATGCTCTTTGAAGGCGCGCAAGGGACCTACCTCGACATCGACCATGGGACGTATCCGTTCGTCACTTCCTCCAATACGACCTCCGGCGGCGCCTGCACCGGCTCCGGCGTGCCGCCGCATCGCATCGATCGCGTGCTCGGGGTCATGAAGGCCTATACTACTCGCGTGGGCGAAGGGCCGTTTCCCACCGAGAACGCGGAATTCAGCGACATGCTGCACGGGATGGGACGCGAATTTGGCGCCACGACGGGACGCGCGCGCCGCTGTGGCTGGTTTGACGCCGTGGCCACGCGCTATGCCGGGCTCGTGAATGGCATCGACCACATCGCGGTCACGAATACCGACGGTCTCGACTCGCTCGCTTCGATTAAGGTCTGCGTCGCCTACAAACTCGGTCGCAAAACGCTCGACTACCCGCCCAGCGACTCGCGTCAGCTCGCGGATTGCCAGCCAGTTTATATCGACCTCCCTGGCTGGCAGACGCCGACGGACGCCGCGAAGACCTGGCGCGAGCTGCCGAAGAACGCGCAGGCTTACCTCAAAAAAATCGCCGGGCTCAGCGGCGGCAAGCTCGTCATCGCCAGCGTGGGGCCGAATCGCGATCAGACCATTGTGCTCTGATGAGCGACCTGCCCCGTCACATCGCCATCATCATGGATGGCAACGGACGGTGGGCGAAGGAGCGGGGGTTGCCGCGGATCGCGGGGCATGAGCAGGGGGCGAATTCCGTACGTGCGGTCACCGAGGCGTGTGTGGAGCTCGGGATTGAATTCCTGACCGTCTATGCCTTCTCCACCGAGAACTGGAAACGGCCCGAAGCAGAGGTAAACGCCCTGTGGGCGCTGCTTGAGCACTTCATCGAACAGGAGACGCCGACGATGATGAAGAACAACGTGCGCATGAAAGCCATCGGGCGCCTGCACGAGTTGCCGGCGAGCTGTCAGCGCGCGCTGCAGGCGGCGATCGAGCTCACGGCGAAAAACACGGCTACAACGGTTGTATTGGCGGTCAATTACAGCGGCCGGATCGAACTGGTGGATGCGACCCGTGAGATTTGTGCAAAAATAGCCAGCGCCCAACTTGACCCTGCCGACGTAAACGTCGAAACCATCAGCCGCCACCTTTACACTAAGGATATTCCTGACCCCGATCTTCTCATCCGCACCTCTGGCGAAATGCGCCTGTCTAATTTCCTCCTGTGGCAACTCAGCTACACCGAGATCTACGTGACCGACACACTCTGGCCTGATTTCGGGAAGGCAAACCTCCATGCGGCGGTCGAGGAATTCAAAAAACGCCAGCGCCGCTTCGGTGGCCTCTAAATGACCAAGCAGACCATCCTTATCGTTGATTCGGAGAGCGATTTCCTCGAATGGGCGGCCAATCAGCTCGCGACGCCGACCACGCGGGTCATCACCGCGACGGCTTCCGACGACGCCCTGAAGATTTTCAACCGGGAGGATCCGGACCTCGTCATCACCGAAACCCATCTCTCGCCCTTCAGCGGTCTCGAATTGCTGATGAAAGTTCGCCAGCGCAACTCCAATGCGCTCGTCGTGCTGACCAGCGCCTTTGGCACCACGCAGACGGTCATCGAGTCGATGAAGCTCGGAGCCTTCGATTTCATTCGGAAAGAGACGCTGCCGTTCAATTTTAAGGTGGTGGTGGATGCCGCCCTCAAGGCCCAGGCGGAGATGCGCATGGCGACCGAGTTCAAGCCGCAACTGACCGTCGAGGAGCATCAGGATTCGATCGTCGGCAAGTCCCCGGCGATGCAGCAGGTCTTCAAGATGGTCGGCCGCGTCTCGCACTCCGATGCACCGGTGATGATCACCGGCGAGAGCGGATCGGGTAAGGAACTCGTCGCTCGAGCGATTCATCATTACAGCGCTCGGAGCTCTAAAAGCTTCATCGCCATTAACTGCGCCGCAATTCCCGAGCAACTGCTCGAAAGCGAGCTCTTCGGTCACGAAAAGGGCTCCTTCACCGGCGCCACTGGCACGCGGGTCGGCCGCTTCGAGCAGAGCCACGGCGGCACGCTTTTCCTCGATGAAATCGGCGACATGCCGCTCTCGCTGCAGAGCAAAATCCTGCGGGTCCTGCAGGATGGTGAGTTCTCCCGCGTGGGCGGAAATGAAACGCTCAAAGGCGACGTGCGGATCGTGGCGGCGACGAACAAGAACCTCGAACAGGAGGTATCGGAGCGGAGGTTTCGTGAAGACCTTTTCTATCGGCTCAATGTCGTCCGCATCCAATTACCGCCGCTCCGGCAGCGAACAGAAGATATCCGACTTTTGGCGGAATATTTTGTACAAAAGGTTGCGATCCAGAAACATCTACCTCAGCTCAAGCTCTCCGAAGAAGCTGTGCGCGTGCTTGAGGGCCATTCCTGGCCAGGCAATGTCCGCGAACTGGAAAACACCATCCAGCGCGCCTGCGTCCTCGCTTCGTCCGACCTGTTGCTGCCCAAGGACATCCCGCTCGGTGCAAGCAGCGCTCCCGACCAACCAATCGCGACTTCTGCCGATGGAACAGCCAGCGTCCCGCAGAGCACCGAGGCGGCGATCGAAGTGCTGCTGCAAGCGGCGCAGGTCGATCCTGACGTGCAGCTTTTGCCGTGGCTCGAGCGGGAATTTACGCTCTATGCGATGAAAGCCACCAAGGGCAACCAGGTGCGTGCGGCCAAGCTGCTCGGCATCACCCGCGCAACCTTGCGCAAGCGCATCGAGCGGTTTTCGATCACCAAGGAGCTGACGATTTCCTGACCCGTTGGAATGCGCCCAGTGCGCATTCCGGACTTTTTCCGATGCGTGCGTGGCAATGGCTCGGCCAAGCGTTCCAACCGTGTGACTCGGTGCCGCTGAGCGATCGCGGCTTTCGCTACGGGATGTCCGTTTTCGAGAGCCTGCGTGTGACGGCAGGCGACGCGGAGTTTTTTGATAAGCACACTGCCCGATTGATCCAGGCGTGCGCGGAGCGCGAAATCGCGCTCGATGAGGGCATGCTGCGATGGGTGGCGGAACTCTTTGCCGCGCAGAGCGGATTCGCTCGCATCTACGTTACCGCCGGCGATGGTGCCCCAGCGGCGGCGAGCGACGCCTCTCGCGTCTTTGTCTTCCTCGAAGATCGCGTCCCGCCGTCGGCCGATGACTCATGGGAGATCGGCTTCCACGAGGAAAGTTATCACCCGCCGTTCGGCGGGCTGAAGACGGCGAACTATTGGTTCAACTGCGACGCCCTGGCCCAGGCAAAACGTCGGGGCTTTGACGAGGCGCTGCTTTTTAACGACCGCGCCGAACTGGTCTCGGCGTGCATGGCTAATGTCTTCCTCGTCCGCGACGACAAGATCAGCACGCCGCCGCGCTCGAGCGGCGCCCGCGCGGGCGTAATCCGGGAATGGGTCATCGGCCGGCGCAAAGTCGAGGAGCGCCGCCTACGGCGGGAGGATGTGGTGAACGCGGACGAGATTTTCCTGACCAGCAGTTGGATCGGCGTGATGCCCGTGGCCACGCTGGAAGGGCGGGCGCTTGGAGTGCGGGTTGTCGGCCCCAGACTTGCGGCGGACCTAGCCACCCGCCGTGGCTAACCTTCCGCAGGTGCTTGCACGGTCGCGTCCGTTGCGCGACATCACCACCCCGTTTGTGAAACCCACGCCCGACCTGCTCGATCAAATCGCCGCAGCAACGCCGCTCGCAGCCAAGCTGGAGCAGGTGCGCGCCGGCGAGGCTGTGTCCTTTGAACATGTGGTCGCCTCAGCGCAGCCTTTTTTGGCCGGCATCCTCGCGCGCGGCGCAAAGCATCGAGTCTGGGTCGTGTGCCCGGACGTGCGAGCGCAGGAGACGTTTCACAATGAGCTGCTCCAGTGGTTCCCCGAGGCGCTCTTTTTTCCCGCGCTGGAGCGCGCGCAAGTCGAAGGCTCGCTGCCCGATCCCGAGTCGAGCGCGGAGCGCCTCGGCATCGTGCAAAAGCTAACGACGGCGAAAGGACGGCATGTCGTCGTCCTCACCCGCGCCAGTCTCGACGACGAAGTGCCCACCGCCGCGACGCTGCGGCAGCTCGAAGTGACGCTGCGCCGCGCGAAGCGCCTCGACCGCGAGGCGCTGCTCAAGCAACTGGCGACCGCCGGCTACGAACACATGCCGCAGGTCACCGCGCGCGGGCAGTATGCGGTGCGCGGCGGAATTCTCGACGTATTTTCGTTTCATCATGCGCTGCCGGTGCGCGTCGAGTTGTTCGACGACGAGATCGAGTCGATCCGCGAGTTCGACCTCGATTCGCAGATCAGCGTCAATCACCTCGACGTCTGCACGCTCCTGCTCGGCGAGGCAGCTTCGGAGAAAACCTCGTGCCGGCTGAGCGACTTGATCGCCGAACGCGACCTTACCATCGATGCGGATGCCTCGTGGTTCGCTGCCCGCGTGCGGATCGTCGAGCATTCGGAAGGAGTCGAAGGCTTATCCGCAGATTCCGCGGATTGCGCAGACTCGAAGCAGCACGCCGCCGAAACCGAAATTGTGGAATCTGCGCAACCTGCGGATTCATCCCCAGCACCCGTAACGGGCGAGGATTTCTCCACCGCCTTTTTCGATCACGGACTTGGGCAGTTCGAGGCTGGCGACTTCGTGGTGGATGCGGTGAAGCGCGAACGGTTCTTTGCCCAGCTCCGCGAATGGCGCGAGGGCGGCTGGCGCGTCCATGTGTTTTGCAACAACGAGGGCGAGATCGAGCGTCTGCACGACCTTGTGCCGCCCGTCGAGGCCGATCCGCTCACCTTCACCATCGGGACACTCGCCGGCGGATTCACGTTCCCTGCGGCGAAGATCGCGGTGCTCAGCGACGCCGAGCTGTTCGGTCGCTACCGCAACACCCGCGCCCGCCGCATCGCGTTGCGTCGCGCGCGCGAGCAGGCGACCCGGGCGCAGATTGATTTCAGCGAACTGACGGAGGACGACTACGTCGTGCACCTCGAACACGGCATCGGCCGCTACGAGGGGATGAAGTCGATCCCGGGTGCTGATGGGAAGACCGAGGAGGTGCTCGTCATCGAGTTCGCCGACGAAGCGCGGCTCTACGTCCCGCTGGAGCAAAGCTTCCTCATTTCCCGCTACGTCGGCGTGGGCAAACGCAACCCGCCGCTCTCCACCCTCGGCGACGGCATATGGGCGAAGGCGAAGAAGAACGCGGAGAAGGCCGTCTTCGACTACGCCTCGAAACTCCTCGCCGTGCACGCCGAGCGCGAGACGGCCAAGGGCTACGCCTTCCCGCCGGACAACAAATGGCAGCACGAATTCGAGTCGTCCTTTCTCTTCAAGGAAACGCCCGATCAGCTCAGCGCGATCATCGCCAGCAAGACCGACATGGAGTCCGAACGACCGATGGATCGCCTCATCTGTGGCGACGTCGGCTTTGGCAAAACCGAGGTCGCCATCCGCACCGCGTTCAAGTCCGTGATGGGCGGGAAACAAGTCGCCATCCTTGTTCCCACCACCGTGCTGGCCGAGCAGCACTACCGCAATTTCCGCGAACGGATGAGCGACTACCCGGTCACCGTCGAGTTGCTTTCGCGCTTCCGCACCGCCGCCGAACAGCGCAAGACCGTCGAGGGCTTGAAGGATGGGCGCGTGGACATCGTCGTCGGCACGCACCGGCTCATTTCGAAGGACATCGCCTTCAAAGATCTCGGCCTGGTGGTCATCGACGAGGAGCAGCGCTTCGGTGTGCTGCACAAGGAGAAGTTCAAGGAGATGTTCAAGCTCGTGGACATGCTCACGCTTTCGGCCACGCCGATCCCGCGCACGCTTTACCTCTCCCTCATGGGCGCGAAGGACATGAGCACGATCGAAACGCCGCCGCTCAATCGCATCCCCACCGAGACGCTGATCTGCCCTTACGATGAGCGCATCATCCGCGATGCGATCAACCGCGAGATGTCGCGACAAGGGCAGGTTTACTTTCTTCACAATCGCGTCGGCTCGATCGAAGCGATGCGCGACAAGATCAAAAAGCTCTGCCCGAAAGCGCGCTGCCTGATCGGCCACGGACAAATGGATGAGCACGAGCTGGAGGAAGTGATGCACCAGTTCGTCGCCGGTGAAGCCGACGTGCTCATCTCCACCACCATCATCGAGAGCGGCCTCGATATCCCCAACGCCAACACCATCATCATCGACCGCGCCGACCGCTTCGGCCTCGCCGATCTCTACCAGCTCCGCGGCCGCGTCGGCCGCGCGCAGCACAAGGCCTACGCCTACCTCATGCTCCCGCGCGATATGATGACTCAGGGCGAAGCGCGCCGCCGCATCAACGCCATCAAGCAATACAGCTCGCTCGGCGCCGGCTTCAAAATCGCCATGCGCGATCTCGAGATCCGCGGCGCCGGCAACATCCTCGGCACGCAGCAGAGCGGACACATCGTGAACATCGGCTTCGACCTCTACTGCTCCCTCCTAAAGCAGGCCGTTTCGAAGCTGAAAGGCGACAAGGTGCGCCCGCGTCTGGAGGTGATCCTGCGCACCGACTTCGTGGCCACGCGCGAAAGCGAATACGCGGAGGGACGCGCTCCGTCGCGTCCCACACTTCCGCCTTCACCCACCCCCGCGGCTGCGCGAAACCGTCGCGGCTTCACTCCAAATCCGCCCCCCGCGCCGACTCAGAGCGAAGTGGAACGCGACGGCGCGCATCCCTCCGAGAAAGCTCCCGCCTTTCTGCCCGCCGCCTACATCGCCGAGTCGCAGCCTCGCATCCAAGCCTACCGCCGGCTCGCCGAAGTCACCACGCAGGAAGCACTCGAGGCGCTGCGCAAGACTTGGCGCGACCGCTTCGGCGTCCTCCCCGAGGCCGCGGAAAACCTCCTCATCATGACCGAGATCAAGCTCGCCGCCGCGGGGCGCAAGATGACCATCGTGGAAGTGCGCGAGGACAAAGCGATGCTCACGCGCAATGGCGAGTTGATCCAAATCTCCGGCAAATTTCCGCGCCTCGCCGCGACCACCGGTAGTGAGCGACTGCGCGAATTGCTCCAGTTGATTCGCGCGTTTTAGACCTCGCGAGGTCCACGCAGACGAACGAGCGAACGGCCCGACACCGCCCGCAGCGCCCTCATGGATGACACCAAAAAAGTCGCCAGCCAGCCGCCGCCCAGAAATGATTTTGTTGATCGATGCGCTCGACTTGTTTGCGTTTCTGCATTCCCGCCCGGCGTCACGATCAGCTAACGTTTGCGCATGTCCTCCGCCAATTCTGCCCGTCTGCCCGTCCTCAAGACCTACAAGCTCTATATCGGCGGAAAATTTCCCCGCGGTGAAAGTGGCCGCGTCGCCGGAGCGAAATCCCGGGATGGGCGCACCGCGCTCGGCAATTACTGCGTGGCTTCCCGCAAGGACTTCCGCGACGCGGTCGTCGCCGCGCGAAAGGCGCAGCCCGGCTGGGCCAAGGCCACGGCCTACTTGCGCGGCCAGATCATCTATCGCGCCGCCGAACTCAGCGAACTGCGCCGCGCCGAACTCGAAGCGGAACTGACCCGCGCCGGCCATCGCGATGCCACTGGCGAAGTGTCCACCGCCATCGATCGCCTCGTTCACTACGCTGGTTGGACCGATAAATTCAGTCAGCTCTTCGGCACGGTGAATCCGGTCGCCACCTCGCATTTCAATTTCACCACGCCGGAACCCACCGGCGTCGTCATCGCCCTCGCTCCCGACGCACCCGCGCTGCTCGGCCTCGTCTCGGTCATCGCGCCCGCCATTCTCAGCGGCAATACCGTCGTCGTCCTCGCCTCCGAGTCGGCTCCCCTGCCCGCCATCGCTTTCTCCGAAATCCTCGCCACCAGTGATCTCCCCGGCGGTGTGGTCAACATCCTCACCGGCACCCGCGCCGAACTGGCTCCGCATTTCGCCAGTCACATGGACGTAAATGCAATCGTCGATGCCTCCGGCGATGACGCCGTGAGCGCCACGCTTCACGCCGGCAGCGCCATCAATCTCAAACGTCATACCCGCCGCGAACTCACCGCAGCCGAGTGGTCCACGGCGAAGGCCGAAACGCCCTACTGGATTCTCGACACGCTCGAAATGAAGACGGCCTGGCATCCGATCGGGCTCTGATGCGCGCGCTGCTCCTCGTGCTCGACAGCGTCGGCTGCGGTCATGCGCCGGATGCCGCCGCTTACGGGGACGAAGGTGCCGACACCCTCGGCCACATCTTCGCCGCGACGCCCGGGCTCGCTCTGCCCACGCTGGATTCACTCGGGCTCGGGCGAATCATAGGTCGCGATGGATCAAGCCCACGCGCGAGTTGGGGCCGGATGCGGGAAAAATCCGCGGGCAAGGACACGACCACAGGGCATTGGGAAATCGCCGGCGCGGTGCTGAGCGAACCGTTCGCCACGTTCGAAAAATTCCCGCGCGAACTGATCGCGCCGATCGAGACGGAAGCCGGCGTCGAGTTCATCGGCAACTATCCGCAAAGCGGCACCGTGATCCTCGAAGAACTCGGCGCCGAGCACCTCCGCACCAGCCAGCCGATCCTCTACACCTCCGCCGATCCCGTCCTGCAAATCGCCGCGCACGAGAGCGTGATCCCGCTCGATCGGCTCTACGAGATTTGCAAAATCGCTCGCCGCCACTGCGACGCCTGGCGGGTCGGCCGGGTGATCGCGCGCCCATTCGCCGGCGAACCCGGCGCCTTCCGCCGCACCAGCGGCCGGCACGACTACTCGATGCTGCCGCCACGTACGGTACTCAACGTCATCGCCGAAAGCAGCCGCACTGTCGAAGGCGTGGGAAAAATCTCCGACATCTTCGCCGGCAGCGGCGTCACTCACTCGACCCCGACGTCCTCCAACGCCGAAGGGATGCGCGTGATTGAGGAACGCTGGGCCGTGACCGGCAATGGACTCGTCTTTGCCAATCTCGTGGACTTCGACATGCTCTTCGGGCACCGCCGCGACGTCGCCGGCTACGCTCGCGCGCTGCAAGAGTTCGACGCCTGGCTCCCCCGATTCCTTCCGCAAATCGCGGACGACGATCTCGTGATGATCACCGCCGATCACGGCAACGATCCCACCTGGCGCGGCTCCGACCACACCCGCGAGGAAGTCCCGCTCATAGCCCTTCACCGCGGCCGCGCGATCGAGCTCGGCGCTCGCGAAACCTTCGCCGACATCGCCGCCACACTCGCCGAGTTCTTCGGTCTCGAACGCTGGGCCGTCGGAAAAAGCTTCTGGCCATGAACCTTCACGTGCCCGCCTTCATCGAAAGAAAACGCGAAGGCGCCGAATCGAGCGCCGAGGAAATCGCGGAATTCATCCGCGGCTTCACCGCCGGAGAGATCCCCGACTACCAGGCGAGCGCGTGGGCCATGGCCGTCTTCTTTCGCGGCATGACCGCGGTGGAAACAAGCCACCTCACTCGCGCGATGATGAACAGCGGCCATCTGCTCCGCTATCCCGCCGGTTCGCCGCCGAAAGTGGACAAACATTCCACCGGCGGCATCGGTGACAAGGTCTCGCTCATCCTCGCCCCGCTGCTCGCGTGCGACGACGTGTGGGTGCCGATGATCTCCGGGCGCGGCCTCGGCATCACCGGCGGCACGCTCGATAAACTCGAGAGCATCCCCGGCTTCAACGTCGGCCTCAGCGAAGCCGACGCGCTGCGCCAACTCGAAAAACTCGGCGTCGTGATGATCGGGCAAACGGCCGACATTTGTCCGGCGGACAAAAAACTCTACGCCCTGCGCGACGTCACCGGGACGGTGCCTTCGCAGCCACTGATCATCGCGAGTATCATGAGCAAGAAACTCGCGGAGTCGCTCGACCGCCTCGTACTCGACGTGAAGTTTGGTTCCGGCGCTTTCATGAAAACGCGCGCCGAAGCCGAGCAACTCGCCGCCGGCCTGACCGCGGTGGGGCGCGAGATGGGCGTGCAGATGCATCATCGGCTCAGCGAAATGAACCAGCCTCTCGGCACCGCCGTGGGCAACGCGCTCGAAGTGATCGAAGCCATCGAATGCCTGCAAGGAAGCGGTCCCGCAGACACCGTTGCCTTGACCCTCGACCTCGCCGAGTGCGTCACAAACGCACCACGCACGCAGCTCGGGCGCTGGCTGTCCGATGGCACGGCGTGGCGGAAATTTGTCGCGATGGTCGAGGCGCAAGGCGGAGACAGCAGCGCGCTCGAACGGCTCGCCGACGTGCATCGCGCACCCCTCATTCACGAACTGCCCGCGCCTCGGAGCGGCCGCATCGCTGCCGTGGACGCCGGGGCGATCGGCCGCGCCTGTGTCGCGCTTGGCGGCGGACGCGCGAAGGCCAGCGACGCGGTTGATTTCGCCGTGGGCTTCGATCGCATCAAGAAAGTGGGTGCAGGAGTCGAAGCTGGCGAACCGCTCCTACGCATCCACGCACGAACGGAAGAACGCCTCGCGGAGCTCCTGCC
>JBAVML010000365.1:0-7723 GCA_049690035.1 Chthoniobacteraceae bacterium
CGACAACACCGTTCAGGCTTACATCAAGGACAGCAACGGCACGAACGGCGTGACGACGACGGACGGTGCGTTGAGCGTGAACGCGACCGACGACTCGAGCATTCGCGCCGACACCGGCGGATTCGCGCTCGCGCTCGGCCTCAGCCTCGGCAGCGGCGCGGGCGGCGGACTCGGGATCGGCGCGTCCATTTCAAAGAACGACATCGGAGCTGGCGCAGGCCACAAGGTGGACGCCTATATCGACAACTCGACGGTGACCGCTGCCGGACCGCTGACGGTCAACGCGCAGTCCACCGCGGTGATCGACGCACTGGCGCTCGCGGGCGCGGCGGCGGTCGGCGTTTCCGCCAGCGGCACTGCTGGCGGCATCGCGGGCGCTGGCGTCGGCACGTTGAACAGCATCTCGATGGAGATCCATTCGAGCATCAAGGGCAGCAGCACGGTCAGCGCGGATAACGGTACTTCTCCGGGCACGGCGGGCAACGTCACGGTGTCGGCGAACGACCTTTCGAGGATCGATTCCGAAGCCATCGCCGGCGCGGTCTCTGTGGCGGCTTCCGGCAACGCCACCGCCGGCGCTCTCGCCATCGGTTTCTCGGGCGCGTTCAACAAGATCGACAACGACGTGCTCGCCGAGATCAACACCGGCAGCGTCTCGGCACCCGCAGGCAATGTGGCGGTGACCACCGCGGCGGATGCGACGATCAAGACGCTCGCGGTCGCGGCGAGCGCGTCGGTCGGCGCTTCTTCGCAGACCGGCGTCGCGCTCAGTGGCGGCGGCGCGGTCGCGATGAACACGATTCTCAGCAAGGCCAACGCGGTGGTCGTGAATGCGAGCGTCGATGCCAACGGCACGGTGACGATTCACACCGACAGCGACGCGACGATCAACGCGAAGGTCGCGGCGGTCGCACTCGGCATCGGTGCAGGTGGAACGACCGGCGGCGCGGCGGCGCTCGGCGTTTCGGTCGCGCGCAATTTCATCGGCTGGGATCCGAGCGGCACGGCGGTGACTGCGGATTACACCTCGGACAACACGACGCTCACCACGCTGGCGACGGGCAAGAGGGTGAAGGTCGCGGACGGCCCGCTCGGTGGCGACGTTTACGAATATCTCGGCGCCACGCTGACCGATGGCGATCCCAACACGACGGGCAATCAGGCGATCGACCTGAGCGTGATGAATTACGGTGACAGCAGCCTCTGGAAGCACGTCAACGTCAGCGCGGATGCTTCGGAAGTGCGCGCCTACTCGAGCGAGTCGGCGATCACCGCCGGCGGCGCCTTGACCGTCGAGGCGAAGGCGAACGAAAACATCGATGCGATCGTCGTCGCCGCGAGCGCGGCGCTCGGCGGCGGCGGAACCACGGGCGTCGGTGTGAGCGGCGCGGGCGTTTACACCGAGAACAAAATCAAATCGAACGTCGAGGCCTTCATCGACGGCGACGGCGCGGTCGCCGCGAGCGACGGCGTGACCGCGGGCAGCGTGACCATTTCCGCCTCGGACTCCTCGAGCATCGACGCCATCGCCGGCGCCGCGGCGCTCGCTGGCTCGGCGGGCGGCACGACCGGAGCGGCTGTGTCCATCGGCCTCTCCATCGCCTTCAACGAAATCTCCGGCGACACCGCGGGCTACATTAAGAACGCCGACCAGGGCGTCGTTTCCACGACGGGAAACATCTCCGTCTCCGCGATCTCGCAGGGCAAACACCTATTCGATTTCGCCACGAGCGCGACGCTGACGGCGGCGAATTTCGACGACGCGGCGAAGGCCGATCAGAACGATCCCGACACGACTGCGGTCAACGAGGCGGCGGTCGATGCGGCCGGCGACAAGACGATCCTCACCGCGATCCGCGCGGCCTTCACCGCGGGCGGCACGACGCTGCCGACGCTCGACACGATCGGCACGGAGTCGATGCTCACCAGCGACTCCGGCAAGGCGACGCCGACCGCGGTGGTCACGAATGAAATCCGCACCGCGAGCGGGCACGGATATGCGACCGGCGACAAGGTGCTCTACACCAACACCGGGACGAACATCGGCGGACTGACGAGCGGCACTTACTACTACGTCATCAAGGTCAGCGACACGGCGTTCAAGCTGGCGACCTCGGCGAGCAACGCGACCGCGGGCACCGCGATCACGCTGACCGCTCCGGGCAGCTTCGCCGGGCAGACGGTGCGCAAGGTGTGGAATCCCCGCGAAGGCACGACCGTGAAATCCAGCGGCGTGGTCTATCGCTTCATCGGCACGGATCGCGATGGCGTGAATCTCGGCACCGAGACTTACACGAACACGACTGACTGGGCGGTGGTCGAGAAGCTGAAGATTTCCACGCTCGTCGCGGGCCAGAGCTGGACGCTTGTGGCCCCGGATGGCGAAAGCTACGTGATCGCGGTGAAAGCGGGCGGCGGCTTCAGCGTTTCGCAGAACAACATCAACGCGATCTCCGCGGCGGCTTCGCTCGCGGCGGGCTTCGGCGGCACGACCGGCGTGGCGATCAGCGGAGCGGGCGCGGTGGCGCAGAATGTCATCCTCACCAAAACCAACGCGTACGGGAACAACAGCATCATCCAAAGCTTCGCGGATGTAGACCTGGGCGCGACGAGCGAGTCCACGATTTCCTCCACCGTGGTCGCCGCATCGCTCGCGATCGGCGGTGGCGGCACGACCGGTGTCGGTGCTTCGATCGGCATCGCGGTCGCGCGGAATTTCATCGGCTGGACGCCCGGCGCGACCACCGAGACTCCGGCGGAAGTGCGGGCCTATTTGTTGAACTCGAGCGTGACGGCGGGCGACGATCTCACGCAGACCGCGACGGCGAAGCAGACCATCAGTTCGCTGGTCGTCGCGGGTTCCGCGGCAGTCGCCGCGGGCGGCACGGCGGGCGTCGCGGTGAGCGGCTCGGGCGTGTATGCGGAGAACAAAATCGGCGTGGACGTGAAGGCGTTCATCGACGGCGACCGCAGCACCGGCACGACCGGCATTTCCGCGGACAGCGTCACGCTGATCGCGAATGACACCTCGTCCATCGACGCGTTCGCGGGCGCGGCTTCGCTGGCGGCTTCGCTCGGCGGCACGGCGGGTGTGTCTGTCTCCATCGGCATCTCGCTGGCGCGGAATACGATCACCAGCGACGTCGAGGCTTACATCGTGAACGCGGACGGCTCCTCCGCGAGCACCACCGACAATGGCGTGACCACGACCGGCGCGCTTTCCGTCACGGCCACGGAGAATGCGACGATCAATGCGATCGCCGCCGCGGCCTCGATTGCCGCGGGCTTCGGCGGCACCGCGGGCGTTGCCGTGAGCGGCGCGGGTGCGGATGCGAAGAACGTGATCCTCACAGGCACGAACGCTTACATTCAGGCGAGTGCAGTGAGCACCGGCACGACGCTCGGAATCAGCGCGACGAATTCCGCGATCATCGACGCGACGATCATCGCCGCGTCCTTTGCCGCGAGCATTGGCGGCACCGCGGGCGTCGGTGCGTCGATCGGCGTGGCGCTCGCGCACAATTTCATCGGCTACGATCCGACCGGAACGTCGGTCACCGCGACCTACGACACCACGCATGCGCCGATCGCCACGCTCACGAACGGCGACAAGATCAAGGTCGTGGGCGGACCCTTCGACGGCTACGTCTATCAGTATCTCGGCACGACGAGCAGCGACAGCGATTCGACTACCGCGGGCAATCAGACCTTCGATCTGAGCAAGCTGGATTTCAGCGACACCAGCAAGTGGCAGAACGTGAGCGCGAGCAACGCGCCGGCGACCGTCCTCGCTTACATTAAGAACGCGGTGATCGCCGCGACCGGCAAACTCACGGTGACGGCTAATGACACGGCGTCGATCGACAGCACCGTCTTCGCTGGCTCCGCCGCGCTCGCGGGTGGCGGCGTCGCGGGCGTCGGGGCCGCGGGTGCGGGCGCTTCGGCGGAGAACCGCGTCACCACATTCGTCAAAGCCTTCGTCGATGGCGACAGCACGCCCACGGTCACGACCACCGGCGTGCGCGCTGCGCAGGCGGAGATTCGCGCGACGGATTCCTCTTCGATCAACGCCTTCACCGGCGCCGCGGCCATCGCAGCTTCGCTCGGCGGCGTGGCCGGCGTGTCGCTCTCGATCGGCGTGGGCCTGGCGAAAAATGTCATCAGCAACGACGTGGCCGCGTTCATCCAGAACGCCACGCACGACGGCTTGATCACCACGGACCTCGCCGCGGGCGACCTCGTGCTGGTGGCCGACAGCCGCGCGACGATCACCTGCACCGCGGGCGCGGCGTCGCTCGCCGCTGCTGTTGGCGGAATCGCAGGCGTCTCGGTCTCCGGCGCGGGCGCGGATGCGAAAAACGTGATCCTCACGAAGACTAACGCGTTCATCAGCGGCAGCACCATTTCCACCGCGAAAGACGTGAAGCTCGACGCGATGCAAAGCTCGACGATCACCGCGACCGTGCTCACCGCCTCGCTGGCCGCGGCCGGTGGCGGCATCGCCGGAGTCGGCGCGTCGGTCGGCGCTTCGCTGGCGCGGAATTTCATCGGCTACAGCGAGGACGGCAGCACGAAGACGCCCGCGCAGGTGCAGGCTTACACGCTGAATTCCGCGATCGATGCGCGCGGCGCGATGAGCGAAAGCGCGAAGTCCACCTCGGCGATCAATGCGCTCGTGGTTTCGGGTTCCGTGGCGGTGGCCGGCGGCTTCGTCGGCGTTGGTGCGGCGGGCGCGGGCTCCTCGACGGAGAACAAGATCGCGACTTCGATCAAGGCTTGCATCGACGGTGTCGGCACGACGGGCATCCAGACGACGGACCTCAAGCTGACCGCGGCGGATGAATCGACGATCGACGCGAAGGCGGGCGCGGCGGCCATCGGCGCGGCATTCGGTGCCGTGGGCGGAAGCGTCTCCATCGGCGTGGGTCTGGCGCGCAACACGGTCTCGAACGACGTGCTCGCTTACATCGCGAACGCGCCGGGTGCCGGCAACGTCGCGGGCGTTTCCACCGAACCGAAGTTTTCCACCGTGCAAAGCTCGGCGGCCGTGCGCACCGGCGATCGGGTGCGGCTCGCGCCCGGCTTCGGCGCGCCCACTTTCGACACCAGCCTCGGCAGCGACGGCACGAAACAGGTCGGGATCGTCACCGGAAACACCGTGCTTCTCGACGCCGCCTACGGCATCGCGAACTTCAACGCGACGAAACTCGCGATCCCGGTCAACACCAAGACGGTGCCGGTGAACGGTTACGTCCAGGTGAATGGCGGCGCGATTTACAAGTATCTCGGCGCCTCGGCGCTGAGCACCGATATCAATCGGGTGGACTATAGCGTCACGACCAGTTGGGTTGCAGCGGCTCCGGGCAGCGGGGCCACCGTCCTTCAGGCGATCACGCTGGTGAATAACAAGCCGCTGGCACCGGGCAACTATGTGCAAGTGGACGGCGGCTCGGTTTACCGCTTCATCGCCGACACCGCCGCTGCGAACGTCGATCTTAACGCCGAGACTTATACCGATACGACCCGCTGGGCGAAAGTCGGCGGCCAGGCCGGCGCGACTTACCAGTATCTCGGCACAAATCAATCGCTCGATCTATCCCGTCAGGACTACACGTCCTCCAACTGGAAGAATGTCGGAGCCTACGACACTAGGCTCGTCGGCAGCACGAAGCCGATCAGCCTCACGGACGGAAACACGGTCACTCTTGACCCCGCTTATGGCGTCGCCGACTTCCAGGCCACGATCGTTCCCGTGAACACGAAGACGGTGGCGACGAACGGTCTCGTTCAGGTTAATGGCGCCGCGGCCTATAAGTTCCTCGGCGCTTCTGCCAGCTTTGACATCAACCACGAGGACTACACGGTCACGACTCGCTGGACGCCCGTGACCCTCGCCACCGGCGACACGCCGATCCAAGCGTCGATTCAGACGGTGAACACACAGACGGTCAATGCCGGTGGCTACGTCCAACTCAACGGCGGCTCAGTCTATCGCTTCATCGGCGCCACCACGCCGACGACGAGCATGGACATCAATGCACAGACTTACACCGACACGACTCGTTGGGCGAAGGTGGGCGGCATCGCGGGTGCGACCTATGTCTATATTGGCAGCAATCAGACGCTCGATGTTTCCCGCCAGGATTACACCTCTGCTAACTGGAAGAAGATCGGTGGCGTCGTCGGTGCGATCTATCAATTCAACGGAACGGGCGCGACGCTGAATCTCGGCCGTGAAGACTTTACCGACACGGCGCGCTGGACGCTGGTGAATGGCAGCAACCTTTCGACCGTGCAAACTGCCGCGCCGGTGGTGGTCGGAGATCGTGTGCTGATCGCGGAAGGTTATGCGTCGCCGACTTACAACACGAAGCTCAACGGCGCCACGAACGCAGTCGCGCTCGTCGCGGGCAATACGGTGACGCTGGATCCCGCTTACGCCGTGGCGAACTTCCAGGCGACGATCGCACCGGTCAACACCCAGACGGTCGATCCGAATGGCCTGGTCCGGGTCAACGGCGGCGCAACCTACAAGTTCCTCGGCACCGCCTCCGCGAGTTTCGACATCAACCGCGAGGATTACTCCGTGACCAGCCGGTGGACTTCCGTGACGCCGCTCGCGACCGATACGCCGCTCCAAGCGACCACGACTCTCGAGAACAAACAGACCGTGACCTTCGGCAATTTCGTTCGGTTGAATGGCGGAACGACCTATCGCTTCATCGGCGGGACGTCGCCGACCGAGACTTTCGATCTTAACGCGGAGACTTACACCAATACCGCGCGCTGGGTGCCGGTCGCAGGCAAGGCGGGCGCGACTTATGTCTATGTTGGTAGCAACCAGAGCCTCGACATTTCCCGTCAGGACTTCACGTCATCGAACTGGAAGAAGGTCGGAGGCACGGCGGGTGAAATTTATGTGTTCAAAGGCACGCCGGGGACGCTGAACCTTGGCCGCGAAGACTATACAGATACCAATCGCTGGACGCTCACCGACGGCAGCCACATCGCGGTGACGGCGACCGAGAAGGCGACGATCAAGGGCACGGCGACGGCGGCGAGCCTCGCGGTGGCGGGTGGATTGGTCGGCGTCGCGGTGAGCGGCGCGGGCGCCAATGCGGAGAACATCATCAACGGCAACACGCAGGCCTACGTCTCGAACAGCACGCTCTCGAGCGGGCGCGATGTGAAGATCACGGCGACCGACAATTCCACGATCGACGCACGGATCGTCAGCGTGGCGCTGGCGGCGGCGGGCGGTGTGTTTGCTGGCAGTGCGGCGATCGGTTCCTCGACTGCGCAAAACTTGATCGGCTACTCGACGGACGGCAACACGGTGCAGGCTTCGCAAGTGCGGGCGTATATCACCGGTTCGCAGGTGGACGCGCGGCGGAAGATCGGGCTGCTCGCCGACGAAACGGCGACCATCACGGCGAACGTCGCCGCGGGTTCCGTGGCGCTGGCAGGCGGTGGCGTCGCAGTCTCCGCGAGTGGCGCCGGCGTAGGCGTGAAGAACAAGATCGCGATCGCGGTCGATACCCACATTGCCAACAGCACCGGCACCGGGATCACCGCCGGTGCTGGCGACGTGTCGCTAAACTCGCGCGACATCTCCACGATCACCGCCACCGGCGTGGCGGCGGCGCTCTCGGGTTCCGTGGGTGTCGTCGGCACGGGCGCGGCGGCGATCGGCGCGGCGACGAGTGTCAATACGATCGGGAAC
>JBAVML010000366.1:0-37175 GCA_049690035.1 Chthoniobacteraceae bacterium
AGGCTGTCCTCAGTGCGATCAAAGCTGGGTTTCTACTTCTGCCGGAAGGTGATTCGGCCTTTGGTTAAGTCGTAGGGGCTCATTTCTAGCAGAACTTTGTCGCCTGGCAAGATGCGAATGAAGTGCAAACGCATTTTTCCTGAGATGTGGGCGAGGATGCGATGGCCGTTCGGTAATTCAACCCGGAACATGGTATTCGGCAGCAGTTCGACGACTCGTCCCTCTACTTCAATTGAGTCCTTTTTCGCCATGTCAGGATTTCGGGTTCGCCCTTGGTAATGAGGACGGTGTGTTCGAAATGCGCGGAAGGTTTTCCGTCGAGCGTGACGACGGTCCATTTGTCGCCGAGCACGCGGACGCCGGCGGTGCCCATGTTGACCATCGGCTCGATCGCGAGGGTCATGCCTGGCTTCAACTTCGGTCCGCTACCCCGGCGGCCGTAGTTCGGGACTTGCGGCTCTTCGTGGAGCTTGCGTCCGACGCCGTGGCCGACGAATTCACGCACCACGCTATAGCCGTTGGCCACCACGTCGTCTTCAATTGCGGCGCACATATCGCCGAGTCGGCGGCCGGCGTGCGCGTGCGTGATTGCCATCTCGAGCGTCTCTTCGGTGACGCGCAGGAGACGCTGGATTTTTTCGTCGATCATCCCCGCCGGCACGGTCGTGGCGGTGTCGCCGACCCAGCCGTCTTTGATGACGCCGATGTCGAGCTTTACGATGTCGCCGTACTGGATTCGGCGGGAACCGCCAATGCCATGCACGACTTCTTCGTTTACGGAAATGCAGATGTTCCCCGGAAAGCCGCGGTAGCCGAGGAACGCGCTCTTGCATCCCATCTCGGACATAAAATCGGCCGCCGCCTGATCCACCTCACCAGTGGAAACACCAGGGCGCACCAGACCCGCGGTGCGGTCGAGAATGTCGCTCGCACACCGACACGCGATACGCATCTTCTCGGTCTCTCGCTCGGTTTTGATGGGAATGCTCATGCGCCTTCCAAAATCTCCACGATCGAATCGAAGACAACCTCCGGCGCGCGTGCTGCATCGACGCTGCGGAGTAGCCCGCGTTCGCGGTAATATCCGATCAACGGTGCAGTCTTGATCTCGTATTCGCGCATGCGCAGTTCGAGAGTCTCGGGCTTATCGTCGAGGCGCTTGGTCAAATTTTCGCCACACGAAGGGCAGGGGGCCGCAGCGCTGGCGACCTGCAATCCGACGCTGACAATTCGCCCGCAAGCCGAGCACATCATTCGACGCTCAACCCGTCCACGGATCGTCTCGTAATTCACCTCAAGCAGCAAAGCGACATCAAGGGAGCTATTGCGTTCCGTGAGCATGGCGTCGAGCGACGATGCTTGCCTAAGACTGCGGGGGTAGCCGTCAAAAACGAACGCGCTCTCGTGACGTGAAAGCCAGCCTCTAACGACCGCATTCACGATTTCGTCGGAGACGAGCTGACCCTGACTGGTTGCCTTTTCCGCTTCCATTCCCAAGGGAGTTCCGAGCTTTCGCTCCTCGCGAAGGATTGCCCCTGGCGAGGTGATCGGTAACTGATAACGGGCTTGAATCATTTCTGCCTGCGTTCCTTTTCCGGATGCGGGCGGTCCGAGAAGAACGATCCGCTGCTTCACCTAGTGAAATTTCCCGGCGAGAAAAATCGCCATACCCGCCACCAGAAGCGCTGCAATCCCGACATACAGCCAAAGCAATGCACCCTGTTGAACCGCCTCGCCGCGCCCGGTAGGCGTGCGATCGAAGCGACCACGAATGCGGCCCTTGCGCAGGAAGCCGTCGTAGTGGCGTTGGATCAAGTGCGTCTCCACCTGTCGCATCGTGTCGAGAATGACACCGACGATAATCAACAGACTGGTGCCGCCGAAGAACTGCGCCGTGATGTAAGGCACGCTAAGCTGGTGTGACAGCATCTGCGGCAGGATCGCGATGATCGTGAGGAAGATCGCGCCTGCGAAAGTTAGGCGGGTCATCGTGAAGTCGAGAAAGTCAGCCGTGGGTTTACCAGGACGGACGCCGGGGATGTAGCCACCGTATTTCTTCAAGTCTTCCGCGATTTGCTGCGGCTGGAACTGCGTCGCGACCCAGAAGTAGCTAAAGAAGAAAATCATTGCTCCGTAGAGCATGTAGTGCAGCCAGCCATCATTCAGCATCGCCGCAATCTTGAGCGCCGTTGGGTTCCCCTTGAACGCCATCGTGGCGATCGTCGAAGGAAACACCAGCAACGCCTGCGCAAAGATGATCGGCATGACGCCGGCGTAGTTCACCTTCAGCGGCATGTACTGCGTCTGCCCGCCATAGACCTTTCGGCCGACCACGCGCTTCGCATATTGCACACTGATCTTCCGCTGTGCCTGCGTGACACAGATGACTGCAGCGATCACGAAGAGGAGGAATGCGATCATCAGCACCAGCACCATCGGGTTGACCTGGCTGCTCGCTTGTCCCTCGGCGGGAACAAACGTCCGCCAAGCTTGAATGAGCGCCGCGGGAAGGCGGGCTACGATGCCGACCGAGATGATCAGCGACATTCCATTACCGATGCCGCGATCCGTGATCTGGTCGCCGAGCCACATCAGGAACATCGTTCCTGCCGTGAGCGTGATTACCGTCATCACGCGGAAAGGCCAGCCGGGCTCCGAAACCAGCGGCATACCCATTTTGTTAATCGTATCCATGATTCCCTGAAGGAAAGGATTCGATCCTGGGTTCTCGAAGGAAAGTGCGAGCAGATAACCTTGGAAGACACACAGCGCGATTGTGGCATATCGCGTGAACTGCATGATCTTCTGGCGCCCGCCGTCTTCCTTGGCGAGTTTGCCGAGTTGAGGAATAACCGCCGTCAGCAACTGCAACATGATCGACGCGCTAATGTAAGGCATGACGCCCAGCGAAAAGACCGCGCAGTTTTCCAGCGCCCCGCCGCTGAAGATATTGAATAGGGCTGCGACCGTGCCGCCCGACTGGTTGTTCACCTGCGAGGCGAACCAAGCCTGAATGACCGTGGCATTCACGCCAGGACAGGTAATCGCGGCGCCGAGGCGCACGACCACCAGCATGATGAGCGTGAAAATGACGCGATTCCGGAGCTCCGGAATCTTGAAGGTATTGGTAAAGGCCGAGATCATCGTAAGCGCTGCGGAGTTAGCATGTCTTTAGCCGACGGAACCGCACCGTGGCCGCCGCAGCGCCGTGCGAACCGCGGCCATTTACTTGAGAGTCAGTGAGCCGCCCGCTTTTTCCACTGCGGCTTTCGCCGTCTCGCTGGCCTTGTTCACCGTGATTGAGAGCTTCTTGGTAAGTTCCCCGCCGCCGAGGATCTTGACCTGGTCATACGGGCGCCGAATCAGGCCCAACTCAAGCAGAATCTGCTCGTCCACCGTCGCGCCATTCTCGAACTCGTTGAGCGCGTCGAGATTGACCACGGCAAAGCGAATCTTGAACTCAGCGTTGTTGAAGCCCCGCTTGGGGAGGCGACGAATCAACGGCATCTGGCCGCCTTCAAAGCCGAGACGAATGCTGCCGCCGGAGCGGGCTTTCTGTCCCTTGTGGCCTTTGCCGGACGTCTTTCCGTGACCGCTGCTCTCGCCGCAGCCAAGGCGCTTGACGCGATGCTTCGATCCGGGGCGCGGTTTGAGAGTGTGCAAATTCATATTCTGTCTTTTAGGAAGCTAGTGCTGGAGCGGCCTGACGAAGGGTCAGCCCGCGAGTCTTGTAAATCTGCTCGCGCAAGCGGAGCTGCTGGAGAGCGCCGATCGTGGCCTTAACCACATTCGCGTGGTTGCTCGAGCCGAGCGACTTGGCGAGAACGTCGCGGATCCCCGCGGCTTCAACGACCGCGCGGACGCCACCACCGGCGATGACGCCGGTGCCGGGGGATGCGGGACGCAGAAGGACGCGACCACCGCCGTGTTCACCGATCACTTCATGAGGAATCGTGTTGTCGCGAACGGAAATCTTAACCATGGACTTCTTGGCGGACTCGGAAGCTTTGCGAATCGCCTCGCTCACTTCGTTAGCCTTGCCAAAGCCGCATCCGACCTTGCCCTGCTTGTCGCCGGTCACGATCAGTGCGCTGAAGCTGAAACGACGACCGCCTTTAACGACCTTGGCGCAACGATTGATGAAAACGACCTTTTCGGTCAGTCCGCTATCATCTTTCGGTTTGTCCTGCCGGTCACGACGACCACGGTTTCCGCCACCTTGTCTTGGTTCTGCCATAATAGAGATAAGTTAAAATTCGAGGCCGCCTTCGCGCGCCGCATCGGCCAGGGCTTTCACCTTGCCGTGATAGATAAAACCACCGCGATCGAAAACGACGCGAGCGACGTTCTTGCTCTTCGCGCGTTCGGCGACGAGTTTGCCCACCTTGACAGCCGTCGCGACGTTCGCACGGCTTTCCTTGGCGTCGGTGAAGTCCTTCTCGGTTGTCTGGACGGCGGCAATGGTCTTGCCGGCTTCGTCGTCGATGACCTGAGCGTAGATATGTTGACCGGAGAAGTGCACTGCAAGGCGAGGACGTTCCGGCGTGCCGGCGACCTTCTTGCGGATGCGCTGGTGGCGCATCTTGATCGGAGAAATTTTCTTGGTAGCCATGGATTACTGAACGGTTTTGCCTTCCTTGCGCTGGATCTGTTCGCCGGCATAGCGAACGCCTTTGCCCTTGTAAGGCTCGGGCGGGTAATAAGCGCGGATGTCGGCGGCGACCTGACCGACCAACTGACGGTCGATGCCTTCAATCTTGATCTTGGTGTTCTCCGCGACGGTGATCTTGATGCCTTCTGGAATCGGGAAGTGGAGGTCGTGGGAAAAGCCGAGGTTCAGGTCGAGGATCGGACCTTTAACCGCAGCCTTGAAGCCGACGCCTTGAATTTCGAGGTCTTTGACAAAGCCAGTCGAAACACCAGTGACCATGTTGTTCACCAGAGCGCGGGACAAACCGTGAAGCGCACGAACCTTGCGGTCTTCGCTGCCACGCTCGAGCGTGACCCTCGAGCCGTCGATGCTGGCGGTAATGTGCTTCGGAAGAGTCCACTCGAGCTTGCCCTTCGGGCCCTCGACGCTGACCGCGCCCTCGCCGGACACGTTGAGCTTCACCTTGGCGGGGAGCTCGATGAGTTTTTTACCAATTCGGGACATATGACTAGTTAGTAGCTGAAGTTCGACCAGCCGTTACCAAACGATCGCCAGCAATTCGCCGCCGAGATTCTGTTTCTTGGCCTCGCGGCCGCTGATCACGCCGCGAGGCGTGGAAAGGATGGAGATCCCCATGCCGCCGAGCACGCGGGGAATCTCCGCGGAGCCGACATACTTGCGCAGGCCGGGCTTGCTCACCCGCTTCAGGCCGGTGATGGCAGAAACGCGGTTGGCCATCTTGGTCGTGACCTTGATCTGTGGGAACTTGCCGGTGGTATCGACCTCGTAGTTCGAGATGTAACCTTCCTGCTTCAGGATCTGGGCGATCTCGGCTTTGATCTTGGAGTAAGGGGCCAGCACTTCGCTCTTGCGCGCGGTTCCTGCATTGCGCAGGCGCGTGAGAAAGTCGGCGATGGGATCGGAAATTTGGCTCATGTCTAGTTAGGCTGTGGCTGCTGCTGCGGCTTCATCAGCCTTCTTCTTGGCGGCGAGACGCGCTTTGTCGGAGAAGGGCATGCCCATCTCGCTGAGAAGCGACTTCGCTTCGTCATTAGTCAGTGCCGAGGTGACGATGGTCACGTCGAAGCCGATATTGCGCTTGATCTTGTCGAGTTCTACTTCAGGGAAAATGGTTTGGTCAGGGACACCGAGGGTGTAGTTCCCATTGCCGTCAAAGGCACGAGTGGACACACCGCGGAAATCGCGAATGCGAGGAAGCGCCGTCTTGATCAAACGCTCGAGGAACTCATACATCCGCGCGCCGCGCAGGGTGACCTTCGCGCCGATTGGTTGATCCTGGCGGAGTTTGAAGTTCGCGATGCTTTTCTTCGAACGAGTCTCCGCCGGCTTCTGGCCGGTGATCAGGGTGAGTTCCGCTTTCGCGTCCTCAAGACCCTGCTTCACGTCGGTGTTGGCGTTGACGCAGGTATTGACGACGACCTTCTCGATCTTCGGAACTTGGTGAACGTTCTTGTAGCCATGCTTCGCCTGCATCGCAGGGATCACGGTCTGTTTGTAAAACTGGTAAAATTCAGCGGCCATAACCTAATCAGGCTTTCTTCTTGGACTTTGCCTTGGTCGTCTTGCTTTTCGTTTCGGTCTGCTCGACGGCTTTGACGTTGGAAATGTGGATAGGGCCTTCCCGTTGGATGATGGCGCCCTGTGGGTTGTCCTGGGACTTCTTGGTGTGCTTCTTAATGAGGCGGACACCTTCGATCAACACCTGCTGCTTCTTCGGAAGCACGGCGAGCACCTTACCTGCGGCACCCTTGTGGTTGCCGGTGATGACGGTGACTTGGTCACCCTTCTTAACGTGAAATTGGAGTCGGGTAATAATTATATCACCTCAGGAGCGAGGGAGACGATCTTCATGAAGTTCTTTTCGCGGAGTTCGCGAGCGACGGGGCCGAAGATGCGGGTCCCGCGAGGATTGAGATCCTTGTCGATGATCACGATCGCGTTGTTGTCAAACCGGAGGTAGCTGCCGTCATCGCGACGGATCGGCTGCCGGGTGCGGACGATTACCGCGCGGACGACTTCGCCCTTCTTCACCGTCCCGCCGGCCGAAGCCTCGCGGATGTGAGCGGTGATGACGTCGCCGATCTGAGCCTGGGGAGAATTCTTCTTCCCGATGACACCGATCATCTTCGCCATGCGCGCGCCGGTGTTATCGGCAACATCTAATCTGGAACGAATCTGGAGCATATAAAAAGGGCGCGGAGTATAAGCTAGTGTTTGATTACTTCAACCAGACGCCAGCGTTTCAGCTTCGAAAGTGGGCGGGTCTCAGCAATGCGGACGGTGTCGCCGAGTTGGGCCTTGCCCTCTTCGTCATGCGCATAGAAGCGCTTCACCTGCTTGATGATCTTGCCGAACTTGGCGTGCGGCACGCGGGTCGTCGTTTCGACGATGGCCGTCTTCTGCATTTTGGTCGAGACGACTTGTCCGACGCGCTCCTTGCGGAGATTGCGGGTCGGGATCCCGGTGGTGGCTGTAGTGGTTTCCTCGCTCATGGCTTACTTGGTCGCCGCTGGCGCGGGCTTGGTCTTTTTGGTCAGCACCGTTTCGATGCGTGCGACTTCGCGGCGGATGGCGCGAAGCTGGCTCGGTTTTTCGAGCTGACCGCTCTGCTGCTGCATGCGCAGATGAAAACTTTCCTCGCGAAGCTCATGCTTGCGGGCCGCGAGCTCGGCAAGGCTCAGCTCAAGAATCTCTTTGTTCTTCATAAACTAGGCGGCGTGGTGGCGGGTGATGAACTTGGTGCGGATCGGAAGCTTGTCCGCAGCGAGACGCAGGGACTCGCGAGCGACAGACTCAGACACACCGTCGAGTTCGAAAAGGATGTTACCTGGACGGACCGTAGCGACCCAGTACTCGGGAGCGCCTTTGCCTTTACCCATTCGGGTTTCTGGCGGACGGGCAGTCACGGACTTATCCGGGAAGAGGCGGATCCAAAGCTTGCCCTTGCGCTTCATGTTGCGGGTGAGCGCAACGCGGGCCGCTTCGATTTGGGTATTGGTGATCCAGGCGCGGTCTAGCGTCTGCAAGGCGAAGGCACCGAAATCAATCGCGATAGTCCGTGAAGCAGTGCCTTTGCGACTGCCGCGCTGGCTCTTGCGATACTTCACTCGTTTGGGCATCAAAGGCATTGCCGTGTTTCTTTCTGGGTAAAATTAAATTGCTAAGTTACTGGCTCACTTCAGCAGCGGCGGGAGCCGGTGCTGCGTCGCGGGACTCACGAGATTCGCGAGGTTCACGCTTCTCGACCGGCTGCGGCTCGTTGACGCCTTCCGGCTTACACAGCCAGCATTTGACGCCAATCTTGCCGTAAACGGTGTTGGCTTCAGCGAAGCCGTAGTCGATAGGCTGACGGAGAGTGTGAAGAGGGATCTTGCCTTCGCGATACCATTCCGCGCGGCTGATTTCTGCACCGCCGAGACGGCCTGCGCAGCGCAGCTTGATGCCCTGGGCGCCGAAATCCATCGTCGTTTGGATCGACTTCTTCATCGCGCGGCGGAAGCTGATCCGGCGCTCGATCTGGAGAGCGACGTTTTCAGCGACGAGTTGTGCGTCGAGTTCCGGAGTCTTGATCTCCTGAATGTCGATCTTCACGGACTTGCCACCGGACATATCGCCGATATCGGCAGTCATCTTCTCGATTTCAGTGCCTTTGCGGCCGATCACGATACCCGGGCGGGCGGTGAAGATGGTGACGCGGATGCTATTCCATGCGCGCTCGATAACAATCTTCGAGACAGCGGCGAGGCGGAGCTTATCCTTCACGTAGGTCCGGATCTTGAGATCGGAGTGAAGGAACTCAGGCAACTCCTTGGGTGAAGCATACCAGCGCGAACGCCAGTCGTGGTTCACTGCCAGGCGGTAACCGATAGGATTAACTTTCTGACCCATATTTATTCTGGAGTGCTGGGCTGCTCGACGGCGGGCGCGGGCGTCGCAACGGGAGCGGTAGCCTTCTTCTTTGCAGCAGGTTTCGAGGACTTGGACTTGGAGGTGGATTTCTTCGGCTGGCGCTTCGGCTTAATCTCAATCTCGTCCGTGAGGATGATGCGGATGTGCGAAGTGCGTTTGCGGATCGGACCGGCGCTGCCGCGAGCCTTGGGCTGGAAGCGCTTGAACGTCGGACCTTCGCCCACGGTCGCTTCCTGCACCACGAGCCGGTCGGCGCGGAGGTTGTTATTGTTTTCCGCGTTGGCGATGGCGCTCTTCAGCGTCTTGGCCACGAGTGTCGCCGCCTTCCGCGGAGTGAAAGCGAGGATGTCGAGCGCCGTAGCAACGGGAAGGCCCTGAATTTCGCGCGTCACTTCCCGGCATTTGAATGCCGAAATGCGTGCGCCGCGGTAGATGGATATGATCTGCATGTCTGGATGCTCGACTAACTGGTTAAATGAAATTTGGTTTTAGGGTCTGGCGTCCACCACGAGGCGGTCGCCGACTTTGATCTGCTCTCTTTCGGAACTTAGACGTTGAATCACGGCGCCCGCGATTTTCTCGCGGACATCGACCACTTGCACATTGCCGATGACTTTGTCGCCGCGGACGACCCGGAAGGGCATCCCGACTTTCACGCCTTGCTTGCTTCCGAGGTTGATCACGATCAGCGAAAGATCCTCTTTCACACTGATCGCCATCGCATCGGTGATGGTCGAAGGCACTGGCGTCGCATCGGCCGCGTTACTGGAACCGCCTCCGAGGGTTTTGTTCGCATTGCGAATCTCACTCTCGAGGGCCAGTCGGGATTGAGCAGGTGCTCCGGTCGCGCTCTTTGCGTAACCCGCGGCTGCATCGGACAATCTGGCGAGCGCCTCGGAGAGATTCTTCTTCTCCTGGGCAATCGCGCGCATGTCACTCACTGCGGCGAGCAATCGCTGTTCAAGCTTGGCGTTGTTACCGCCAGCCAGATCGAGTCCTAGGGCTTCCATTCGGAGTTTGAGTTCCATGGATTGCCGTTTGAAGACTTCGGTTTCGCCGCTGGTCGCCGCGAGGTTTTTCCTCATGTCAGCCAGCGTCTTCCCGGTTTCAGCGAGAGCGTCGCGGAGTTGTTTGTTTTCGCCGAGAACTTTCTCAAGCGTCACTTTCAACTCGCTGTATTCAATATCTAAGTCTGAGAAAGAACCTTCGGCTTGCCCCGGCGATCTTGCGATCGTGATCAGGAACAGCCCGGCGACCATCGCCGCGCAATTCAGTCCAGGAGTCGAGAATTTCATGTCCTCAACACTTGAACCATCAGGCGCGGTTACTTGGTAACCTTCGCAGTGTGGGACCCGTGCTTCTTGAAGATTCGCGTGGGCGAAAATTCACCAAGTTTGTGTCCCACCATGTTTTCCGTCACAAAGACGGAGTTAAAGATTTTCCCGTTATGCACGAGGAAAGTATGTCCGACGAATTCCGGAGTGATCATCGAGCGGCGCGACCAGGTCTTGATCGGCTTCTTGACGGGAGCGGCGTTCATCTTGTCGATTTTCTCGAAGAGATAACCGTCAACAAAAGGACCTTTTTTAAGAGAGCGACCCATATAGTCTAGTTAGGTTGGGTAAGGGGATTACTTCTTCTTCGATTTGCGGCGCTCGACGATGAAGTTATTGCTCGTCTTGTGCTTCCGGCGGGTTTTGAAGCCCTTGGCCAACTGACCCCAGGGTGACATCGGATGATGACGTCCGCCACCGCCCTTGGACTTGCCTTGACCGCCACCGTTCGGGTGATCAATCGGGTTCATGACCATACCGCGGACGGTAGGACGAACACCCTGCCAGCGGCTGCGACCAGCTTTGCCGGACGACACGTTCATGTGTTCGACATTGCCGACCTGGCCCATGGTGGCGAAGCAATCAGCGTGAATCTTGCGGATTTCGCCGGATGGCATCTTCACAAGCGCGTAGTCACCTTCACGGTTATTCAGGATCACCTGTTGACCGGCGCTGCGGGCGATCTGGCCACCGCGACCAGCGACGAGCTCCACATTATGGACCGAGGCGCCGAGCGGGATGTTACGAAGAGGAAGGGCATTTCCGACATTCGGCTCAGCCTTGTCGCCAGCGGACACTTTGTCGCCGACGTTGAGTCCAACAGGAGCAAGGATGTAGGTCTTCTCGCCATCGGTGTATTCGAGGAGCGCAATACGGCAGGTGCGATTCGGATCGTACTCGATCGCCTTCACTTCTGCCTCAATGCCACGCTTGCGGCGTTTGAAGTCAACGATTCGATACTTCTGCTTGTGACCACCGCCGATGTGACGGGTGGTGATCCGGCCGTTATTGTTGCGACCACCGGAGCGGCGCTTGATTTCGACCAGCGATTTCTCGGGCTTGGATTTGGTAACCTCTTCAAAAGCCGGCAACGCTTTGTAGCGGTTGGCGGGAGTAAGAGGGCGGAAAGTCTTGAGAGCCATAACTAGTTACGGGTTAAGCGAGTTCAATCTTGTCACCTTGCTTGAGGGTGACGATGGCCTTCTTCCAGTCGGACTTGCGGCCGAAGGAGGCGGTGCGTTCGCGCTTCTTCTTGCCCGCGTAGTTGCAGGTATTCACTGCGACCACGGACTTCTTGAAGAGCTTCTCGATCGCAGCCTTGATCTGAGGTTTGGTCGCGCTCGGGCGGACGCGGAAGACATACTTGTTCTCCCGTTCAGCGAGGAGCGTCGCCTTTTCGGTCAGGCGAACCGTGTCGATGATGTCGTAAGGTTCGTTCATTTTTTGGCGATGCGCTCGGCGAGTTGAGCAAGGGCGTCGTTGGTCACGATGACTTTGCGGAAATTGAGAAGTTGTTCGGTGTTTACCTCGGAGGAGGTAATGAGCAGCGTAGGCTGAACATTGCGCGCCGCCATGTAAGTCGTTTCGTCGAAGTTAGCGCCGATGATCAGCGTCTTCGGTTCTTCGGTGATCTTGGTCAGCGAAGCGATGAAGGACTTGGTCTTCGGTTCCTTGATGGCGAAGGCATCGACGATGAAAACATCTCCAGCCTTGATCCGCTCGCTGAGAGCCTTGCGAAGAGCGATACGCTTCACCGACTTGGCTACCTTCTTCGAGTAGTCGCGGGGATGCGGTCCGAAGACCACGCCACCACCGACCCACACAGGGCTCGACTTATAACCGGCGCGGGCGCGGCCGGTGCCCTTCTGGCGCCAAGGCTTGGAGCCGGAGCCATGAACGGTGGCCTTAGTCTTCACACAGGCGGTGCCGCTGCGGCGGTTGGCGCGGAGCGCGACCACGGTGTCATGCACGACTTGAGTGTATTTGCCATTCTCTACCACGTCGATGTTGGCAGCCTTGGCGGCTTCTACGGTAAGAACTTTTGCAGCCATAAATTACTTCGCAGCCTCTGGTTTAGCTTTGATCGCAGGGCGGACGACGACATAGCTGCCGTTCGCGCCGGGAACTGCACCGCTGATGAGGATCACGCCTTCTTCAGGGCGAACCTGGACAACTTGGAGGTTCTGAACCGTCACGCGCTCGTCACCCATGTGACCAGGCATGCCCATGTTCTTCCAAATACGTCCGGGCGTCGAGCGGTTGCCGATGGCGCCATTCCGGCGATGCATCATCGAACCGTGCGACATACCCTGGCCGGCCATGTTGTGCTTCTTCATGACGCCTTGGAAACCTTTGCCCTTGGAGCGGCCGATCACGTCCACCACGTCGCCAGCGGCGAATTGGCTGACGTTAAGATCAACAGCGCCGTCGAGAGTTGTGCCATCGGGGAGGCGGAACTCGCGGACGAATTTCTTCGGCTCGGAGTCGGCCTTCTTGAAGTGGCCGAGGAGCGGCTTGGTCACACGCTGTTCTTTCTGCGTGTCAAAGCCAACCTGCACCGCGGAGTATCCGTCGTTGTCTTCCGTCTTGATCTGCAGTGCGGTGTTACCCCCTGCTTCGATGACGGTGACGGGCGTAGCTTTCCCCTTGGCGTCATAGACGCGGGTCATGCCAATTTTCTTGCCTAGTAGTCCAATCTTCATGTCGTCGGTGCGCTAAAAGGTCAGATCTTAATGGTGATATCCACGCCGGCCGGGAGGTTGAGCTTTTTGAGCTCGTCCACGGTCTTGGCGGTGGGCTCGATAATGTCGAGCAACCGCTTGTGGGTGCGGATTTCGAACTGCTCCATGGACTTCTTGTCCACGTGCGGGGAGCGGTTCACGGTGAATTTTTCGATGCGCGTGGGCAGCGGGATCGGTCCTGCGACCTTGGCCCCAGTGCGCTTGGCAGTCTCGACGATTTCCGCCGACGACTGGTCGAGCATGCGGAAGTCGAAAGCTTTGAGACGGATGCGAATACGTTGTCCGGTCATAAATTTGTTGGGTTACTTGGCCTTCTGGTCGAGCACGGCGGCGAGCACCTGAGCCGGAACTTGTTCAAAATGGGAAGGCTCCATCGAGTAGCTGGAGCGGCCTTTCGACAGCGAGCGAATCGCGGTCGAGTAGCCGAACATTTCCGCCAACGGCACATCTGCGTTGATAATGGAAAGATTGTTCTTCGCTTCGATGCCTTTGATGGCAGCGCGGCGGCGGCTGAGATCGCCCATGATATCGCCTTGATACTCTTCCGGAGTGCTATTCTCGACCTTCATGATCGGCTCGAGAAGGATCGCGCCCGCTTTCTTGAAGCCGTCTTTGGTCGCAAAGATCGCGGCCATCTTGAACGCGAGTTCGTTCGAGTCCACGTCGTGGTAGCTGCCGTCGATGATATCGACTTCCACGTCGATGACGGGGTAGCCACCAACCACACCATTGAGCACTGCTTCTTCCACGCCCTTCTTACAGGCGGGGATGTATTCCTTGGGAATCGTGCCGCCGACAACCTTGTTCTCGACGACGATCCCTTTGCCGCGCTCGCCTGGGCGAACGTTGACAATCACGTGGCCGTATTGACCGCGTCCGCCGGACTGCTTGATCAACTTACCTTCACCCATCGCCGGAGCGGTGATCGTTTCGCGGTAAGCGATCTGCGGTTTACCGGAGTTAGCTTCCACCTTGAATTCACGAAGCATGCGGTCGCGAATGATCTCGAGATGCAGCTCACCCATGCCGGCGATGATCGTCTGACCGGTGTCTTCGTCGGTGTGAACGCGGAAGGTTGGATCTTCTTCGGCGAGGCGCTGAAGGGCGATGCCCATCTTTTCCTGATCGAGCTTGGTTTTAGGCTCGATGGACATCGAGATAACCGGATCAGGGAACGATGGCGGTTCGAGAAGGAGCGGATGGTCTTCGTTGCAGAGCGTGTCGCCCGTGGTGACGTTCTTGATGCCGACGATCGCCGCGATGTCGCCGGAGTAGATCGTGTCGATGTCCTCGCGCTTGTCGGCCTGGATCTGGATCAGGCGGCTGATGCGGTCGCGCTTATTGGTGCGGGGATTGTAGATGGTATCGCCCTTGGTGACCTTGCCGCTGTAGACGCGGAAGAAAACGAGCTTACCGACGAAGGGGTCGGTCCAGAGCTTGAACGCGAGCGAGCAGAACTTGCCGTTGTCGTCCGTGACGGCATCAATCGGCGCGAGCGTGTCGGGGTCCATGCCCTTCGCCGGAGGAATGTCGATCGGGCTCGGGAGGTAGTCGATGACTGCATCAACGAGATACTGCACGCCCTTGTTCTTGAAGGCGGAGCCGCCGACGACTGGGACAAACTTGTTCGCGATGGTCTGGCGGCGAATGCCGGCCTTGAGCATCTCGATGGTGATCGGCTTTTCCTCGAGGAACGCTTCGCCGATTTCGTCATCGAGATCGGAAATCGCCGTAACCAGATCGTTATAGGCGTTGTCCACCAGTTCCTTCGCTTCGGCAGGAAGCTCTTCGATCCGATAATTAGAACCCATCTTCTCGTCGTCGAGATAGATGATCGCCTTCTTATTGATGACGTCGTATTGACCCTTGAGTTGGTCTTCCGCCCCGATCGGAATCAGCACCGGCCAGGCGTTCGCGCGGAGCTTGGTCCGCATGTCGTTGATGGCGTTGTTAAAGTTGGCACCGGTGCGGTCCATCTTATTAACGAACGCGATCCGCGGAACGTTATATTTGGTCGCTTGACGCCAGACGGTTTCAGATTGCGGTTGCACGCCCGCCACGCCGCAAAATACTGCGATCGCACCGTCGAGCACGCGGAGCGAACGCTCTACTTCGGCCGTGAAGTCCACGTGACCAGGGGTGTCGATGATGTTCACCCGCATCTTGATCGCCTCGAATGCCTTGTAAATCTCGGCTTCCTTCTTTTGCTGCCAGAAACAAGTCGTCGCGGCGGACGTAATCGTGATGCCGCGCTCGCGCTCTTGCTCCATCCAGTCGGTCACGGTCGTGCCTTCATGCACTTCACCGATCTTATGGATCATGCCCGTGTAGAAAAGGATCCGCTCGGTGAGCGTCGTCTTGCCGGCATCGATGTGCGCAGCAATGCCGATGTTCCGGGTCCGCTCGAGCGGATACTGCCGGTTAGGCGAGTTGGGATTGGTCGTGACGGAAGCCGTGGACATACTGAAACTAGTTAGAAGCGGAAGTGAGCGAACGCGCGATTGGCTTGGGCCATCTTATGCGTGTCGTCGCGTTTCTTGATCGCATTGCCTTGACCGGCCGCGGCTTCCTTCAACTCGGTGGCCAGCGCCTTCATTAGCGGTTGGTTTTTGCGGGAAGTGGCGTAACCCACGATCCAGCGCATCGCGAGAGCGAGTTGGCGGGCGGGCGGGACTTCCATGGGCACTTGATACGTCGCACCACCGACGCGGCGGCTCTTGACCTCAAGTCGAGGTTTCACGTTATCGATCGCTTTGTGGAGAATCTCCAAAGGATCAACCGCATCCGTGCCGGTGCGGGTCTCTTCGATCGCGGTGTAAACGATGCGCTCGGCGAGCGACTTCTTACCACTCTGCATGACGCTGGCGATGAGGCGCGCCACGATGGGGCTGCCATAGCGGGCATCCAGCTTCTCTGTCTTATGAATTACGCGGCGACGACGGGACATGGTGAGTGAAAGTTGAAATTCGGTTACTTACTTCTTCTTGCCCTTGGCGCCCTTTGCGGCGGCGGCTTCAGCTTCGGCGCCCTTCTTCGGCTTTTTCGCGCCATACTTGGAACGGCTGCGACGGCGGCCATCTACCCCGAGGGCGTCGAGCGTGCCGCGGACGATATGATAACGAACGCCGGGCAAATCCTTCACACGTCCACCGCGAACGAGGACGATCGAGTGCTCCTGAAGGTTGTGACCTTCGCCAGGAATGTAGGCGATCACTTCGTAGCCATTAGTCAGACGAACCTTCGCGACTTTGCGGAGTGCGGAGTTCGGCTTCTTCGGCGTGCGGGTCATGACCTGCGTGCAGACGCCACGACGGAACGGACAATTCGTCATCGCCGGGGATTTCGATTTGGTCGTTACCTTCTTGCGTCCTTTGCGGACGAGCTGGTTGATCGTTGGCATGTGAAAGTTTGGTCGTTCGGAACTGCTTTTCCCCGCGATATCCGGGGACTAGAAACCCCGCTTTAACGGGCTTTTCTACGACCCATCGGGAGCGGGGAGCGCGGACTCTAGGAATTTTCGCCTGACGGGCAAGCAATATTCTTCGCGAACCGCATTTTTCCTTTCGTGCCGCTCAGATCAGCCGCCACGCGAGACGCAGCCGCCGGTTGACCGGAGCCGCGAGAGCGTGAGTGCGAACACTCAGAGAGCGCGAAAGGGGCGAGATGTTTAGTGGACGCCGCGTCACCCTGCAAGTCCTTTTTGCAGAAAATTTCTTCCCCTAAACAACGGCTCCCCGTTTCCGGCTTCTTGCGAGGGGACGGGACGCGATTGATCCTCACCGAATGACCTGCGCGTCGGTCGCGTTTTACGTCGGCAGCGGCGGCGGCCTTTGCCCGGCGGGCGCCAGTTTCGGAATGTGCAGGCTTTCGTGATTCAAACGGAAACCCGACGGCGCATTGTCGTGCGGTTGCATCGTCTTCTTCGCCATGTCGATCGAGCGGCGCATGGCCGATTTGTTTACGCTGTAAAGCATCGCTGTCTCTTCAGTGATCGTCCCCTCCGCAAAATGCCGGGTAAGCGACTGCTCGAAGCTGTGCCAGCCCGCTTGGGAACTGGCCTCGATGATCTCGTGGAAATTCCGCACCTCGCCTTCGCCAAGCAGGATCGCCTCCCGCGTGCGCAAGTTTGAGCCCATGATCTCGCTCACCATCAATCGTCCGCCGCCCTCCTTCGGCGCGAGCCGCTGGCTTACCACGTAGCGCAGCGTGTCGGCGAGGCGCTGGCGGACCTGCTCCTGCTCTTCGATGGAAAACATCCCGATCACCCGGTTGACCGACTGCGCCGCGCTGATCGTGTGCAGCGTGGAATAAACCACGTGCCCCGTCTCCGCTGCGGTGAGCGCGATCTCCATCGTCTCCCGGTCGCGAATTTCACCCACGAGAATCACCTTCGGCGCCTGCCGCAGCGCCGCGCGCAGGCCGACCGCGAAGTCCGCAAAATCCTTGCCCAACTCGCGCTGGCTGAACGTCGCCTTCTTGTGCGGATGCAGGAACTCGATCGGGTCCTCCAGCGTCACCATGTGGTATTCGTGCTCCTGATTGATCTCATTCAGCATCGCCGCCAGCGTCGTTGTCTTTCCGCTGCCCGTCGCGCCAGTCACGAAGATCAGCCCGGTCTTCTCCTTGATCATTTCCCGGAAAATCTCCGGCAGGCCGAGGCCGTCCAGCGACGGAATCTTCGTGCTCAGTTTGCGCATCACGATCGCGTGATTGCCGTTGTTTTTGAAAACATTTACCCGGAACCGCGCCAGACCCTCCACCGTGTAGCTCGTATCGCACGAGCCGTTGTTCTTGAAATCGCTCGCGAGCCGCTCGTTGCTGCCCATCAGCTTGCCCGCGATTGCCTCCACGTGAGCGGGCGCGAGCGCTGGCCACATTCCGTCGATCTCGATCCCCTTAAGCTTGCCGTGCTCCTCCACCTGCGGCGGCTTCCCCACGACAAAGAGCAGGTCCGACGTCCCCGGGGCCACCTCCAGCATCGTCGTGACGATTTGGTCGAAGGAGAACGTGCGCGCCGTTGCGACGCTCGGGATTCCCGCGACGTTCGGGCGAACCGGCGTTGCGGTCGAAGGCGCCGGTGGCCGGAGGCCCGGCATGGCGATGGTGTTCCGTGGCGTCTGGAGATTGGTCTCGTTCTGCATGGTGCCTTCGGAGGAACACGATGCATGCCAGCTTTCGCCTTCGTCCGTTCGAACATCTACCGCACTTCGCTTCCGGGGAAGGTGCGACTTGCAAACGACCGCATGGAACTCTTCCAAACCTTTGCCGCGCCGGTGACCAGAAACGCGTGACCGGCGCCGGGCAGAAACGCGAACGTGCCGTTCGGACCGAGACCGTTTCCGACCGCGCGGACGTATGCCCGCCCGATCGTGTCATCGTCCTCACCCTGCAACAGGAGCACCGGGCAGCGGACACTCGAGATGTATTCCACAGGGTTGTGATCGAACGCGTTGAATCCCTGTTGCGCTCCGACCCAGAATGCCGTCGCGGGGCCGAAGAGATTTCCCGGGAGGCCGAAGCGGCCATACCCCGTTGCGATCGGGTGGGTGAAGCGATCGAATGGGCATTCCAGGATCAGAGCGTCCGGTTTCACCCAGCCCTCGTGCGCGGCGCGGAGGATTGCCACTGCTCCCATGGAGGTGCCGTAGAGCACGCAGGCGCCATTACTACCGGAGCGAAACTCGCGAAAAGCCGCCGCCACGTCTGTCGCCTCATGCCAGCCGATGCTGGTGGTCGTGCCTTCCGATCCACCGATGCCGTGCGGATCGATCAGCCAAATCTCCCAGCCGAGCGCCGCAAATTCTTTTGCGGCGGGGAGCAACGTGTCCTTGCTCCCACCGTAGCCAGGAAACATAAGCACCGCCGGTGCCGCGATTGTGCCCGGGATGCACCACGCTTCGAGCTTGAGTCCGTGCGCGCCGGTGAATGTCCGCGTCGAAAATTCGAGGCCGATGTCATTTGGGGCGCGCTTGTTGATCTGTCGCCGAATGGTTGCGCCCTTGGCCATCACGAGGAGCCGTCCCCAGCCGGACAACTCCGCGGCGCGGGTCGTTCGCACGCTGGGTTCCGCGTAATGCGTCATCGACCACGCATGCATGAACGTCATCGCGCCGAAAGCCACGAACACGAGCGCGGAAATTGCGCCAGCCGACCAAGCGAGATGGCGAAGTGGGAAACGTTGTCGAGTGGTGCGATTCACGACTAGGTAACGGAGCGATCCCTCCGTTTCTTTCAGGAAATTCCCGTTTTCAGCCGAGCACCGCTTGCAAAAACGGCGCCGTCCGGCTGCGCTTGCTCTTCGCGACTTCCTCGGGCGTGCCGCAGGCCACGAGTTCGCCGCCTGCTTCGGCGGCTTCGGGACCGATGTCCACGATGTAGTCGGCGTCGGCGATGAGGCTGAGATTGTGCTCGATGACGATGACCGTGTTGCCGTCATCGACGAGGCGGTGGAAGACCTTGAGCAGGTCGGCCACGTCCGCCATGTGCAGTCCGATCGTCGGTTCCTCGAGCAGGTAGAGCGTCGATTTCGGTTCGCGGTTTTGCCGCAGGCGCGAAGTGACGGCGCGCCCGAGCCCGCGGGTGAGTTCGCTCACCAGCTTGAGACGCTGCGCTTCGCCGCCGCTGAGCGTGGGGCTGGGCTGGCCGAGCTTCAGGTAGCCGAGGCCGGTGTCGCAGAGCAGCGCGAGCGGGCGGTGGATCTTGGGCTGCGCGGCGAAGAATTCGGCGGCTTGCTCCAGCGTCATTTCCATGACGTCGCCAATGCTGCGGTCGTTGTAGAGCACTTCGAGCGTGGCCGCATTGTAGCGGCGTCCGTGACAGTCCGTGCAAGGCGTGAAGCTGGTCGGCAGGAAATTCATCTCCACCTTGATCACGCCCTGACCCTGGCACGTCTCGCAGCGCCCGCCCTCGGCGTTGAAGGAAAAGCGACTGGAAGTGTAGCCGCGGATGCGCGACAGCGGCATCTGCGCGAAGAGTGCGCGGATTTCGTCGAAGACCTTGATGTATGTCGCCGGCGTGGAGCGGGTGGTCTTGCCGATCGGCGATTGATCGACCTCGTACGCGGTTTCCAAATGTTCGACGCCGGCGATCGACGTGCAGCCGACCAGCGGCGGCTTCTTCCCAGTGCGCTTGAGGTTCGCCATGACCGCCGGCTTGAGAACGCCGCGCATCAGCGTGCTTTTGCCCGAGCCGGAAATGCCGGTGACCACACTCAGCCGCCCGATCGGGAACTTCACGTTCACGTCCTTGAGGTTGTGCAGGTCCGCGCCTTTCACCTCGAGCCAGCGTTTCACGTCCTTCAACGAACGGCGCTCACCGCGCGTTGGGTGCTGGAGCGGCTCGCGCAAATATTTGCCCGTCATCGAGGCCGCGATTTTTTGAATCTCCGCGATCGTGCCCTGTGCCACCACCGCGCCGCCGCGCGAGCCCGCGCCGGGACCGAGGTCGATAATCGTGTCCGCGCGCCGCATCGTGTCTTCGTCGTGCTCGACGATGACCAGCGAGTTGCCCTTTGCCTTCAGCGCTTCGAGCGTGTCGAGCAGCTTCTCATTGTCCCGCGCATGCAGGCCGATGGTTGGTTCATCGAGCACGTAGAGCACGCCGCGCAAATTCGAGCCAAGCTGCGCCGCGAGACGGATGCGCTGCGACTCGCCGCCGCTCAACGTCTTCGCCGAGCGGCTCATCGCGAGATAGTCGAGCCCCACCTGGCCCATGAAAGTAAGCCGCTGCGCGATCTCGGGCACGATGTCCTCGGAGATCTGCTTTTCGTCCGCGGAAAACTTCAGCTTCCCCAGCATCGCGAGCGCGCCGCGGACGGACAACCCAGTGAACTCATCGATCGTCCGCGCCTGCAACCGCACGTGCCGCGCGATCTCATTGAGCCGCGCGCCGTGGCAACTCGGGCACGGCTTCGCTTCGCCTTCGTCGAGCCATTCGTGCTGCCGCTCACGCGCCATCTCAATGTCGATTTCGGATTCGAGCTTCGGATCGATCGACTCGCGCCAGGTCTCGCCGAAGCCGTGACATTCCTCGCACCAGCCGTGCGGCGAGTTGAACGAGAACAAGCGCGGATCGAGTTCCTCGAACGACGTGCCGCAGCTCGGGCAGCTCATCTCCGTGCTCAAAACATGCGCGCGCTTTTTCGCATCGATGATCTTCGCGGTTCCTTTGCCGATCTCGACCGCACGCTTGACCAATCCCGCGACGCCAGCCGCGCCAGTGCTCTCACCGACGACCACGTCGATGGTGTGTTCGCGGAAACGATCGAGCTTTTCGAAGCCTTCGGCCTTCAGGAATTTGCCATCGACGAGCAGCTCCCCGAAGCCGTGATTCAGTGCCCACCGCGCGACATCAGTGTGGAAGCCTTTGCGCGCCTTGATCAGCGGCGCGAGCACCAGAACGCGGCCACTTTTCGCGATCGTCTCCGCGCGTTTCGTAGCGGCCTGGAGCGTTTGTTTTTCCACCGCGACATTGCACTTCGGGCAAAACTGCGTGCCGAGCTTGGCGAAGAGCAGGCGGAGAAAATGATAGACCTCGGTCACCGTAGCGACGGTCGATTTGCCGCCGCCGCGAGTGATGCGCTGCTCGATCGCCACGCTCGGCGGCAGACCGGAGATCAAGTCCACATCAGGTTTCTCGAGCTGCTCGACGAATTGCCGCGCATACGGCGACATCGAATCGAGAAACCGCCGCTGCCCCTCGGCGAAGAGCAGGTCGAACGCGAGCGTGGATTTCCCCGAACCGCTGAGGCCGGTGATGATCACCATCTGATCGCGCGGAATATCGAGCGAGATGTTCTTCAAATTGTGCTCCCGCGCTCCCCGTACGGAGATCATCCGTGAGTTGAGGATCGCGCGTCCGTACGCCGGCGCGTCCTCCGCCACACTCAGCATTTCTTCGTCGAAGGTGACACCCTCTCCTCCGGCCAGCATCTCGCGCAGATACCGTCCGGTGTGCGATTCCTCGCATTTTGCCACGTCTTCCGGCGTGCCCACCGCAACTACGAGTCCGCCGGCTGTGCCTGCTTCCGGGCCGAGGTCGATCACGTAGTCCGCGCACTTGATGACTTCGAGATTGTGCTCGATCACCAGCACCGTGTTGCCTTGCTCGACGAGTCGGTCGAAGACGCGCACGAGCTGCGCGACGTCGTCGAAATGCAGGCCGGTGGTCGGCTCGTCGAAGATTAGTAGCGCGTTCGTCTCGCGTTGTTTGGCCAACCGCTCGACCAGCTTGAGCCGCTGCGATTCCCCGCCGGAGAGCACGTTGAGCGGATGCCCGAGGGTGAGGTAGCCGAGGCCCACTTCGGCCAGTACGCGGAGCGGTCCGGCGATTTTTTCCGCGCCGAGATTGGTAAAGAGTTTGATCGCTTCCGTGACCGTGAGGCTGAGCACGTCGTGGATGGAGAGGTCCTCCAGCTTTACTTCGAGGATGTGCGGCTGGTAGCGCCTTCCTTCGCACTCCGGGCAGCGGATGAAGACGTCGCTGAGGAACTGCATCTCCACTTTCTCGAAGCCGTTGCCGCTGCAGCGCTCGCATCGCCCATTCCCGGCGTTGAAGGAAAACGAACTCGCAGTGAGCCCCTGCGCGACGGCATCAGGCGTCATGGCGAAGAGCTCGCGAATGTGATCGAAGACACCGAGATACAGCGCGGGGCTGGAGCGCGGCGTGCGCGAGAGCGGGGATTGATCGACCATCACGACTTGATCGATGCGATGCGCGCCGAGCACTCGCTTGCACGCACCGGGGGCCTCCTCGGATAGGAGATTTTGCGCGGCATTGAGGTTACCGAAGAGCACGTCATGAACGAGCGTACTTTTGCCCGAACCGGAGACGCCGGTGACGCAGGCGAGCACGCCGAGTGGGAATTCCACGTCGATGCGCTGGAGATTGTGTTCGCTCGCGCCTTTCACGGAGATGAACGTGCGCGGTTTGCGACGTTTCTTTGGCACGGGAATCGACTTGCGGCCGGTGAGGTAATCGGCGGTCAGCGAGGGCGTCGTGGAATTCCGCGCGAGCAGCGCGGGAAGAGCGCCGCTGAAGACCAGCTCGCCACCCGCCTCGCCACGACCGGGGCCGATCTCCACGAGGTTGTCCGCGGCGCGGATCACCGCTTCATCGTGCTCGACGACGAGCAACGTGTTGCCCTTGTCGCGGAGCTGCTGCATCACGCGGATGAGCCGGTGCGTGTCGCGCGGATGCAGGCCGATGCTGGGTTCGTCGAGGACGAAGAGCGTATTGACAAGGGATGCCCCGAGGCACGTCGTCAGATTCACCCGCTCTACTTCGCCGCCGCTGAGCGTGCGGGTGGGGCGGTCGAGCGAGAGATAGCCGAGGCCGACCTCCACGAGGTAGCCGAGGCGTGAGCCGACTTCGCCGAGCAGCATTTCCGTCGTCGCATCTGGCGCTTTCTGCGCATTGACGACGGCACCGAGTTCGCCGACCGGCATTACCATCAGGTCCGGCAGCGTCTTTCCGGCGAAGCGGAAATTGAGCGTCGCCGGCTGGTAGCGCCCGCCGTGGCAATCGGGGCATTCGGTGTAATTGCGGTAGCGGCTGAGCAGCACGCGGACGTGCATCTTGTAGCTCTTCGTTTCGAGCCAATCGAAGAAGCCCTTCACGCCGTACCATTGGCCATTGTCCTCGAAGTCCTGATCTTTGGGGCGGCCGGGCTCGCCGTACATCACCCAGTCCTGATCGACCTTCGGCAGTTCCTCGAAAGGGCAAAGCGTGTCGAGTTCGCGGTCCGCAGCGGCACGCATAAGGTCGCGCTGGCACTGTTGCCCGTTCTCGGTTTGGAAAGGTTTTACGACGCCCTGCGCCACGCTCAGCGAGCGATCGGGAATCGCGCGCGAAAGATCGAGCGCGATCGTGCGACCGAAGCCGCGGCAGGTCGGACACGCGCCGAGGGGGTGATTGAAGCTGAACAGACCCGCCGAGGGCTCCGTGATGTCGATGTCGCAGTGTGCACAATGCCACCCGGTGCTGAACGGCAGCACCGCGCCCGAGCCCGGCTCGATAAACGCGATCTTCCCTTTGCCAAACCTCAGCGCGATCTCCACCGCTTCGGTAAAACGCGAACGGCTCTCCGCGTTCACCGTCACTCGGTCCTGGATCACCGGTACGACCGCGGGCAGGCGCTTCGCTTGCACCGGTTCATCGGCGCGGACGATCGCCCCGTCGAGCCACACGCGGACGTAGCCCTGCTGCTTCAGGAAATCGAAAAACTCCGCGGGCTTCGTCCCCGCCGGCGCGGGCACGCCGAAGGTGATGAGCAACGTCTCGCCCGGATGTTTCGCGAAGATTTCCTCCACGATGAGGTGCGGGGTCTCGGGGCGAATCTCCCGCGAGCACCCGGGGCAAAAAGCCTGCGCGATCCGCGGAAAGAGCAGCTTCAGGTAGTCGTTGATCTCCGTCATCGTGCCCACGGTGGAGCGCGTGCTCTTCACCGGATTGCTTTGCTCGATGGCGATCGCGGGGGGGATGCCGCGGATTTCGTCCACCTTCGGCTTGTCCATCCGGTCGAGGAATTGCCGAGTGTAAGGCGAGAACGTCTCGACGTAACGCCGCTGCCCTTCGGCGTAGATCGTATCGAAGGCGAGCGACGACTTGCCGCTGCCGCTCGGCCCCGAGATGACGTTCAATTTCCCCAGCGGGAGATCGAGATCGATGCCCTTGAGATTGTTCTGCCGCGCGCCGCGGATTTCGATGACTCCAGGGTCGGGAACAATGGTCAGCTTCGGTCTCTTCATCAAAAGGGCGCGCATGCTCGCCTTACGCGCGCCGCTTTGCAAATGATGCCGCTATTTGCGCGTGAGCGCAGTTGCTATCCAGCGCCGTTGCGATTCGAGAGTCCCGCCTAGGAGCCCCGCGGCCGATCGCTTCTCCGCTATGCCTTCGCCGCGTCCCGCTTCAAGATCGCCGAAAGTTTCGATACCTTCTGCCGCATCACTTTGCCGGACTTGAATTTCACCGTCGCCCTCGCTGGAATGACGAAGCTGCTGCCGGGCTGGTTGGGGTTGCGACCGACCCTCGGCTTCGTGAGCTTGACCTCCAGCACCCCGAAATTCCGAAGTTCCACCGTATCGCCTTGTGCGAGGGCATCAGTGATGTGATCCAACGTCTTCTGAACCACATCGAAAACCTGGTGCTGGACAAGCCCGGTTTCGTTGCTGATTTTAACGACAAGTTCCCTCTTCGTAAGTGTTCCCATAAGAATGCGCGCAGGTTTGTATCGTGCGGAACTCATGTTCGCAAGAGTACTTTCCAGAAAAGGGAAGAAGTCGACTCCGGTTACCTTTTTAGCTGGTTGGGGAACGGAAATGGCTTGGCGACGGGCGCCGGAAATTCCTCCGGAGCGACTTCCCAGGCTGTCTTGAAATGCACCTTCGCGACCCGGCGCAGGACCGTGGGGCCATGAGTAGCAACTAAATCGCGCGCCACCTGCTTGACCAGCGTGGACGCGCCACGCGGGAGCGTGACGTGGAACTCCCCGCCAGCCTTTTGCAGCCAGTCGATGAATCGCTCGCGCGCGAGAATTGATGCCGCGGCCACGGCGACGTCGCTCTCCGCCTTGGTCCGCTGGTCGAGTTGAATGGCTTGCCCTTTTTCGAGTAGCGCGCGTTTGATCAGCGCGGGATTTGCAAATTGATCCGACAACGCGCGCGGGCAGTCGGGGCGGGCCTCGAGCAGATTCTCGATCACTCGCGCGTGTCCCCAAGCGAGCAGCCGGTTGAGGTTGCCGAACTTTTTGTAGAGTTCGTTATAACGGTCCGGCCCGATGGCGACGACGGAGTGAATCGTGCCCGGAGCCTTGCGAATGATCTCGGCGAGATCGCGGATGCGTTTGTCGCTGCCGATGCGCTTACTGTCCTGAATGCCCGCAGCCATGAGTGTTCGCGTGATGGATGGGTCGGTGTAGCAGCCCGCGATCACCAGCGGCCCGAAGAAGTCGCCCTTGCCGCTTTCATCCACGCCGAAGTGCGGTGCAAACATCTCCGGGTTATGCACGTCCTCGTAACCGAGTTTCGCCTCGCCGAGCACCTCGGGTTCGAGGCGGAAGGTGACGAAATCCTGCGTGCCTTTGCCCTGCAGCACCACCTTCGGTCCCTTTTCGTAAACAGCGACGTTCAACTTGTCCTTCGAGGCGTAGTAGAGCGTGTAGGGCTTAGGCTCGAAGCGATAACCTTCGTTCTCAAGGATCGCGCGCAACTTTGCGGCCTGCTCGCTGCTGAGCGGCGAGGTGTAGAGGGTGATTGGCGCGGGACCGTCCGACGGTTGCGATTTTGATTTTGAGGTTGAAGCCATGCGCGCTTCACGGAGTGTGCGCGCCGTCTTGGAAAAGCCAAAAGCGAAAATCAGAAAACCCGAAACGGTGCGCGCCAAGCTCGCCGCGTGGTTCCGCGCGCACGGCCGCGACCTGCCGTGGCGGCGGACCGCGGATCCATACGCGATCATGGTTTCCGAGTTCATGCTCCAGCAGACCCAGGTCGCCACGGTCATCCCATTTTTCGAACGCTGGATGAAACGCTTCCCGGATTTCGCGGCTCTCGCATCGGCGAGCGAAGCCGAAGTGCTCGGCGTCTGGCAAGGGCTCGGCTACTACTCCCGAGCGCGAAATTTGCATCGCGCTGCGCAACACGTCGTCGCGGAACTCGGTGGCGTGCTCCCGCCGGAGATCAGGGAAATATCGAAGCTCCCGGGCGTCGGCGCCTACACCGCTGGGGCCATCGCCAGCTTCGCCTTCGATCTCGCCGTGCCGACGATCGACGGCAACATCGCCCGCGTCCTCGCACGGTTGCTCGATTCGCACGAACCCATCGACACCAAAGCCGGCGCCTCCATCCTCACCGACGCCGCGACAACGCTCCTTCCCGCGAGCGGCGGCCGCGAACACACCTCCGCGATCATGGAACTCGGCGCGCTCATCTGCTCGCCGACCAAACCCCGCTGCCTCGAATGCCCGGTCCGCGAGGAATGCCGCGCGACGGATCCCGATTCGCTGCCGATTAAAAGGCCGCGGGCAAAGATCGTTGCGATGCGCGAAGACTGCGCGTGGATCGTCCGCGGCCGGCGCATCCTCCTCGCGCAGCAGACCGGCGCGCGCTGGCGCGGCCTGTGGAAACTGCCCGCGCTCGCCACGCCGGTGAACGGCGACGAACCGCTCAGCTTTCTCACCTATCCCTTCACGCATCATCGCGTGCATCTCTCCATCTATCGCGCGTCCGCTCCGCCGCAGCTCGCGCCGAACGAGCAGTGGTTTCTCTCCGCCGAACTCGCCGACATCGCGCTCACCGCACCGCACCGCCGCGCGATCGAGCACCTGATGAAACACCTCGCGGCGTAATTCCGCCCGCTACAACGAAGCGAGCGGATTCCCCGTGACCCTGAGCGGGAAGGGGACACGCTGCCCGTTGAGCCGCTGCGATTCAAAGACCGCGGTGATCATTTCCACCAGCGTGCGGCCATCGCGCGCGCTGCAAAGTGGCTCGCGATTTTCGCGCATCGCCGCGATGAGATCGCGGCCGCCGGTGACGTGTTGCATCACGTCGTCCTTCACCGTCGCGAGTGGCTCGGGCTGGCCCACTCCCGCGGTCGAGATCGGCGTCCAGGTGCGCGGCTCGTTCACCGGTTGAAATGGGCTGCCGGGCAGCAGGTGTGCGATCGGCGTGGAATCCATCCGGAAGTCGATGATGCCATTCGTGCCAATGAGCTGGACGCCGAAGCCAGCGGTCTTCGCGCCTGCATTCGCCACCGAATCGAAGAACACCGGCACGCGGCTCTCCGTCTCGAAGCGCGCATGCACTTCGTTGCCCGCGAGCGGGCCGACGCCCTCCGCCCCTTCCTTCACATCGTCGCGCGTGATCGGCCGCCCGTCCTGCAAAACTGAGGCCGCACAGGCGACCGGTTTCCCGCTGAAGTGGATCGAGAGATTGAGCACGTGCGAGCCGAGCACCCACAGATCGAGCGGTCCGCCGCGCGCGTCCTCCTTGCCCCGCGCACGAATCTCGAGCAGCCGCCCGATCGCGTCTTCCTTGAGCATCCGATCGACCACCGGCACCACCGGCTGGTACCGATTGCGGTGCGCGATCGCGAGCTTCACGCCGTGTTTGTCGCAGGCCGCGATGATCTCATCCGCCTCCGCGAGCGTGCGGCAAAATGGCTTCTCCAAGTAAATGCCGCGCGCGCCCGCCTCGATCGCGGCCAGCGTCATGTCGCGATGCTCGGCGAGTTCGCGCGGCGCCACCGCCACGATCTCCGGCTTTGTCTCCGCGAGCATCTGCCGGTAGTCCGCAAACCCGTGCTCGCACTTCATCTTCTTCAACGCACCCGCGAGCCCCGCGGCATCGGCATCCGCCACGCCGACGATCTCCGTCTCCGGCATTTTCAGCCACATCACATCGAGCCCGTGACCATACGCGCCCTTCCCGGTGTGGCCGATCACGCCGACGCGGATGCGACGTTCCGTTTCCGCCACGCCGGCGGCGAAGGCGAGCGACGAAGCGATGGTGGTTGCGAGGAAGTGGCGGCGGTTCATGGGAAGAAAAGTGTCCGGTAGATGCGCTGGTTATTTCGCGGCGGGCGTCGGCTCACCGAGATGTTTTTTGAAAAACGCGGTCGCGATTTCCACCGTCTCGTCGAGCCACGGCTGGCTCATCCAAAAGGGATGCGGCGCGTCCTTCAGCGTATGCACCGCGGTCTCGATGCCGAGCGCGCGCAGCTTGTCCTGCATCTCGGCGCGGCCGATTTTCAGCGTGTCCTTTTCGCCCTCGATGAAAATGGTCGGCGGCGGCGAAGGTGCGATCGAACTGCGGGCAGAGGACGTCGCGCATGCGGCCGGCGTTGTTTTTGTGAGTGTCCCAGAGCGGACTCCCGGCGACTTCCGCCGCGCCTTCGCGCGGCCAATTTACCTGCACGAGCCGGGTGCCGGCCTCGATGAGCCGCCGCGCGAGCAGCACGCTCTGGCCGAATTTGTGGCGGCCGTACGAGTCGCGCAGCGCAGCCGGTTCGCGGTCGAGTTCGAAGGCTGCGCGGCTCGCGTCGGAGTGCAGGATTTCGAAGGCCTTCTGCTGCGTGTGATCGAGCTCCGCGAGTGCGCTGCCGTGGGTGCCGCTGCGGAAGTGCGCGTCGAGTTGATGCAGAAGATCGAAGCGCTCGGAGAGCCGCAGCGCGGTCATGTTTTCCGCGAGACTCATGCCTTTGATGCGCACGCGGGGCTGCGTCGGGTCGCACTTCAGCACCATCAGATGCCAGGTCGGCCCCATGAAGCCGCCGTTCTGTCCGGGCCAGACGATGTTGCCGTCGTTGGCGATGACTTCGGGCAACGCCACGGCCGACAGCGGCGAGCGCGCGCTCGGCTTCAGCGTGCCGATGACCGACGCGAGGCTCGGCCAATCCTGCGCACTCGCGGGCACGTTCTCCGCCTTGTTCGGCGGTACGTAGCCGGTGAGCATGTAGCTGCCGCTGGTCGAGTGGCTGTTGATGTCCGTGCACATCGAGCGGATCACCGCGAGCCGGTCGGCGATGCGCGCGGTGTGCGGCAGCGTTTCGCAGAAGTGGACGCCGGGCACGTTCGTCGCGATCGATTTGAAGGTGCCGCGAATCTCCAGCGGCGCGTCGGGTTTCGGGTCGAAGGTCTCGTGCTGCGGCGGGCCACCGCCGAGGAAAAGCAGCACGCACGAGCGCGCGCGACCGAAGCTCGCGCTCTTCATTTCACCCGCCGGCGCGGCGTGTGCGCGAGAGCCGCCGAGGCGATCGAGCGAGAGGCCGAGCGCGCCGAGCCCGCCGATGCGCAGCCATTCGCGGCGATTCATGGAGCGTGGAAAAATCATGCGGTGATCGAAGTCGGCGAGCGGTTCAGAATTTCTACACGAGCCCCTTGATCGGCTCCGCCTCGAAAACCGAGTGCGGTCGCTCCAGCGGATCGTGCCACTCGACCGTGCGCGGCAGACTGAGCGCTTCGTAGATCGTGGCGGCGAGATTTTCCGGACGCTGCGGAGCCTCGGCGGGAAACGCGCCGAGTCGATCGGTCGCGCCGATCACCGTGCCGCCACGCACGCCGCCGCCGGCGAGAAAAATGGTCTGGCTCGCTCCCCAGTGATCGCGGCCCGGGAGCTTCGCGCCGGGGATCGTGGAAATCTTCGGGGTGCGCCCGAATTCACCGCCCATGACGACGAGCGTCTCGCTGAGCAAGCCGCGCGCATCGAGGTCGTCGAGCAGCGCACTCACCGCACGATCCATCGGCGGGAGCAGGAAATTTTTCAGGTTCGGAAACGCCGCCTGATGCGTGTCCCACGTCTCGTTGTTCCCAAGATTCACCTGCACGAGACTCACGCCCGTCTCGACGAGCTGCCGGGCCATGAGCAGCGACCAGCCGAAGCTGTTCCGACCATAACGATCGAGCGATTTGGGATCGGCTTTTCCGAGGTCGAAAGCGTCGTGAACCTTGCTGTTGGTGAGCAGCGAGAGCGCGGCCTGGCGGTAATTGTCGAACGCCGCGTCTTCGCCCATCGCTTCGTAGATGCGCGACTGCTGCTCGAGCCCGTCGCGCAGCGCCACGCGGTTCAGCACGCGCTCTTCATTCAAGCCCTGCGGCATGGAGAGATGCGGCGCCTGGAAGACCAGCCCGCCATCGGTCGCGGCGCCTTTTTCATGATGAAAAAGATACTCCGGATACGCGCCGTAATGCGCCGGATGATGCGGCGACATTTCCAGAAACCACGGGTCGTGCTGCTTGCCCATTTGCCCGCCGAACTGCCCCGGCAACATCCGCCCGGTGCGATGGAGCAGCTTCTCCGGGAGCACGATCGCGGGCGGGAGATTATTGCGCGGCGGAAGGAGTGAGCTGGCGATGGAGGCGATGCTCGGCCAGTCGCTTTCCTTCGGCTTGTTCGGGTCGAAGCCGAGCGGCAATTCGCTGCGGCCGGTGAGCATGATGTGGTGCGCGCCGGAGTGGTCGTTCGACGGATGGGTAAACGACCGCACGAGCGCGAACTGGTGCGCCCGCTTCGCCAGCTCCGGCAGGTGCTCGCAGATCTGCACGCCCGGCACGCTCGTGCGGATCGGATTAAATTCACCGCGCACCTCGATCGGCGCGTCCGGCTTCATGTCGAAGCTCTCGTGCTGCGCCAGCCCGCCGGAGAGGAAGATGTAGATCACCGACTTCGCGCGTCCCGCCGGTCGCGTCGTGCCGCCCGCCGCGAGCGCGCGGAGTGCGGTCACGTGATTCATCCCGAGCCCGAGCAAGCCAATCGCGCCCGCCTGGATGGCGGTGCGGCGCGACACTCCGGGAGCGAAGTGCGAACAGCGGGGCGGGGGAACCGGGTTCATATAAGGAGTGACCGCGATCGCGTCACTTCTCTTAGCGGGAACGAACAGACTGTCGCGTCCTTGCCGAAGCCGCCCATATCCCGTTGCTAAGAAACGGCGCGGGCGAGGGCTGTGTTGGTGACGCACTTTCACCGCGATTCCATTACGCCAATGCTCACCCTTCACGCCCAAGCCCAAGGCCGTTTCTGCGACGGCCTTTCGCGGCGCGATTTCCTGCGCATCGGCGGGCTCGCGCTCGGCGGCCTGAGCCTGCCGCAGATCCTCCGCGCGGAGGCGGCGTCGGGCGTCACGAAGTCGCACAAGGCGGTGATCATGATTTTCCTGCCGGGCGGGCCGTCGCATCAGGATATTTTCGATTTGAAAATGGACGCGCCGTCTGAGGTGCGCGGTGAATTCAAACCGATCGGGACCAACGTGGACGGCATCCAGATTACCGAGCATCTGCCGCGGCTCGCGCGGATGATGGATCGCTGCACGCTCATCCGTTCGATGTCCGACTGCGACTCCGGCCACGACGCCTTCCAATGTCTCACCGGCCGTTCGTTCAAGGGACAGCCGCCAGGTGGCTGGCCGGCGTTTGGCTCGATCGTTTCGAAAATGCAAGGCGCGATCGATCCCGCGGTGCCGCCCTTCGTCGGGCTAGCGCCGAAGATGGGGCACATGGAATGGTCGCGCTCGGGCGAACCCGGTTTCCTCGGCGTGGCGCATGCGCCTTTCGAGCCAAACAAAGGCGGCGGCGCGGAAGACATGTCGCTCAACGGCGTCTCGCTCGACCGCCTCGCCGACCGCCGCACACTGCTCGCGGGGTTCGATCAATTTCGCCGCGACGTGGATGCGAGCGGCGTGATGGCCGGGCTGGATACGTTCAATCAGCAAGCGTTCGGTGTGCTCACCTCGAGCAAGCTGCTCAATGCGCTCGACGTCTCGAAGGAGGACCCGCGCATCGTCGAGCGTTACGGCAAAGGCGATGCGAAGAATCGCGACGACGGGGGGCCCAAGCTGATGGGCCACTTCCTCGCCGCGCGGCGTTTGGTGGAAGCGGGCGCGCGCTGCGTGACGGTTGCGTTCAGCCGTTGGGATCATCACGGGCAGAATTTCAACGCACTGCGCCAGGACCTGCCGCTCCTCGATCAAGGCCTCACCGCGCTGCTCACCGACCTGCACGAACGCGGTCTCGACAAGGATGTGTCCGTCGTCGTGTGGGGTGAATTCGGCCGCACGCCCACGATCAACAAAGATGCCGGTCGCGACCACTGGCCGCGCGTCTCCTGCGCGCTGCTCGCAGGGGGCGGCATGCGCCACGGGCAGGTCATCGGCGCCACCGACCGCCTCGGCGGCGAAGCGACCGAGCGCCCCGTGCGCTTCGGCGAAGTCTTCGCCACGCTCTACCAAAACCTCGGCATCGACGTGACCAAGACCACGATCGACGACCTCACCGGCCGCCCCCAATACCTCGTCGAACCCGGCTGCGCGCCGATGAAGGAACTCATTTCCTGAAATGCTGACCATCCGCGGCACTCCCACCGGCAAGTTCTGCGACGGCCTTTCGCGGCGCGACTTCATCAAGATCGGCGGCCTCGCGATGGGCGGGCTTTCGCTCCCGCAAATCCTTCGCGCTGAGGCTCAGTCGGGCGTTCGCAAGTCGCCGAAGGCCGTGATCATGATCTACATGGCCGGCGCGCCGCCGCATCAGGACATCTTCGATCTGAAGATGGATGCACCGCTCGAAATCCGCGGCCCGTATCAACCGATCTCGACCAACGTCCCCGGCATCCAGATTTCCGAGCACATGCCGCATTGCGCGCGGATCATGGATAAACTCGTGCCGATCCGCTCGATGTACGGCTCGCTCACCGGCGATCACGATTCCCACATCTGCTACACCGGCCGAACCGCACGCGGCGCCGTCGCCCCTCCCGGCGGCTGGCCCTCCATCGGCTCGACCATCGCGAAGCTCCTCCCGACGACTTCGCGCGAACTCCCGCCCTTCGTCGGCCTCGCGCCGAACGCTGGCCATCCGCCCTACGGCTCGCCGGGCCATCCTGGTTTCCTCGGGCCGGCGTTTGCCGCCTTCCGCCCGAACGGAGCGGGCATGGGTGACCTCACGCTGAATGGCGTAACCAGCGACCGCCTCGCCGACCGCCGCGCGCTACTCACGGGCTTCGATAAATTCCGCCGCGACGTGGACAATAGTGGTCTGATGGACGGGCTCGACGCATTCAATCAGCAAGCCTTCGGCGTGCTCACCTCGAGCAAGCTGATGGACGCGCTCGATGTGAGCAAAGAAGACGCGAAAACGCGCGAGCGTTATGGCAAGGGCGACACGAAAAACTACGGCGACGGTGCGCCGCGCAACAACGAGCACTTCCTCATCGCGCGACGGCTCGTGCAGGCCGGAGCGCGTTGCGTCACGATCAATTTCGGCCGCTGGGATTTTCACGCGAAGAACCACTCCGAGTTGCTCACGCACCTCCCGCTTTTCGATCAAGGCTACAGCGCGCTCATCGAAGACCTGCACCGCCTCGGGCTCGATAAAGATGTGGCCGTCGTCGCGTGGGGCGAGTTTGGGCGAACGCCGGCGATCAACAAAGATGGCGGCCGCGATCACTGGCCGCGCGTCGGCTGCGGCGTCGTTGCCGGTGGCGGCTTTAAGACCGGCCAAGTCATCGGCGCGACCGATCGACTCGGCGGCGAGCCGACCGAGCGCCCCGTGCATTTCGGCGAAGTCTTCGCCACGCTCTACCACTGGCTCGGCATCGACCTGAACACCGTCACACTCCCCGACCTCTCCGGCCGCCCGCAATACCTCGTCGATGGCTGGTCGCCGATGAAAGAATTGATCTGAGTGATCCGAAGATTGCGCAGATTCCCGCAGATGAAAAATCCCCCCATCTCCAGCACCGCCCCCGCCTTTCCTCTCCGCAATATCTGCGCCCATCTGCGCCATCTGCGGCTCAGCCTTTCCGCGATCTTCATTTTCAGCGGAAGCGCTTTCGCGGTCGTCCCCGAGAGCCTTCAGATCGAGGCGACTGGCCAGCCCGCACTTTCGCTGCGCGGAAAAGAGGCGCGCCAACAACTGCTCGTCACCGCCAAACTTCCGGACGGCGCGCTGCGCGACTTCACCCACAAAGCCAGCTACCAAGCCGCTCCCTCCGGCATTGTCGCCATTGATGCGGACGGCCTTGTCACTGCGGTCGGCGATGGTGCCGCGACGATCACCGCCACCACCGAAGGCGTCTCCTCGACGCTCCCGGTGAAGGTCGAAAACGCCGGCCAGAATCCGCCGATCAACTTCGCCAACCAGATCGTCCCCATCTTCACCAAAGCCGGCTGCAACTCCGGCGGCTGTCACGGCAAGGCCAGCGGACAAAACGGATTCAAGCTCTCGCTGCTCGGCTTCGAGCCGGGCGAAGACTACGAGCATCTGGTGAAAGAAGCGCGTGGTCGCCGCGTCTTTCCCGCCGCGCCGGAAAATAGCCTGCTGCTTCTGAAAGGCATCGCCGCCGCGCCACACGGCGGCGGCAAGCGCCTCGATCCGAAGTCCGACGACTACCGCCTGCTCGTCCGCTGGGTCGCGCAGGGCATGCCGTATGGTCAGGACAACGACCCGAAGCTGACCAAGATCGAAGTCCTGCCGAAGCAACGCACCATGCCCCTCGGCGGCGATCAGCAACTCGTGGTGCTCGCGCATTACTCCGATGGCAGCGTGCTCGACGCAACCCGCAGCGCGCTCTACGAGCCGAATGAAAAGAGCATGGCCAAGGCCGAGGAAGACGGGCGCGTCACGCTCTTCGACCAACCCGGCGATGTCGCCGTGATGGTGCGCTATCAAGGCAAGGTCGCCGTTTTCCGCGCCACGGTGCCGCTCGGCGCGCTCGTGCAGAATCTCCCGCCGCCGCGCAACTACATCGACGAGCAGGTCTTTGCGAAGCTCAAGGCGATGGGCATGCCGCCGTCCGATCCGTGCGACGACGCCACCTTCATCCGCCGCGTGAGCATCGACATCGCCGGCCGCGTGCCGACGCCCGACGAATCGCGCCGCTTTCTCGCGGATGCTGATCCCGCCAAGCGCGACAAGCTGATCGACACGCTGCTCGCGAGTTCGGAATACGCGGATTATTTCGCCGGAAAATGGAGCGCGCTGCTCCGCAACAAACGCACCAAACCCGCCGACGCGCCGGGCAACTTCGCCTTCCACGCGTGGATTCGCGACAGCATCCGCGCGAACAAACCGTTCGATCAATTTGCCCGCGAAATCCTCTCCGCATCCGGCGAGGTCACGGAGAATCCTCCGGTCGCGTGGTATCGCCAGGTGAAGGAGCCGCAGCAGCAGCTCGAAGACGCCGCGCAGCTCTTCCTCGGCATGCGCCTCCAGTGCGCGCAGTGCCATCATCATCCCTTCGAGAAGTGGAGCCAGAACGACTACTACAGCTTCTCCGCGTTCTTCACGCAGGTCGCGCGCAAGACGACGGAGGTGAAGACGAGCGAGGTGATCTTCCATCGCCGCGGAGTCGCGACGGCCATTAACAAAAAGACCAAGCAGCCGGTGAAGCCCGCCGCGCTCGTCACCGGCCCGCTGGAGATCGCGCCGGACGACGATCCGCGCATGGTGCTCGCCGATTGGATGAGCAGCAAGGACAACCCGTTCTTCGCGCGCACGCTGGTGAACCGCTACTGGAAGCACTTCTTCAACCGGGGCATCGTCGAGCCCGAAGACGACATGCGCGAAACGAATCCGCCGTCGAATCCCGAGCTGCTCGACGCGCTCGCGCAGCGCTTCATCGCCAGCGGCTTCGACACCAAGGCGCTCATCCGCGACATCACGCAATCGCGCACCTACCAGCTGAGTGCCGTGCCCGATAACTACAACAAGGCCGACCGCCAAAACTTCTCGCGCTACTACGCGAAACGCCTCACCGCCGAGGTGCTCTACGACTCCGTGAATCAAGTCACGCGCACGCCGAGCAACTTCGCCGGCCTGCCGTCGGGAACGCTCGCGATCTCGCTGCCCGACAACAGCTTCAACGCGTCGTCCTATTTCCTCACCGTCTTCGGCCGGCCCGAATCCTCGAGCGCCTGCGAATGCGAGCGCACCCAGGAAGCCAGCCTCGCGCAAGCGCTGCATCTGCTGAATGCGAAGGACATCCAGGACAAACTCGCCGCCGACAACGGCGCCGCCGCCAAGCTCGCTGCCGACCCGCGCAGCGACGAGGAAAAGCTCCGGGAACTCTATCTCACCGCTTATTCGCGCCAGCCCGATGCGAACGAACTCGCGCTCGCGAAGTCGCACCTCGAGAAGCCGCGCAAAGCTGCCGACGGCCAGCCGCTCGACGCGGCGAAGAGCAAGCGCCAGGGCTACGAGGACATCCTTTGGGCGGTGCTGAACACCAAGGAATTCCTGTTCAACCACTGATGCGGCGCCGCACGCCCATCGCGACCGCTTTCGCGGCGCTCCTCGTGGCCACGTCGTCGGCGGAACTTCCCACGCCGCGGCTCGACACGATCTTCCCGCTCGGCGCGCGCGCGGGCTCGGAGGTGGAGGTGAATGTCGCGGGCGCAGAGCTCGGCGACACCTCCGGCCTGCTCTTCTCGCACTCCGGAATCAGCGCAACGAAAGTGGACAAGCACTTCGCGGTAAAGGTTGCGACAGACGTTCCGCCAGGCATCTACGAAGTTCGCGTCGCGGCGAATGTCGGCGCATCGAATCCGCGTGCGTTTGTCGTCGCCGAGCTGCCGGGGACGGCGAAGCCGAAGCCGAACACGACCATCGAAACGGCGACGGAAATAGCGGTCGATTCGGTGATCGATGGCAGCGTCACCGCGGCGAGCGCGGATTACTTCAAGTTCACCGCGAAGCAAGGCCAGCGCTTGATCGTCGAGTGCGCCGCCGCCGAAATCGACTCGCGCCTCAGCCCGGTTTTCGCCGTGCTCGATTCCGCACGGCAGGAGCTGGAAGTCAGTCGTCACGGTCGCGTGCTCGATTTCGCTGCGCCCGCCGATGGTGCGTATTTCGTGCGACTCAATGACCTTACCTTCGCGGGCGGCGCGGAGTACTTTTACCGGCTCACGATCACCACGCATCCGCATGTGGATTTCGTCTTCCCGTCGTTCGTCGTCGCCGGCGCGAAGAGCAAGGTCACGCTCTTCGGTCGGAACCTCCCCGGCGGCACTGCGGCCAACGTCACTGCCGTCGAT
>JBAVML010000367.1:0-22576 GCA_049690035.1 Chthoniobacteraceae bacterium
CACCAAGCTTGATCCGCTCGCGGAGAAGGTCCTTCGCACCGCGGCTAAGTTGGGGATTAAGAAGTATCGCCTCGGTTTCGAAAAATATACGAAGGATAAGCCGGTCGCTGAGACAGTACGGGAAGTAGGCGCGCAGCTTAAGGATTTAGCGGTGTTTAATCGCGAACTCGGACTGCAAGGCGGGTGGCAGAACCATTCGGGCTCGGACTATGTCGGCGCGCCGATCTGGGATCTGTGGACGATGATCAAGGATCTTGATCCGACGACGATGGGCATTTGCTTCGACATCGGGCACGCCACGCTGGAAGGCGGACTATCGTGGCCGATTCAGGCACGGCTGATGGAACCTTTCTATGTGGCGGTCTTCCTTAAGGATTTCCGATGGGAGAAGACGGAAAAAGGCTGGCAGCCGATCTGGTGCAACTTCGGCGAGGGCACCGTGCAAAAGAGTTTCCTAACTAACTTGAAGAAATCATCCTTCAACGGACCACTCTGCCAGCATCACGAATACAAGACGCTCGGCACGGGCAAGGAGATGGTGGCCAATATGAAGAAGGACCTGGCCACGCTGCGGGAGTGGCTGAGCTAGCTAAGTCAGCGCTCAGCAGATGTTTCCCCAGTAGGGATCTGCAGCTACCCTACCCTTTCGGCGGAATCGAGATCGAAGCTGACCGCACCCCGCCTTTTGCGCTCTCGTAGTCGGCGTGGACTTTCTCCGCCTGCGCTTTTGCCGCGGCGAGTTCCTTCTCAGCGTTCGGGACAGCAGCTTCGGCCGCGGCTTTCGTGGCTTGCGCTTCTTTGACGACCTCCGGTTCCTTGGCCTTGAGGGCAGCGAGTTGTTTCTTCGCCGCTTCGGCCGCGGCCTTGGCCTTGGTGAGATCCTTTTCCGCGAGGGCCAATTTATCGGCGGACTCCTTTGCCGCGGCGCGCGTCTGATCAAGGACCTCACGGGATTTCGAGAGTTCCGCCAAGGCGGCTTTCGCCTCCGGAGTCTCGGCTGGCTTTTGCGGCACCTTGGCCTGATCCACCGCAGCCTGAGTCGCGGCGATTTCGGCTTTCTTCGCCTGCAGGAGTTTCTCGGCCTCGGCATACTCCGGTGAACCTGCGGCCTTCGCCGCGCGAGCCTCGCGCAACTGCGTGGCTTCGGCGTTCTGCGCGGCGAGTTGTTTCGTGAGGTCCGCAAGTTTCGTCGCTGCCGCCTGGGTGAGGTTGTCGATCAATGTCTTGAGCGCCTTTTCACGGTCGGCCACGGCTGCTTGCGCCGCGCCGACGGCCTGGTTCGCCGGCGTTGCCGCAGCTTGCGCTTGCGCCACCAAATTTTCCTTCTCAGGAAGCTTCGCCACGGTCTCGGCGGCGGTCTTTTCCGCCGCAGTGATTTCGTTGTGGATCCGATCGATTGGCTGGAGCGCCTCTTTCACCGTCGCCACGAGATCGTCGTAGGCAGCCTTTTTGGCGGCGAGCGATTGACGGGCGTTGTGAACGGTTTGGAAAAGCTGCGCGAGCTTCCAGCGACCATCCTGAACCTTCACTGCCGCGAGCTGGGCGTTGGCCTGATCGAGATCCGACTTCGTTTTTGCGAGCGCTTCCTCAGCGGGAGACGGAAGCTGGCCCGCAGCCTTCTTCGCCGCGAGGAGAGCGGCCTGCGTCTTCACGATGTCAGCGGCCTTTGCGTCCACTTTGGCATTCGCGTCCTTGTACTCCGGCGTGCCGTCTTTCCGGCCCGCGCGCACTTCGCGCAGCTTTGCTAGTTCAGCGTTTTCGGATTCCAATTTCTTGCCCAATTCCGCGACCTGCGCCACGAGCTTGTCTGCGGCCTCTTTCGCCGCGCCCGCAGCAGCGAGCTTTGCCTTTAAGTCAGCAGCGGCTTTGTCGTGCTCGGCGTTGATCGCGGCAAGTTGCTTCTGCGCTTCATCAATTTTTGGCTGTGCGGCCGCGCGGTCGGCTTCGGGCGCCGCGTCGCGCGCTTTGGTCAGCGCTTCGATCGACGCCTTCGCTTCCGCGAGTTTTTTCTCGACCTGCACGGGCAGAACCTTTGCCGCTTCGAGGGCGGCGGCTTCCGCCTGACGCTTCTGCTCAGCAGCGGCTTTCTCGGCCGCGACGTTTTTCTCCGCGGTCGCGAACTGCTGCTGCAATCCGGGGCGCGTTGCTTGCAGTTCGTTGATTCGCTTGGTTGTGTCGGCAAGTCGATCTGCGAGGGTCGGCGGATTCGCGGTGAGTTGCGCGAGTTCCTTGCCGGCGAGATTTGTGACGCGGATCATTCCGGTCCAGTCACCCGCGATTACGCGATCATTGCTCAGCCCGGCGCGCAGTGCAATGTCGGCGAATGGTTCGGTCTTGCCGAGGGCGGTACCGTTTTGATCCCACGCCTTGGCAATCTTGTCGCGGCCACATGAGACGAGTCGGCCATCCGGTGTGAAGTCCACCCACTCAGCGCCGCCCGAGTGCGCGGCCCAACTGCGGATCTCCTTGCCTTCCTTCACATCCCAGAGCGCGACCTTTCCATCCTCGCTCGATGAGGCGAGCACGCCGGTCATAAACGCGAGCGCGGTGACCATCACCTTGTGGCCCGGGAGCACGTTGAACTCCTTGCCGGTCTTGCCTTCCCAAACCTGGATGCCGCCGTTGCGGTCGGCGCTCGCGAGGTATTTTCCATCCGGCGAGTAAGCGATCGCGGTCACCCAGTCGGTGTGTTTCTTAATCGAAGAGATGAGCTTGCCGTCCTTCGTCGCGTAGATCTTCACCAGCTTGTTCGGGCCGCCGAGCGCCACGAATTGCTGATCCGCGCTGAGGTCGGCGGCGAGCACCTGATCGACTTCATTTCCGATCGTCGCAATGCGTTCGCCCGTCTTAATGTCCCACAGCACGACCTTGCCGGATTTGCCGCCTTGTCCGCCGCCAGTGAGGAGCAACTGTCCATTGCGGCTGAAACGGATGATCGTCGGGAGACCTTCCGGGAAAGGCAGCACGCCGAGCGGTTCGAAGGTCTCGGTATGGTAAAGCAGGATCTGCTTTTGCCCGCCGATCGCGACGAGCGGCGCCCACGGGCTGACGGCCAGCGCGGTCAGCGCGTTGGTGCCGCGGGTGCGGACGACGGGTTCAAGGGAAAGTTCGCCCGGCATCGGCGGCGGGCCGTCCGGCTTGGTCAGCGAGACGACGGCGACGGTGACTTTGTTGTCCACCGCAGCGACTGCCTTGCCCGACGCATTTTCGAGCAACTGACCGGTGATCCATTTCTCGATGATCGCCAGTTCGGCGTCGTTCAGCTTGTCGCCCTTGGGCGGCATCTTCGGATCCTCAGTCTGCTTCACGCACTTGAAGAGCAGGCTCGCCGCGGCATTGCCGGACTGGACGATCTTGCCATTCTCGCTGCCAGCGAGCGTGGCCTGATAGGTGGTCAGGTCGAGGCCGGCTTTCTTCTTGTCGGGGTTGTGACAGTTGTTGCAGGCGTTCCGAAAGATCGGCAGGACCTGGTCTTCGTAGGTCACCTTCTCCGCGGCGGACGCGGCGAAGGAAGCAGTGGCGATGGAGGCAGCGAGGACGGCGAATTTCTTCACGGACACATCAATGGTTGAACATGAATTCCTTCGCATTGAGCAGCGCCCAGAAGATGTCGTGATAGGCCTTCGGTTGCTCCTCGGTCACGCCCCAATACTGCTCGAGCTTCACGAGTTCCGGCTCGGTCGGCATGCGGCCAAAGCAGCGCAGATACAGCTCTCCCGCGATCTCGCGCGGCGTGAGATTCGAGGTCATGAGTTTCTTGATCACGCCACCCTGGGTGATCTTGTCCTCGACCGTCGTGCCGTTGATGAGATGCAACGCTTGGCTCAACGTTGGGCCCACTTCTTCACGGGCACAGACCACTTCACGGTCGCGACGACCGAACGTGGTGAGGAAGTAGTTCGTCGTCTTGCCGTCCGCGATTTCCACCGCACGAGCACCGGTGGGCAAGCCCTTGTATTTTTCCTTCGTCTCGGTGACCTGGCTGATGCAGTCGAGCATCACCTCGGCGCGCATGCGGCGGATGGTGGCCTTGGCGAAGTTGCGATCATCAAGTGCGTTGGTTTCGTTCGCGCGCGTCGCGGTCTGGTAGGTGCGCGAGGTGCAGATGTCGCGGACGATGTGACGAAGGTCGTAGTTGTACTCGATGATCTTTTTCGCCAGCGTCTCGAGGAGTTCGGGATTCGAGGCTGGGTTCGAGATGCGCACGTCATCGACGGGTTCGACGATGCCGCGGCCCATGTATTGACCCCAAACGAGGTTGGCGATGTGTTTCGGGAAGTAAGGATTTTCCGGCGAAGCCACCCAGTCGGCGAGCACCTGCCGGCGATCCTTGCCTTTCGTATCGGGCGCGTCGCCGCCGAGAAACTTCGGCGGGATGACGCGATCACCCACGGGGTGTTTGGACTCGCCTGCGCCGCTGTTGAAGATGATTTTTTCGCGCGGATCTTCGCCGAGCTTTCGTCCGATCTGGGTGAAAAAAGCAACGAAGCCGCGGTAGTCTTCCATCGTCCAGCGATCGAACGGATGGTTGTGGCACTGCGAGCATTGAATGCGGATGCCGAAAAAGGCCTGCGCGGTATCTTCCGCGAGTTTCAGCGGATCGGTTTCGATCTGGAAATAATTGACCGGCGGATTCTCGAAGTTCGAGCCGCTCGCGCCGAGGAGTTCGCGCGCCACTTCGTTGATCGGCACGTTCTTCTCGAGCCGATCGTGGATCCAATCGTAGTAGAGCAACACGGGCTTGTAGTAGCCCTGGTTTTGCACGGTGCGGATCTGGAGAAGCTCGCTCCATTTCAACGCCCAGATGTCCACGAATTCCTTCCGTTGCAGGAACTCATCGATCTTCTGATTGCGCTTCTGTGGGTTCTGGTCGGCGGTGAATTTCTTCACCTCATCCGCCGTTGGCAGCGTGCCGGTAATGTCCACCGAAGCACGGCGGAGGAAGGTTTCGTCGTCGCACACCGGGCTCGGCGTAATGCGCAGGTTGCGGAGTTTGTCATCCACAAGTTGATCGACGTAGTTGCGCTCCTCGGTCTGCGGCCACTGGAACTGGAAGTCTTTCGGAATGACGATGACCTGCGCGCCGACCGTGAAGGTCGCGTAACGCGCCATGACAAACGCTTCGCCGCGCTGGCCCGTGGTGATCAGGCCGTCCTTGATCTTCGCGGAGCCCTCGTTGCTGGTGAGGAAGAGCGCGAGGTTCGTGACGTCGCGATCAGTGCCGTCGGAGTAGTGGGCGCGGACGGTGATCTTGAAGCTCTGGCCGGGGCTCTCGAGCACGAGTTTCTTCGGCAGGATTTCCAGGCTGGTCGGCTTGGGAACGTCCGGCGGATCATTAGGCGCGCCCGCGGCAATCCAACGGACGAAGGTGTTCGCGAGTTCGCTGTTCTTTTCAAAAAGTTTTCCGCCGGTGTGGGGTGCTTCCCCGGTGCTCTTGGTGACGAGCATCGACTCCTCCGGCACCGCCAAATTGATGCGGCGACCGGACAGCTCGCGCGTGAGACGATAGTGATCGCCGTCGGGATCGAAGCCCCAGAGCGAAAGGCGGAAGCCGTCCTGACCGCGCGCCGCGCCGTGGCAACGGTTGCACTCCGCCTTCATGAAGACGGGCATCACGTCGAGGCGCAGCGAAACCGGTTGGTCCACGGTGGCCTGCTCCACTTTTACCGGAACGCTCAGCGACTTGCCTTGAAACTCGACCTTCAGCGTCGTCTCACCATCAGCGACGGGCAGGACGACGCCCTTTTCGATCTTCGCCTTCGTCGGGTCGGCGAGTGTGAAAGCCGATTGGGCGGTCACGTCGCGATGCACGCCATTTGGCTCGGTGACGCGCACGACCATCGACTGCCGATCGCGAAGGAACTTAAGGTTCACGTCCGTGGGGAAGACCTCGAAGGTTGAGTTCGCATCGAGCGCAAACGCACCTGAGAGCGCACTCCCGAGTGCGAGTGCGCACGCGGCAAACCGGGTGATCGCGCACTTCCGGTGCGCGCGATGAGCTTGGTTGGAATTAGTGTTCATTTCTTGGTCTCCTCGTTTTTGGCGACGGTCGCCTTATCGACGCGCAGGACTCCACCGCCAGCGAAGGCGGAGGTCATGCTCTCGCCGTCGAGGGCGAACGTGAATTGGCAAAAAAGTTGTTTGTGCGTCGCGGCCGGCGCGTTCTTGTCGGCCTTCACTTCGAATTTCACCTCGGTCGTTTCCTTGGTGATCTCCACTTCGTTCGCAGTCGTGTTTGGCGGAAGGCCGAGCAGTTGCACTTTCGCCGTTCCTTCAAAAGGAAGCTTCTGGTCGATCTTCACCGTCATCGTCGTGCTGTCGCCTTGATCCACGAAGCTGCGCGCGATCTGCCCCGCGACGAACGGTGCGGCGACCTCCACCTCGATGAGCTGCGTGCTGAACCAGACTGGTCCGTGCCCGAAGTCCGCACTGCCCACGACGCAGACCTTCCACTTTTGCAGCGGCGCATTGGCGTTGGCGCTCAGTGTCAGGGTGCCATCATTTTCGTTTTCCTTGATCGGCACCGTGCCGCCCGTGCCCATGCCGGGCGGGGTGTAAAGCAGCGCGATGTTGATTGCGCCTTTGAAGTCATTCTTCCGCTCCGCATGCACCTTCAAGGCTAGCGAGCCATTTTGCAGCAGCGGCGCTTTCGGCTGGATGAGTTCGAGCTTCACCGGGATCTCGTCGGTGACGGCCACGGGCAGCTTGTCCTCCTTGATCGTGTAGAACGGACGCTGATTCCCGTTTTCGGCGATGTCCACATCGTGCTCGATCGCGCTCGTGACCGTGACGTCCTTTGGCGGCTCGGTGAGCTGCGCTTTGAACGCGAACGCTTTCGCCGCCGGAGCAGCGTCGGCGGCGGCTTCGAAGACCACAGGCACCGTGTCCACGGACTTGTCCATGACCGGCGCGGAGACACTCAGTCCCGCCGGCAGATCGACCGCTTCGAGTTTCAACTCGCCACCGACATCCTGCCGCTTCACCCGAACGAGCGAGGCGTAGCGATTGCCCTTTGGCACGACGAACGCGCGGCGCTCCTGGTTCTGATTGATGACCATCTCGGGCAGGTAAATGGAGATTTTCGGCTGCACTTGGGTGATCTCCACGCGGTAGGCGTAGGTCGGTCCGCCGCGGAAAAGCTGATCGCGAATCGAAAGAATATATTCGGCGTCGGCCGGCGCCTTCCAGCGCAGGTAGCTATCGGGACCGCCCGCATCATCGTTGCCACCGACGCGATTGCCTTTCACGTCGTAGATGTCGAAGACGCTGTCGAGCGGCGAGCGGAGGCGGCGAGCGAAGACACTCACGTCGTAGTCCGCGCCTTTCGTGGCGGTAAACTTGAAGCAATCGACGTCGCCCTTTTTCTCGATGATGCCGTTGAGCGCGAGCGGGAGCGCTGCGTTGGTCGGCGTCGGCTCGTTGATCGTTTCGTTTGGCTCGTGCTCGAGGATGTTCGGAAGTTGCGAGACGCGAATGTAGTTCGGCTGCGGCGCTGGCTCGCCCTGCTCGGCGAACACCTCGAAACGATCGTCGCGCTGCGCGGGGAGTTTCACCATTTTCTCGATCGTGCCGGACGCGTCACCAATGAGTTGCACCTTCAAATCTTCACCCGCCGGTCCGCCGAGCGGGTAAGCGATCAAGGGCCGGGGAAAGTTGCCGATGTTAGCGAGATAATTGCACGCGCCAGCACCTGAGTTCGTGCTGTCCTTGATCATCACCACGTATTTTCCATCCGCCGGCGCGATGATACTCGCCACCGGATCCTGCCGCGAGAACGCGCAGTCATCGACCTCGGCGAGGAGTTCGCCCTTCGGTCCGGTGATGCTGAGATATGGGTCGTACATCGATTGCGTCAGCAACCGCACCGCGATCACCTCCACGCTCAGCCGCTCACCCTTCTTCACCTCGACCTCAAACCGATCCTGATCTTCGTTCTGCGTGCGGCCATAGACCGTCGTGCCGAGCGGAAGGGCCTGCGCTTTGTCCGGCTCCTTCGCGTCTTCCACCTCCTGCACGAGCGGGAAGGGGGTGACGAAAAACAGCCGCGTGTCTGACACACCCGACGCCGTGATCACCCGGAAGGAGTGTTCACCGAGCCGCGCGTTGGCCGCGGCCTTCACTTTCGCGACAAACTTGCCCTTATCCGCCGACACCCACGTCACGTCGAGGCCAGGCTCATCGAAGAGAATGCTCTTCGAGTCATCGAGATTACTACCCGTGAAGGTGACCTCCTGCTCTCCCCCACGTTGGGCGGCAGCTGGATACGCAGTGGTCACGCGGGGCGATCCCGCAAAGGCGGCGACCGGCAACAGCGCGGAAAGAGCTACGGCAAACGGGCGAATTCTCATGATTTAAAAGGGGGACGGAGATGAATCAGCAGGAATCATCGCTGCGAGGGATGATGCTCGCGCTGCCTGCCCAAAGCCCAACACCCCGGAGCGCCGCCTCGCGGCGGTCGCTCACGGAGCATTTGGCTTGGAAAGCTGAACGCGGAATCCCTTTGGAAGTGCTGCGGTTTAGGCCAGCAGATCGGTGACGACCTGCCCGTCCTTCACGATCGCCTGAGGGCGGCCGCCGGCGGCCATGAGCTTCTTCTCGGGGTTGATGCCGAGTTGGGTGAAGACCGTGGCAGCCATGTTCTCGACCGTCAACGGATCGGAATCCGGCTCCGAACCCGTCGGATCCGACGCGCCGTGGATGTAGCCGCGCTTGAAGCCGCCGCCGGCGAACGCGACCGAGAAGACGCGCGGCCAGTGGTCGCGGCCCGCGTCCTTGTTGATTTTCGGCGAACGTCCAAATTCCGACGACACCATGACCATCGTCTTGTCGAGCATCCCGCGACGATCGAGGTCGGTGATCAGCGCCGCATACGCCTGGTCAAACTTGGTGAGGTTCGTCTCCATGCCCTTGGCGACATTCGCGTGCATGTCCCAGCCGCCGAACGTGACGGAGACGAGACGCACGCCACTCTCCACGAGGCGGCGCGCCATCAGCATGCGCTGACCGGCATCGTGCTTGCCATACTCGGCGCGGATCTTTTCTGGCTCCGCCGCGAGATCGAACGCCTCGCGGGCATTCTGCGAAGAAACGAGCGAATAGGCAGACTGGTAGAAGCTATCCATCGCGGTGAGCGCGTCGCTCTTCTCCAGCGTGCGGAAATGCTCGTCCACCGTGCTCAGCATCGTGCGCCGACGATCGAAACGCTCCTGCGTGATGCCGTCGTGCATGTTCAAATCGCGCACCTTGAAGCCCGCCGCAGCCGGATCGCCTCCGAGGCTGAACGGCCCATAGCTGGTGGAAAGGTAACCGGTCGCCGCGAATTCATTCGGGACGCTCGGAACGCAGACGTAAGGCGGAAGGCTGTTGCGCGAACCCAGTTCGTGCGAAACGACCGAGCCGATCGACGGATACTGGATCGCGGGCGACGGGCGGTAGCCGGTGAACATATTGTGCGTGCCGCGCTCGTGCGCCGCTTCGCCGTGGGTCATCGAGCGGACAACCGTGATCTTGTCCGCGATCTTCGCGGTGTTCTGCAGATACTGCGAAAACTTCACCCCCGGAATCGCCGTATCGACCGTCCCGAGCGGGCCACGGTATTCGATCGGCGCGTAAGGATGCGGATCCCAGGATTCCTGATGCGCGCAGCCGCCGGGCAGGAAGATGTGGATGAGGGACTCGGCCTTGGGCGCGATCGCACCCGTCAACGCCTTCTCTTCAGCGCGCAGCTTGAAGAAGTCGCCAAGGGTGAGGCCGAGGCCTCCGACGAGACCGGCGAACAGGAATTCGCGGCGGGAGTGTTTGCGGAAGTGCGACGGATCGTCGTTCCAAGTGACAGGTGTGATTTCGCTCATAGTGTTGTTTAGGAAGGAGGCTGGCTTTGCGCCATGGGGCGCCGAGGTTTGTGCTCCCTCGTGTCACCCCAGCCATTTGGGAATCTTAGCAGAATTTCTGCCCTGCCCGTTCCCGTTGATTCGCGAGGGAAAATGCTGCGCTCAAAGGAATGGTCAGAAAGGCCGCGAAGAGACCCGGAACGGATCGCGCAGATTCGAATTACCACGATCTACTACAAGGCGAACCAGCTTCATTTGTGGCTGTGGCGCGACGTTTTCTACAGTTCGCCGACGGATGCGAAAAGATTTGGTTGAGCGACCGGATTGCACTTTTCGGCAGCGCCCGGAGTCCCGCATTTACCGCGGAACGCGGCAGTCTGCCGCGGCAGGAAAACCCAACACCCATCGCCGTCTCCATGAAGAATCGCAGCACTGCCCGCCGGCCACTCCCGGTTCGGAAAACCACCCAAGGCCGGATGCAATCCGTCCTCACGATTGCCCTCGCTGGTCTCGTCGCCTCATCGGCGATCGCCGCGCCGAAAGCCATCCTCATCTCGCTCGACGGCGCCACGCCGCGGCTGATGCAGCAATACATCAACAACAACGCGATCCTGCCCGGCACCGGCATCCGGCTCCTCCAGGAGAAAGGCGTGAAGGCGAACCAGAATCTGACGATCAATCCTTCGCTGACCGCCGCGGCGCACATCGCTATCGCGACCGGCTCGAACGCCGCCGCCAACGACATTCCCGGCAACGCCTTCCGCCTGCTGGCCACGCCGAGCACCTCCACCTTCACACAAAGCGGCTTCGGCGCGCCGATCGGCGGCTATCAGCTCAGCCCGCTCGGCATGTCGCCGAACGTCACCGCGATGCCGATCTGGGGCACGCTGCGCGCCGCTCCTTACAACAAAACCGTGGTCACCGCCACCTGGCCCGGCGGCGACGGCGTGAATGTGCTCGTCCCGGGCGCCACCGGCGCGGTCGGCTCGGCCACGAACCCGATTATCCAGCCCGCCAGCGAGCGCACGGTGGACTACACCGTCCCCTTCGGTGCCGGGACCTCGCCCTTCCAGACCGGTTTCGAGCTGAACTCCGCTAGCTTCTCCGCCGCACCGGCGCAGATCATCGCCGACCTCGTCACGGCCGGCCACCCGTCCTTCAGCCCGGCCCTCCAGGCGACGCTCGAGACTTTCACCACGATGGGCGTCACCTTCAATATCCGCGCCGTCGCTCTCGACACGACGAACGACGCGGTCACGAACTACGACACGATCGTGATCTACAACACGACCCAGGGCATCCTCGGGCCGTTCACCCCAGCGCCGCTCGGCACCGGCCCGGCTTACATCAAGCCCGGCACGAACCTCTCCGCGCTCTTTTTCCTCGAAGGAAATACGGTCATCACCGTGCCGCAGAAAGCCGGCGTGCGTTACTTCGTCAGCAACCTCGCGCCAGACCTCTCGAGCGTCCGCATCGCGCGCACTTCGGTGAGCTACATCGGCCGGCAGTTCGTGGCCGCGAGCGCCACGCAGGTGCTCGCCGACCTCGATGATATCAACAACAACGTCGGCTTCTGGCAGCCGTCGCCGGACTTCCGCATCGTGGAGAAACTCGACGCGGTGCCCTCGAAGTTCGCGAACTTCCCCGACACCGAGCTCGAAGCGATCTACGAAGATCTCGTCGTCAACTGGACCGCGTATCAAAAAAACGTCGTGCTCCGCGCGCTCGCGCAAAAGCCGAACGCCGACCTCGCGATGTTCTACTTCGAGCAGCCGGACGGCTCGGCCCACCAGTTCTTTCTCGCCGACCCGCGCCAGTCCACCAGCTTCACCGATAACACGCAGATCGGCGCAAATCAGGACCCGGCGAAAGTCGCCCGCTACGCCAGCTATCTGCAAAACGCCTACGTGCAGGCGAGCAACGCGGTGCAGGCGGTGATCAATGCGGTGGGCGTGGATGGCAACGGCGTGCCGAACAGCAACGTCCTCGTCGTCTCCGACCACGGCTTCGACACCTTCCACACCGCAGTCAATCTCACGAACCTCCTCTCGTCCGCCGGCGTGGATATCAACAAACTCCGCGTCGTCACCACTGGACCTGCGGTTAATATTTACATCCGCCTCACCGGCCGCACGCCGGGCGAGACGGTGACGAAGACCGAGTATCTCGCGCTCCAGGCACAGGTCGCCAACGCCCTGCGCACCGCCGCGGATACGAACGCGACCTTCACCCTCGGCGCGCCGGCGGCGAACCTCTTCGACCAGGTGATCGCCCGCCCGCTTCCAGCGGACGTCAACGACGCGAGCTTCGGCCTGCGCACCAGCGAGTTCATCGGCCAGGACAGCGGTGATGTTTTCGCCACGCTCGTCCCCGGTTACAACTTCGACGGCCTGCAGGTGCCGTTCGTCCAGCGTCTCGGCGACAACGCGCAGGGCACCACGCTCGCCGCAGCACTCGGCGGCGCCGCGGCGAATACCTCGCTCAGCGTCTCCAGCGTCGCGGGCTTCCCGACCGTGAACAACTTCCTCATCCAGATCGACACCGAGCACCTGCTCGTCACCACCGGCGCCGGCACGCCGACCTGGACCGTCGTCCGCGCGCAGACCGGCAGCGTACGCGCCGCTCACAATCTCGGCGCGCAGGTGAAGCTCCTGCCGAACCTCACGCAGCCGAACTTCTACGGCGCCCACGGCTACGACCCGACGCTCGTGAACATGAGCGCGATCTTCTACGCCGCCGGCCCGAACATCACGCACAGCACCACGCCGATCCCGATCATGGCGAACATGGATGTCGCCCCGACCATCGAGCGCCTCCTCGGCGTGCCGCCCGCGATCACGGTCCAGGGCCGCGCGTTGAACCTCGGCCCGGTCCCGAACTACCTGATCAAAGCCGGCTCGCGCAAAGCGCACGGCGCCGCGGGCAACTTCGACGTGCCGCTCCCACTCACGACCACGCCCAGCACGGCCGCGGTGGAATGCCGCCGCGCCGCGACCACCGGCGCGCATCAGCTCGTCTTCACCTTCGCCAATCCCGTGACCTCGGGCACCGCGGGAGTGACCGCCGGCACCGGTACGGTCGGCAGCACGAGCTTCTCGGGAAATGAGATGATCGTGAACCTCACCGGCGTCACCGACGCGCAAAACCTCAGCGTCACGCTCAGCAACGTGAACGACGGCAGCACGCTCGTCAGCGGTTCCGTGAACGTCACCTTCCTCCAAGGCGACGTGGACGGCAGCCGCACCGTGGATGCCACCGACGTGAACGAAGAGAAAAACTTCGCCGCCGCCGGCGGTGCGGTCACGCGCACCAGCTTCCGCGCCGATACGGTCGCGAACGGCGCCACCAACAGCTCCGACATCGCCTTCACCAAAGCCAACCTCGGCCACACCGCACCTTGAACCCACTTAGTCACCGAATCCTAAATCTAACTAGTCACTTATCTATGAAAGCCCAATCCATCATCACCGCCGGCGCCGTCCTCACCGCCGGCCTGCTCCTCGCGTCGCGCGCCGATGCGGCGGTATCGTTCTCGCTGTCTGACACCAACGGCGCGCCCAACTCCGTCACGGTCGCGCCCGGCGACTCCTTCAGCGTCCAGTTGCAGCTCACTTCCACCACGGAACTCCTCCTCGGCCTGAGCTACAATCTGGAAGCCTTCGGCCTCGCCAGCAGCCAGTTCCGCATCACCGACCGCTCCATCGGCACCTCGCCCTTCAGCGACCTCACCACGACGAACGCCATCGCCCTCCAGGCGAGCAGCGCCTTGCTTGACCCGATCAACAACGCCGACCTCGGCGGCACCCTCGCCGACGTCTTCAGCCCCGTCGGCCCAGGCAGCTTCCTCGTCGCCAACTACACGATTCAGGCCCTGCCCACGATCGCACCAGACAACACCTACAACATCGGCACCGCCGCCGGCATCGCCACCGACGACGCCTTCGCCGGCGTGGCGGTCACCAACGCCACCTACAGCGTCTCCGTGATCCCCGAGCCCGGCACTGCGATCTTCGGGCTCTGCGTCCTCGGTGCGTTCGGCGCCCGCCGCCGCCGCGCGAAATAACGAACGACCCAGACAACCGCCGCGAAACGGCGCCCTGGCAGGCCACAGCCTTCCAGCGGCGCCGTTTCTGCGTTTGCGAGGGCGGAAGAGAAAAGCGTGGCGGAACGCCAACCCCGCTACGGGAGGTCCAGTCGCAGCAGCGCTTCGCTCTTGTCGGCTCCAAAGAGCGCCCGAACCGCGACCGAGCCAAACGAATTGTAGCTGCGGCGGGCGCCGAAACTGCCCCGTGGTGCGTCGAGTAACTCAAAACTCGTCAGCGTTTTACTGCCGCCACCGGGGAGTGGGATGTTGCTGCCGGTGCGGAGAACCAGATGCGGCAAGCCGTTCGCATCTTCCGCCCAGAGACCGAGCTTGTCGCTCGCCTTCGCGCCCTTCCCACTCAGTTTGGCGACGAAGATCGCACGTCCGCCGTCGGGCAGCGCAATGGTTTCGAAGCCACTCCAGAATGCGTCGGCGAGCGGATCGCCGGTGGCGGAAAGCGCAGGCGCACCGAGCCGGGCGATCCGTTTCACGGCGCTGGGAGGTCCGGAGAAAAGCGCGGTCTTGTTGCTCCCTTTCACGTCGCCGCCGGAGAGCGTGGCGAGGAAAGCGATGCGGCCTTCGGCGTTCACGACCGGATCGAAGAACGCCGCGTAGTTTGGCCCATCGCTGATGCCGGGCGGCGCGAGGTTGCCTTCCCGGATCGGAAGATCGAAGAAGGCCGCGCCACTACCGACCGCGATGCCGGCATCATTTTTCGCCGTGATATTGCCGGCGCCAATCTTCAGCGCGGCAGCGGCGGCAATCATGTTCCCAGTACCTCCCGCGGCCGGCGGGCCAAAGCCCGCCCACTTGGCGCCGCTGATGATCGCTGAAAAGTCGTCACCGCTGCCCTCGAGATCGGTTTGCGTACCATCCGGCGCGATGCTGAGGAGCACCACCCGCTTGTCGTCGAGCGTGGCTTTGGCTGTCACGAAGGCGTCGTTCTGCGCGCGGCCCTGCCCGGCGCTGCCGAGCGGCGCGGAAAGCACCGTGAGCGTCTTGATTTTCGCGCCACGCAGGCTCGTCCCGGTGCGCGCGAGCAGGTGACCGGTGGCCGGCGCGGTGAGCATCACGAGCGCGGAGTCGTCGAGCGCCGTTACCAAACCTTTCGCGTGATTCAGCTTCACCAGCGCGAGGAGCGCATCATTGCGCAGCGAGATGCTGGTCACGCTCTTGAGCGTCACCCCGCCGGGCAATCCCGGAATCGCCGCGCCCTCGCGCAAAACGAGCTGGAGCGACCCAAACGCATCCGTCCACACGGCTTCATCCACCGCCGATTTCACGCCCGCGATCTTTCCGCAGAAGGCGGCGCTTCCATCCGGAGCGAGCACCGGGTCGAGGAAGCTCTTGGCAATTAAAGGCGCACCGCCCGAACCGGGCACCGGACCGCCCTGAATGGCGAGAATTTCACCAGCTCCCGCCACATTCTCCCGATAGATCGCGCTCAGCCGCTTGCGATCATCGGCCACGGTGACCAGCGCGGCGAGATCACGTGCATCGCTGATCGCCGGCACGCCAAAGCCGTCGAGCAGCGCGCCCGCGGCGACTCCTGGCTGCGTCCCGGCGCCAGGAGCCGGACCTCCGCGGAGCGTCACGGCAGCCACCGTCGGCGGCGTGGTATCGGTCGGCGAACGCACGATCACCGACGCGCCCACCGTCGTCATATTGCCGGCGGCATCGCGAACGGAAAAAGTGATGGGGTAGAGGCCGACCCCGAGAGCCGTTCCCGGCGGAGGTTGCTGAAGCTCGCGCGTCACGCCGATGTTGTCGGTCGCGCGAAGCAGCGGGCGATAGTCCGGCAGAGCAGCGAGCCCGGCCGCGCCGGCGAGCAAGACCCGCGAGGACACGGGTTCGACGTGTGGCGGCATCGTGTCCTGAGGCAACATCGACCGATCCAGAAAAACGTCGGAAGCCGCAGCGGATTGCGCCGGATTGCCCTTCGCATCCTGGTAGCTGACGCGCACTTCGTAGGCGCCATCTGGGATCGACCATCCGCCCTCGACCCTCGACACCGCGCTCCCGGCCGCGAGATCGGCCGGATCCACGCGGAAGCGGCGCCGACCCGCGGTCTCCTGGCTCGCGGCCAGGGTCAGGATTCGCGTTTCCGCTCCGGTTAGAACCAGCTTCACGCTCCCTGGCAATGGTGCCTCGGGGAGGGTAAGCGAAATGTCGATCGGGCCGGCAATCGTCGCGTGCGGGACCGGTTCGTGGAGTTGCGGCGGCAGCGTGCTGGAAGGTGACACAGACGCGAACACGTAAACATATCCCTTGTCCACTTGAACCGTGTCGGCCAGCGGCATGCCCACGGCAAGCCGCGCACCGTCGAAAGCCATTGCGTCGCCGAAGCTTTCGCCGGCATCACGATAGGGCGCCGTCAGCGTAGCCACGGCGGAGGTCGGAGAGGTCGATGCCAAATCGTAAATAGAGAGACCGATCACTGCGATTGACCCCGAGAGCACGCACCGCGCACCGGGGAAGACTTGCACTGGCTGCGCCGGAGTAGCCGACGCAAGATCGTGAAGGAATGTCTGGTTGCGCCCTGGGGCTCCGACGAGCACGCGAGCACCCGAGATCGCGACCCACTTTCCGTAGGTATCGTTTGGTTGCAAACCGGCCGGGGTCAGATCTATCTCCGAAGTCGACACCCCCGAGATATCAAAGCTCGTGGCGAAACCGAGGTATTTGCTGAATTGATGGCTGGAGACGTAGGGAGCGCCTACAACGACTCGTTGTCCCGAGACGGCGACCGCGTCGCCGAACATGTTGCTTTGGATTCCCGAGCCAAGCGCTTTGGCAATGGTCGCTACCGGAACCGTCGATGCGGTATTCGACAGGTCATACACGTGAACCACGGGGTCTTCGATATAGCGATACTCCGTCACGAAAAGTCGATCGCCGGAAACAACCGTCCGCCTTCCAAATCGACTATAGCCGTTATACACAGGCTCGGGAGCGGCTAAAGTCATGATCGGGGTTTCAGGAGAGGCAGCGTTTAGATCATAGACGAAAACGCGGCCTCCTTGGCTGCCACTCGCAGCGGCCCCGGGCGCAGCGACGATGAGTCGATCCCCAGACAACGCTACCCCGGACCCGAATTCCGCGCCGGCTCCCGGATTGCTGCCATGGAGGACAAATGCGGGAGATTTCGGCGTGGCACTATTCAAGTCGTAAACGTAGACCGCCCCGGCGTGCTGAGCACCGGTGGATTCAAAGGGCGAGCCGGCGGCCAGCCACTTTCCAGAAAGTGCGACCGCCGTGCCGAATTGATCGCCCGCGGAACTGCCCGGGGAGGTCATCACGACAACGGCTGTCGACGGCGCTGCTGCGGAAAGATCGAATGCAAAAACGCTCCCAGGATCGGACTGGTTACCGTAAAAGTTTGGCGCTCCCGCCACCGCCGTGGTTTCGGAAAGCGCCACGGACCAGCCGAACCACTTCAAACCCGTCGGCGTCGAAGTCGGTCTCCGTAACGTCACAGGCGAGGCTGCAGGCGATGGAAGTGACAGATCGTAAACGTAGGCCACGCCCTCGAGGTTCGTGCCACCCTGGAACGCCCCGACCAATAACCGCGAACCGGCCAGCGAAACAGAGATGCCGAAGCCGGCGCCAAGCTGGGGGTTTGGATTCGGCAGCGATAACACCGGCACGGCGGGTGTTGTGCTTGTAAGGTCGTAAACAAACGCCGCACCTGAAGTTTCGACGATCGAGCCGTCCGAAAAAGCGCCCACCACTACTCGGTTTCCCGCGACCGCTACGGACCGGCCAAAATCGGCATTCGTGAGCGCTGAGGGATGGCTCAGGCTGAGAATTGGCTCCCCGGGGCTGGGACCAGTGAGGTCAAAGACAAAAGCCCGCCCTGCCCCGCTAGAAGACAATCCAGTGCCCACGACGACATGGCTTCCATCAATCGCGACCGCATTTCCAAAACCGTGGGTCGCGGAGCTATTCAGAGTCGCGATCGGGTCACTCGGCGTAGGCGATTGAAGATGATAGACGAAAGCCGCCGACCCGGTCCCGACGACAATGGCATCTCCAGAAATGGCGACCGCGGTGGAGGCGACGTCGAACCGTTGGGTCGGCGACGCTGGGTCCGCAGCCTTGAGGTCGAACACATACACCCCATTTTTTCCGCCCACGACCACACGTGTCCCCGAGACCGCCACGCTTCCCCCGAAGAAGGCATTCGCCGCCGGCTGCGGATTCGGGATCACTTGCAGCAGCGCGCCCGTCGATGCGGAGAAAATCTTCACGATTCCCGAGGATGCACCGCCGGTGCCGTCGCTGGACGCGCCAGCGATAATCAGATCTCCCTCCACCGCGACGCTGTCACCCAGTCTCCCTCCGCCCGCCGTCCCGACCAGCGGCGGTGGGATCGAGTGAATCAGCGTGTCGGGCACCTGCCCGAAAACCGCGTGACCAACGACGGCGAGGGCGAAAGTTAAGACGATTCCTGAGCGCATGGGATGGGGGCCTTTCATTTAGGAATGCGTTACTTGCGATTCACTCCATAACCGACGTAGGCATCTTACAGGGAAGCCCGGTGATCGCAAATCTGCCCGGGTTATTCACCTCATTGTTACACCGCGAGCGCTCCCCCCTCGGGAGCGCCCGGATTCCTCAGCGACGCCGGGCCAGCTTTCCTGCGATTTCGTCAAGCCACGCTCCATCGGGCGGCGAGTACGGGCGGAAGGTTTCGTCGTAGCCCTGCGCCTCGTTGTGCAGGAGCGCGCGGTGGAGGCCGAGGTTCCCGGCCTTCGGCGAATCGATGAGGCTCGCGGAGTCGTTTGCGCTCATCTGGAAGACGACGCGCATTTCGAATTCGCTCAGCGCTTTCCGGCTGATGAAGCGGCCGACGCTGTTGAACGTGTCGATCGCCGCGAGGACGTGAATGCCGTAAGTGCTCCCCTCGCGGATGATGTCGCCGAACTGCGCCGCCGGGCTCGGGCCGCCGTCGCCACCGCCGCCGAAATCAAACTCGTCCTCCTGACGCAGTTTCTTGAATTTTTGCAGCCCGTGAATGAGCAGGAAAACCGATGGTGCGCCGCTCGCGCCTTCGCCGCCGGCCGTGCGCGCCTTGAGATCCTCCGCGATTTCATTCATCGCCGCCGCGATCTCCTGCCCCCGCGCGATGGTGACGCCGTGCGGAATTGCGGCCGCGATTCGCTCGATGAAGGCCTCATCTGGCGAACCCGGATTGGCCGCGTGCAGGAGGTAAAATTTCGCCGTCCCGAGCGGGTACTGCGCCGCCAGCGCGAGCAGCGAAATCCCGAGCATCGACAGCGCCGCCTCCTCGCGCTGGCCGACGATGAGCAGGTGGTTCCCGCTCTGCCGCGCGAAGACCGCCTCGGTCGGGCCCTTGATCGCGTTCGGCGCGCCGAGCCAGGCGTGCCCGGTGGCTGGAGCGGCGGCGGGAATCGTGTCCAGCGCGAGCCGGAGCGGGTCGTTTTCGCGGATGTCGCTCGGCGCATTTCCTTCAAAAACGATCGGACTGCGATACGCGTGCTGCGCCTCGGCGAGGACGCGGATCTGCTCGAGCCGCGCGTCGCGTTCGTCGTCGGAAATCCACACGACCTGGAAAGGACTGTTGCCCTCCAGCGCGCCAGCTGCGTCGTTGTAGATGCCTTCGCCCGGGCGCGAGAGCAGCCGCGGCGCGGGATTGTTTTCATCCATGATGAGATACGCGTCGGCCTCGTTGCACTGCAGCGCCACGCGAATGACCATCTGCCCGAGCGTCGCGCGCGCCAGCGTGTAGGCGCCGCCGAGCGTCTGCGAGCCGAGCAGCACGTGAATGCCAAACGCGCGGCCCTGCCGCACGATGCGATCGAAGAGCACCGACGCGGTCTGCGCGATCGAGTCGTCCTCGACAAAGAATTCCTGGAACTCGTCGATGATTAGCAGCGAACGCGGCACCGGTTCCGTGCCGCCCGCCTTTTTGTAGCCGGCGATGTCCTGCACGCCGAGCTTGCGGAACATATCGCCGCGCCGCTTCAGCTCTTCATCCACGCGATGCAGCACGCTGAGGCCAAACTCGCGATCGCTCTCGATGGCGACCACGCGCGCGTGCGGCAGCCGCGCCGAGGCGTAGCACTTGAACTCGACGCCTTTCTTGAAATCGATGAGGTAAAACTCGACCTGCTCCGGCGAGCACGCGAGCGCGAGGTTCGTAATGATGACGTGAAGGAGCGTCGATTTTCCCGAGCCCGTTTTGCCCGCGAGGAGCGCGTGCTGGCGCGTGCCTTTACCGATCGCGAGATACTGTAGCTTGGTCGCCCCGGTGCGCCCGATCGCGATCTTCAATTCCGTCGTCGTGTCGTTCTTCCACAGTTCCTCCGGCTTCGGCGCGATCTGCGAAAACGGCACCTCGACGCGGTTCGAATCGATGCTGCTCTTGCCGATCTTGTGGACGAGCGCGGCCGCGAGTTCCGGCTCCGGCGGCGGATCGAAAGAAACGGTCGCGCCCGCCTCGGTCTGCGCGGGGTCGATGACGTATTGTCCATTCTCCAGGCGAAGGCACACGCTGCTCTTGCGCAATTCATCGGGCACGAATCCATCCGGCAGCGTCAGCCGCGGATCCCAGTGGATGAAGGTGAAGACGCCACAACGCGGACCGCTCGCCGCGATGCTTTGCAGCCGCTTCGCCGCCTGTTCGCTGAAACCGGCGGGGAAATCCGCGACGACGAGAAAGTAGTATTTTTCCGCCACGCTGCCGGCTTGCGCATTGTATTCGGTGATCGTCGCGTACTCGTTGCGGAGATACATCTGGATGACTTTCTCGATGTGCTCGCTCAGTTCTGCGAGCCGGTCATCGAGCTGGTCGCGCTGCGTCCAGATGCGGCGGTTGATCAGGCTCTCTTCATAGTCGGCGAGATGCATGAGGCCGGCAAAATTCTGCCCGAGTCCCACCGGGTCGTAGATGGTGAAGCACGCCTTGCCCGGAGGAGTTGTCGAGAGAAGCCGCAGGATCAAATTGTTGATCGTCCCGCTCACCACCGCGTCGCCAGAGTTCGGCACTTCGAAAAGCAGCGAACCGTGCTCGGGGAAATTCAGCGCGAGCGGGATCGATACCTGCGCCGTGCCGGGCAGCGCGAGTCGCGGATCGGAGGGGAGCGCTTCCGGCGCACTCGCGAGATCCACCTCGAGCCGCGCAAACGGCGCGTTCGGCGTGAACGTCGCCGGCGGCACCCACTGCTCGACGTAGCGCGCGGACCACGTCGGAAAACCAGCGGCGACGGCTTCGTTCATCGCGCCGACGGCTTGGAAAAGCGCGGTGATGTCGCGCTTCCAACCGCTCTCCAGTTCGCCCCAGCGCACGGCTTCCTCGGCGATGAGCGCGGCGGTTTCCGCGTCGTGCGTCCCAGTGAATTTGCGCTTCTGCTCCGCCGCACTTTGCGTGAAGCGTTCGATCCTCGCGTCCCGTTCCGGCGCGATGAGACGCAGACGTTTGCGAAAGAGTTCCGCGTTGCGAGCCATCGCGCGCGGCGCTTGTTTTTCGATCTTCCGCCGCATCCGGATTTCAAAGTCGGACTGGACTTGATCCGCGCGTCCCCACTTCTCCGCGATGTCGGCGCAGGTGCGGTCAAAATCAGCCAGAATCAGCCCGTGATCGTGTTCCCGCTTCGCCGTCACCGCCGTCTCACAAGGAAGCTCCAACTCCGCGGCTGCCTGCAACGAAAGTGCGAGCGCCTTTGCAGTCGGCTCGGCTTTGCTCCGACCGATCCGATAGACCACCACGGCTACTGCGATCAGTGCCGCAGCCGCCGCACCGACCATGGCGTAGGTGGAAGTCTGCAGGCCGAGCACGACCGTGAGCACGGCCCCCAGCGCGAGGATGATGACGATCATCCCCGAAAGATGGAGCACACCAAAAAAGCGCGGCAGGATCATGCGCCGAAAGGCTTTGTACTGCTCACGAGCCGAACTCACCCGACGCTCAAAATCGTCCACCATCGCGGCGGCATCCGCCGGTCTGGGTTCCGCCTCCTGCGTGGCGTCGCCATGGCGAGTGAGCAGCCGACCAAACGCGCCGTAACCTTCGAAGGCCACCTGCGTTCCCTTCCCCAGCGCCGCCAGGACGGTGCGTTGCTCCGCGAGTTTCGTGGCACAAGCGGTGTAGGTTAACTCCGCTTTTTTCAGCTCCGCGTCGCGCCGCCGCTCGGCCTGCACCTGCTTGAGTTGCAGATCGCCGATCCATTTTCCGCGGACCTCTTCCGCCTGCTTCGGCAGCTTGCGCAGCGCCGCGATGCGCAGCCGCTCGATGCGAGCGTTGCGTTCGTTGTAGGTCGTTTTGATGCGGCTCTCCGCGGTCGCAAAAATCGCCTGCGCGTCGGCGGTCTGCGTCTCCAGCGCCGCGTCCACGCGCGCCGTGGCGTCGCGAAATTTCCGCCGGATCACCGAGCGTCGGGCGGCGAGATCGCGCGTCAATTCCTCCTCACGTTTGGCATACTCCGCCGCGGTCCGCCGTAGTGCCGCGAGCAGCTCCAGACTGTGACTGATCCGCAGATCGACGCGGCTACTCACAGTCGGCCTTCACCTTTCTAAGCAATGCATCCAGCTCCTCGATCGCCGAGCCCGCCCGCACGATGTAGCCCGGCAGCGGATCGAGGAATTTGCTCTCAAATTCCGCGCTCTTCACATCACGCCATGAAGATTTCGTCTGCTGCCA
>JBAVML010000368.1:0-36225 GCA_049690035.1 Chthoniobacteraceae bacterium
GTCGCGACCGCACCTGGCGCGAGATCGAAGCCGGCGCCGCGCGCATCGCCGGCTGGCTTGCGTCGCTCGGCATCGCGCCGGGTGCGCGCGTCGCCGCGTCTGTGGAGAAATCGCCCGAGGGCCTCATGCTCTACCTCGCCACGCTGCGCGCGGGCTTCGTCTTCCTGCCGCTGAATACCGCCTATCGCGACGCCGAGCTGGAGTACTTTTTCGGCAACGCCACGCCCGCCGTCGTCGTCTGCCCGAGCCGCGCGCACGAGTGGATCGCACCGATCGCCGCGCGCACGCGGGTCGCTCACGTCGCCACGCTCGATGAAGACGGCACCGGCACCCTCATGGCCACCGCCGCCGCGCAGCCCGACACCTTCACCACCGTGGAGGCGAGCGACGACACGCTGGCCTCGATCCTTTACACCTCCGGTACCACCGGCCGCAGCAAGGGCGCCATGCTCACCCACGGCAACCTCGGCTCCAACGCGCTCACGCTCCGCGAATACTGGGGCTGGCGCCGCGACGACGTGCTGCTGCACATGCTCCCGATCTTCCACATCCACGGTCTCTTCGTCGCGGTGAATGGCGCGCTGCTCGCCGGCGCGCGGATGATCTGGCTGCCGAAGTTCGATGCCCGCGCCGCCATCGCGAATCTGCCGCGCGCGACGGTGATGATGGGCGTGCCCACGTTCTATGTGCGGTTGCTCGCCGAGCCGGATTTCACGCGCGAAGTCTGCCGCAACATCCGGCTCTTCGTCTCCGGCTCCGCGCCGCTGCTGTTGGAAACGTTCACCGCCTTCCAGGAACGCACCGGCCACATCATCCTCGAGCGCTACGGCATGAGCGAAACTGGCATGCTCGTCTCGAATCCGTATTACGCGCACGACGGCCCGCGTCTCGGCGGCACGGTGGGCAGGCCGCTCCCCGGCGTGTCGCTGCGCATCACCGCCGAGGACGGGCAGCCATGCAAACCCGGCGAGATCGGCCTCATCGAAGTGCGCGGCCCCGGCGTCTTCCGCGGCTACTGGGAGATGCCGGAAAAAACGCGCGAAGAATTCACCGCCGACGGCTGGTTTCGCACCGGTGACATGGGCCGCCTCGGTGGCGAAAGTGCAGGCGTGCGCGTGCCCGGCGACTACGTCTCCATCGTCGGCCGCGGCAAGGACCTCATCATCTCCGGCGGCTTCAATGTTTACCCCAAGGAGATCGAAGGCTTCATCGACGACCTCCCCGGCGTGGAGGAGAGCGCGGTCGTCGGCGTCCCGCATCCCGACTTCGGCGAAGTGGGCGTCGCCATCGTCGTGCCAAAGCCCGGCGCCGAGCTCGACCCCGCGCAAATCCTCGCCGCGCTGAAAGCGAAGATCGCCAACTTCAAAGTGCCGAAACGCGTCGTGATCGCCTCCGTCCTTCCGCGCAACACCATGGGCAAGGTGCAAAAAAACGTGCTCCGCGACGAGCACCGCACGGCGTTTTCGTGAGAGTTTCTCGCCGACGAACTGTATTTTCATCGGGACATGGCGAAGACAACAAAAAGCAAAGGCGAACCGAAGACCGCGATGGTGCGACGCGAAGAGGAGTTGAAATATCGCCGGGCGCTGGAGGCCGCTTTGAAGAGCGAGACCCGCAAGCGGAGGACCGCGGACAAAGTCTCGCGCAGCCAGATTCAAGCGCTCGCCGCATCGCTGCGCTCGGTGCTGAAGAAACCCAACCCGCACGACTTTCTGCGCGACCTGTTGCACGCCGCCGTCCGCGAATGCGGTTGTGTGTGGGCTTCGGTGTGGCAGGTGACGGGAGACCACGACGTTCCGCGCCGGGTGGTCAGCGGATACCGAATTGAGGCAGAAAAGCGCCAGGCCGAAGCGGCCGCGGTGACCAAAGCAACGGCCTTGCGCACGCTCGGCGAGCTCTATCGCACACTCGTGAATGCCCACCGATGCACGCTGGTGGTGAAGGCCGATGACCCGCGGGTGGGCGCTCCGGTGCGCCGAATCTTTCGGGAGATGAACGTCCACGTCGCGCTGGTTACGCCGCTTTTGCTGGATGATTCGGTGCATGGATGGATCGCTGCCTACTTCACGGCGCCGGATGGGCGGATCGCGGCCGATTGCGTCGCTTTTATCGAGACTGCGGCGAATCAGGCCATGCTCGTCTTTCAACTCGACGAACTCGCCTCCGCGGAACGCCGCCGATTGCTTGCGGAAGAGCGGGGCAGGATCGCGCGCGATATGCATGATCTCCTCGCGCAATCATTCAGCGGCATCATGCTCCAGCTCGAAGCCCTGCGCGCCGAGTGTCCGAACCCCGAGCCTCGGGCGCAGGAACGTTTCGCAAAAATCCGTCTCCTTGCTTCGCATGGACTCGAGCAGGTGCGCCGCGCCCTGACGCTGGGCCGGCCGGCTCTGCTCGATCAACATTCCTTTCCGGAGGCGCTGCACCAGCTGGCGCGGGAGATCGAGTGGATCCACGGTGTGCCGATCCGATTTGTCGATCGTTTCAAAAGCAGCGCGCTCTCCTCGAAGGTGGAGGTGCATCTGTTTGCCATCGCCTCGGAAGCAATTGCCAACGCGGTGCAACATGCGCAGGCGACCGAAATCCGCATCTCGCTGCGCAGCTCACGCGGGGTTCTGCAACTCGAGGTGTGTGACAATGGGAAAGGGTTTCAGGAACGCGTGGCGGAAGGACCGGCCGTCGGCCACTTCGGGCTGCGCAACATGCGGGACCGGGCCGAGGCGATCGGCGCGACGTTGAAAATCGCGACGCGGCCGCGAGGGGGAACGGCGTTGCTGGTCACTCTGAAGCGGGCCTGATTCCAGCTTGGTGCCGGGCTGTGGATTTCCACTTTGCGAAGCACGGTGATGCGCGGGAGACTACTGGATCAACGAACCTGCCGTCCCATCGCATCCAACGCCTTCCGATCGCGCGCGGCGCGCATCGCGGCCCCCGCGGCAGTTCCGAATTCTCCTGATCGATGATCATCGTCTGGTGCGCGACGGACTGGCCGGTCTGCTCGGCACCCAGCCGCAGTATCTCGTGGTGGCGGAGGCGGGAACGGCAGCGGAAGGGATCGAAGCGCTCGAAAGATCGAAGCCGGACCTCGTCGTCGTGGATCTGCGCCTGCCGGATGCTGATGGAAGCCGCGTGCTCGAGGCCGCGCGCAAGTTGCGCTGGCAGACCTACACCATCGTCTTGAGCGCCTTCAAAGCGGAGGACGATCTGGTCGCCGCGGCTCGCGCGGGAGCCCGCGCGTACCTCACAAAGACGGCAAGCGGGAGCGAGGTGCTGGCGGCGATCGCGCGGGTGCTGGCGGGTGAGAATCTCCTGGATCTGGAGATGGGCGAACGGCTGCGGGAACGCGTTCTTTACCCCGTGCTCACGGCGAAGGAACTGGAAATTCTCACGCTGCTCGGGAGCGGTTTGAGCAACAAGGAAATCGGCCGGAAAAAGCGCGTGAGCGCGAACACGGTGAAGGTTCATCTTCGGAATATTTTCGCCAAATTGAATGTCCAAAATCGCGCACAAGCTGCGGCGGTAGCGCTGCGGCGAGGGCTGGTGGAAGGCTGATCGAGAATTCCCGCTGGCCCGGGAACCAAGGCGGATGAAGGCCGCGCGGCGCAGTCTCACCCATTTGGGTGAGAGCCGCGCTGCGACGTTGGCATGTCGAGCGCTGAGGGCGATGCGGCACAAAAACTCTGTGCCATCGCGCCTGAATTTTTCCGAACACCGCCATCACTCGACATCCATGCATATCCGAACCACCAGCCAGAACTTCTCGTCTTCGAAACTGAAATGCTGGCGGCACGCCCCGCTCGCGTTGCTGTTGTTTGGTCTGATTCCGCACGCGGGCGCGGTGACAGCCGTTTGGGATCCAGGCCTTTCCGGAGCTGGCTCGGACGGGAGTGGGCTGTGGAATACCACCACGGCCAATTGGTCGGTCGCTGGCAGCGACGTCCTGTGGCCGAACACGTTCAGCGACGTCGCCACGTTCGGCTCGGGCGGGGTCGCCGGAACGGTGACCGCGACGTCGGGCATCCAGACGAACGGGCTGATCTTCAACGCCACCAGCTCGGGCAATTACACGATCGCGGGAGGCTCGATCACGTTTGGCGGTGTGACGCCCACGATCACGACCAACATCGACGCAACACTCACCGCCACCTCGAACGGGAGCGGAATCACGCTGACGAAAGCGGGCGCCGGCAAGCTCACGCTCAATGGCGCGACGACGAGTCTTCCGCAGATCGATATCACCGCGGGAACGCTCGCCACTTCAACGACCGGTGCCGGCGCCTTTGGCAACAGCACCACGGCGCTCAATTTCTCCGCGAACACGACCTTGCAGACTTCCGGCGCGATCACGGTGGCGAACCCGATCACCCTGAACGGAGGTACCAACGCCGCCGTGATCGGCAGCGCGACGCTCAGCGGGCCGCTGACGCTCAACTCGGGCAACAGCACGTTTTCCACGACCACTGCGGCGACCATTTCCGGGAACATTACGGGAGCCGGCAGCCTGACCAAGACCGGCGCGCAAAAGCTCACGCTCAGCGGCACGAACACCTATCTCGGCACGACCACGATCAGCAACGGATCGATCCAGGTGGGCAACGGCGGCACGACCGGAACGCTGGGATCCGGCGCGGTGGTCAATGGCGGAGTGCTTTCCTTCAACCGCAGCGATTCCTTCATCGTGCCCAACAATATCAGCGGCGTGGGATCGCTGACCAAGGCTGGCGGGGGCACCATGCGTCTCTCCGGCGCGAATACCTACACCGGCACCACGACGGTGAGTGCCGGGATTCTCGAAGTGACGGGCAGCATCGCCTCGGGCACGGCCAGCCCGCTCGTGGTCGCGAGCGGCGCGATGCTTTCCGGCACGGGCACGATCACCGGTCCCACGGCGGGGACGCTCACGCTCCTCGGCGGCGCGCAGCTCAGCCCTGGGCTGCTCGGCGCGATCGGAACGCTGAGTGCCACGAGCCTGAACTGGACGAGCGACAACGTGACCGCGGCGATGATTTTCAACCTGAGCAACGTCGATACGACGTCCGATCTCGTGTCACTCACGGGGTCATTCGTCCGTGCGGCCAATGCCGGTTCCTATATCTTCGATTTCGAAAATTCCGGGGTGCTGGGGAACACCTATACGCTCTTCGACTACGGCAGCACTACATCGACGAACACGGCGACGCTCGCGGCGATCGATCTCCCGTCGTTTTTCACCGCAAAGTTCACGATGACCTCGACCAGGCTGTCGGTGACGATCGTGCCCGAGCCCTCGACGGCGCTCTTTGGTCTCCTCGCGCTCGGCGCGTCCTGCCGACGCCGGCGAATTCGTCTCACGTCCGCTTCTCACTCCGTTTCCAGCCTTTGAAAACCACCATGAAACACCTCGCCACCCGTCTCCTTTTACTCCTGCTCGCTGCGGAGTGCGCCATCCTTCCTGCTTCCTCCGCGCGTGCCGAAGAGGCCACCTTCGTTCTGGAATCAGCCACGCTCGACGATCTCCAGCAGGCCTTCGACTCGGGTGCGATTTCGAGTGTCGAACTCGTCACTCTCTATCTCGCCCGGCGGGCGCTCTACGACCAGGCCGGAGCGAAGCTAAACGCCGTCGTGCAGGTCAATCCCAACGTGATCGCCGAGGCGACCGCGGCTGACCAACGGCGCGCGGCTGGCCAGAAAATCGGGCCGCTCGATGGCGTGCCCTTTGTGACCAAGGATTCCTACAACAGCGTGGGCATCTCGACGACGGGCGGCGTCAATGCGTGGAAGGACATCTTCCCGACCGCGAATAATTTCCTGGTCACCAAACTCAAGGCGGCAGGTGCCGTCCTGCTCGGCCACGCCAACATGGATACCTTTGCGAACTCCGCGACGAACACCGTCTCGGACGCATTCGGAGCGACGTTGAACGCCTACACGCTCGGTGTCCCGGCGGGCAGCAGCGGCGGCCCGGCGGTCGCGACGGCGGCAGATTTTGCGTTCTTTGGGTTCGGGGGCGAAACGGGCGGCTCGATTCGCAATCCATCGGATCGTGGCGGCATTGTCGGTTTCAAGGTCGGCGTCGGCACCGTCTCGGTGGACGGCGTGCTCGCGCTGGTGCCGGATCGCGACGTGATCGGGCCGATGGCGCGCTACACCAAGGATGAAGCGGCGATCATGGACGTTGCCGCCGTTGCGGATCCGACCGACATCTGGTCCACCGTGGACTATGCGCCCGGCCGGCCACGAGCCAGCGGCTACACGACCAAGCAGACGACCGCTTCGCTCGCTGGAAAAAAATTCGGCGTGATCCCGACCTACGTCGGCACGATCTATCCGTTGCCCACGCCAATTTCTTCCAGCGCGAACACCACCGGCATCAGCACGACAAGCCCTGACATCCTCGCCATCTTCAACCGCGCTCGCGCGGAACTCGTCGCGCTCGGCGCCACGATCGCGGAAGTTTTCCTCCCGCCGGATGTGGATACAGCCGTCGCACTCGCCACCGGGAACCCCACGCGCGCCCTGGTCGCTCCGGCTCAGAATGCGACGAATCTGCAGGCGAACTCGCATTTCAATTTCCTCACCGCGCTCGGGCAGAATCCCGTCACGCGGCTATCGCAGGTCCCGGGCGGGCGCGTCTCGGCCGGGTTGATCACCGCAGTGCAGAATCAGACCTTTCTCAGCTTCACTTCGCCGCAGGGAATCGAGCATTTCAATGCGCAGACGATCTACGTGAATAAGCTCGAAACCTGGATGGCCGCGAATGGTTTCGACGCGCTCATTTGGCCGACGCATTCCACGAAAAGCCGAACGTCGGCCACACCGCCGGGACGCGACCTGGTCAACAACATGGGTATGCCGCTCTGCACCGTTCCGATGGGCGTAATCCCGGCCACCGGTGAGCCGACAACACTTGCCTTCTGCGGCAAGTATCGTTCCGAGGCCGACATCCTCTCGTATGCCCATGCGTACGAAGTCGCGACCAACTACCGCATCCCGTCGCCGCTCACTCCGGCGATCGACGGCGAGACCCGCGTCTACACCGTCATCCCGCCGGTGGAGACCACCGCCGCGGTGGAGGTCGCTAGCAAAGCGCCGGTGACGCGGGCCAACGTCGCGGCACCGATCGCGCCGACCAAACGAACCGACCGTCTCCCGCCTGTGCTCTCGATCACGGGATCCGCCCAGGCGACGGTTGGCGCCGAAGCGCAGTTACTGCTCCGCGGCGTGGCCCTCGATGCCAGTGGTGTCGATTCGGTGCAGGTTTTCGTCAATGGAGTCGAGATCCCGTCGGACGGTGCGCGCAAATGGACTGCGGTGATGCCGCTCGCCGCGGCCCGCAAGCTGAGCGTTGTCGGGAGCCGAAAGCTCGACGTCCTCGTGCTCGCGAAGGACCGCGTGGGCAATGCCACCGCGAAACACCGCCTGGTCTCACTCCCCGCCCTTCGCTAGGCGGCCTCATTTCCCGTTGGATGAAACGCGACTCTTCCCCCGCCGGATCTTTGCGGCAGCGGTGGATCCTGCTGGTCTGCGTGGCGCTGGGCGTGGCCAGCCTCGTGGCTTTGCGGTCTCGGAAGGGTGCGGTCGAGGGAACGATTGCGCACGCCGTTCCGCATCCATCGGCGGGCGAGGCTGGCAGCGCGGCGCGCTCGCCGGATCAACGCCCGCAACCACCCGGCGACTGGCTGGCCCGCATCGCTGCCGCGAGTTCCTCGGAAATGGAGAAGCTGTTTCTGCAGGCGTTGGAAATCAAGGAGCCACAGGAGCGTGCACAGGTCATCGCGGAGCTGGTGCGGCGCTGGGTGAGCATTGATCTCAAGGGGCTGATCGCTTTCGTGAACACGATGGAGGTGCGAGCCGCGGCCTACGGCGATATCTGGAAAGTGCTCGCGCCCGCGCTGATCACCGCTCTGCCGCAACTCGACGACGCCACGGCGTCCTTGCCCGCGTTGAAGGCGCTCGTCCGCCGCCTCGTCAGCTACCTCGCCGCCACCGATCCGGATCGCGCCCTCGCCTGGGCCCAGCAATGGCTCTCGGGCGAACTCCTGGATTCCGCGCGGGCGAAAGTCGCGACGCAGATCGCCGCGACGCGCTCGCAGGAAGCCTTTCAAATCCTGGAGACGATCCAGCAGCCCGCCCGCCGTCTGGACGCGCTGAATGGCATCGGCTCCGCCGTGGGTCGCGTGGATTCCGCGCGTGCCATCGAGTGGGCGAGGGGCTTGTCGCATTTCGGCGAGCGGCCCTACGCGATGGCCAGCGTGCTGCAAGCCATGGCGGAGACTTCTCCGGAGGAAGCGGCGCGCGAGTTCGAACGCTACCGCACGGCGTTGACCGGCGAATACGCCGCGGAACTTGCGAGGGATCGCCCGCTTCTCCCAAAGGACGCCGCGAACCTGGTGGAAGGCGATCTCGGCAATCGCGAGGTGCTTCCTTCTCCGGTCAATCCTCAGCTCAATCTGCTCAACGATGCCGGACTCGCGATTGCGGAACGATGGGCCGCGATCGATCCCGCGGCGGCAGTGCGGTGGGCCGAGGGAATCCCCGATGGTCACCTCAAGCAGGAAGTGATTTACAGCGCGCTCGCGAGCTGGGCCGCGACCGACGGGCGCGCGGCCGCTGCTTACTTTGACGCGTCGCCGATGCCGGACGCGGGCATTGCCGAAGCGCTCCACCTCGCGTGGTCCCGGACGGACGCGGAAGCTGCCGCTCGTCATGCCGGCACGATCGCCAACGCCGCCGCGCGGAGTGCGGCGATCGGTGGTGTCGTCGAAGGCTGGATCGAGGCGGGTGGAGATCGCAACGCGATCGGGCTCTGGGTCGATGGTCTCCGCGACGCGAGCGCCCGCGATCTTGCGCAAAGCCAGCTCGCGGAGCTACTGAGCCTTGAGAATCCTGCTGCCGCCTGGCGGCGTGCCGCGCGGATCGGCGATTCGGGGCAACGCTCCGAAGCGCTTGCGACCGCGTTCGCGGCGTTGCTGGAGGCGAATCCGAGTTCGGCCAAACGAACTCTGCTCGCGGCCCGCCTGCCAGCCGGCGACGCCGCAACTCTCCGCCGCATGCTGGACACCGTGGCCGGTAATTGACGCCGCCGGGTTGCCCATCGCGGCACCAGGCTTGAGCCTTGTCCATGCCCGCTCGGTTCGTATCCAAACTGCGGGTCGCCGTGTTGTTTCTCTGCCAGATGGCCGCCGGGGAGGAATCAGTGCCGCTCGCTCAGTTGCCGCCGCTGGTCTTGAAACGCCTGCAGAACGACTACTCCGCCGCCAAGCTCATCTCCGCGGCCCGTGAGGAGCGCAACGACTACGTGCATTACTTCGTGAAAATGATCGTCGGCGGGATGGAGCGAAAGGTGGAGGTGCTGGAGAACGGGACCGTGGTCTCCGATGCCGTCAACCGGTAACTCCGAGCTCTACCGTCTGCGCCAGCCCAGCGCCACCCCTGCAACCGCAAACAACAACGGCAGGCACGCGGGTTCCGGGACCGCCACGGGTGCGCCGAAATCGAGGTTAAATCCAAAATCCACGAGCGACGCCATGCCCGGCTCGGCGTGCGCAGCCAACGTGATCACGTAGTGCGGCGAGTCACTGCCGAGCGAGAGATCAGGAGGCGCCGGCGCAACTCCGTTCCACGAAAAAAGGGCCGCTCCGAGGCTCGTCCCATCCGCCGCCGCGCGATGAATTTCGAGCGAAAGAAACGGTCCCGGTAAGGCGCCGGCTGTTACCGATTCAAAAATGTTCCGGATCAAAATCTGAGCGCGGTTCCCGGGATTCAGGAGCAGCGTCAGACTGACGTCCGCCGAGCTGCTGAATGCGCCGCCCGCCGATTCCGCGGAGACCTGCCCGATCACGTCCAGACCGCTCGCGTTGCTCTCCTCGATGGAAAGCAGAGCCCGCGCATGCGCGCTGCCCATCAGCACTCCAGCCTCGGCGACCGCCGGAAGGCTAACCGCATCCCCGTAGAGGAGCAGCACATCCTCGGGCCCCGACGATCCATTCGTCCGCGCTCGGAGCGCAGTCGCCACACCGCTGGTGCTGAGCGTTTGCGCACTTCCCCACGGTCCCGACCACGACACCTCATCCGCCCGGCCCGGGCCCATCGTCGCCGACAGCAGAATCACGCTCAGACCAACCATCCGGATCACTCCACCCGCCGACCAACGAGCCCATGTTGGTTCGTTGGTAGGTGATGATTTCCGCATTAAAAAATGCTGTCGCCCGCAGCGACAAGCTCGCCTCTCTTTCTCGCGATTGGTGGGTTGAAAAGCAAGCGTCCAACCGCCCGATTTTAGCGCCTCGGAACAAACTCCGCCGGCCCTACGCCACGATCTCCGAAACCGGCCCGAGGCTGTCCACGAACTTCTCCGCGTGAATGTCCATCTTCTGCAGCATCGTCAGCATCACGTTGCTCAGCCGCGCTTTCTCGTCCTTGGGTTTGCCGCAGAGCGCGCGCCATTCGTCGTAGCTCAGCGTGTAGTCTTCCTTGAGGTGCGGCTTGTTGTAATCGAGGTGGTGCCCGTGCTTCAGCCCGAGCCCGCGACCGCCGGCGAGCAGGATTGGGAGGTTGCTGTTGCAATGGCTGTGGCCGTAGCTCATGCCGCTGCCGAAGAGGACCATCGTGCGGTCGAGCAGCGCTTCGTCGCCGTCTTTCGTCTTGGTCAGTTCGTCGAGGAAATGCGCGAACTGTTCCATGATGAAGGCGTCGCTGTTGGCAAGGCGTTCGAGGACGACGGGGTCGCCGTTGTGGTGGGAGAGATTGTGCCGCGCCTGGGTGATGCCGATCTCGGGAATGGCCAGGCCGTTGCCCTCGCTGCCATTCATGTAGGTGATGACGCGCGTCATGTCGGTGCGCAGCGCGAGGACCATCAGGTCGAACATCGTGCGCCAGTATTCGCCGGCTTTCGCCTTTGGCACGTCGCGCTGGAAAGGCTCGCCGACATTCTTCGCCAAGGCGGGCTTGGAGATGTCGAGCCACGAGTCGAGCCGCTCGGTGCGCTGCTCCACCTCGCGGACGGAGTGAAGGTATTCATCGAGCTTTGTGCGGTCATCTTTGCCGAGTTCGAGGCGGAGCGATTTTGCGTCATCGAAGACGGCGTCGAGCACGCTGCGGCGTTTGGTCAGGCGCGCGCGCTGCGCGGCGATGCCGCCGGTTTCTTCACCGAAGAGTCGATTGAAAATCTGCTTCGGATTATCTTCCGCCGGCAGCGGCACGCCGTCGCGCGTGAAGGCGAGCGTGTTGGTGCCGAAGGGATGGCCGGTCCCGGAGGAGATGGAAAGTTCGAGCGACGGGAAGCGCGTCTGCTGCCCGACGACTTCGGCCATCATCTGATCGCACGACACGGTGTTCTCGTACTTGCGCCCGCCCTGCGCATCGATTTTCGCGCCGGTGAGCCACGTATCCGCGCAGACGTGCGCCTGGCCGAGGCCATTCGGATGATGCAACCCGCTGAAGACGGTGAAGTCGTCGCGGTGCTTGGCGAGCGGCTTGAGCGACGGCGAAAGCTCGTAGTCGCGGCCCGCCTTCGTGCATTGCCAGGTCATGCCGTTCACGCCGTTCGGAATATAAACGAAGACGCTGCGCCGGGGCTTCTGCGCCGCGGCTGCGGCGGCGCGCAGTGGTTGCATCGCATCGAGCAGCGGCAGGGCCATCATGGCGCCGAGCCCGCGCAGGAAGTGGCGGCGATCGAGAAGCCAGCGTTGAGAGAGGATGTTGCTCATGGTGGATGGGTTGGGCTGAGTTGGGAGGCGGAAATGTGAGCCCGTGGTTATGGAGTGGCGGCGAGCACGGGGTGACGGCGCGCCTTCCAGTAAGCGGCGAGGTGGTAGATGATGCCGCAACTGGAATTGTGCAGGTAGTCGAAGCCTTCGACCAAGCCACGGAATGAGGTGCGTTGCACTTCCGCGACCGAGCCGGGATCGACCATCAAGAGGATCAGCGCGGATTCGCCCGCTTCGCGAGTCAGGTGCCAAATCTCCCGATAGGCGCCCCACTGCGGGTTTGCGTAGCCTTTTTGATCCTTCCACTCGGGCACATTGCGCCAGTCAGGTCCGAGCATTTGCATTTCTTCAGGACTCTTCTTCGCAATCTTCTCCAGCACACTCTTGAAGCGCTTCGCCGCAAGTTCGCGAACGTGCAGCATCCTTGCGTGGATCGTGGCCTTCAGTGCCGGGTCCGGTTCCAGAGCGTGCAGCACTTCCAGCGAGCACTGCATCTGCAGGAGAGCGTAGGCAGGCTTGGATTGATCCGGCGTGGAGGACTGCTCGATGGCTTCGGCGATATACTTGCGCCACGGCGCGCGGTAACGCTCATCGCGAGTCACATCCCAGGCGGCGGCGTAGATCATGGGCAGGCGTGCCGCTTCGTGCGCCTGCACATTCCACATCCGGCAGATGCCCAGCGGGCAGCGCGTTCCATCGGCGCGGCAGAAGTCGAAGTCGTTCGCCGGCGTCACAAAGGCGAACATGCGCTCGGCGACATCGGCGAGGATGGTGCGGATTTCTTTCCGCGTCGCGTCGTCCGCCAGCGGGCTGTGGTAATACTGCCAGAGGCCGTGTGTGAAGTGGGTGACCTGGTCCCGCGACGAGTTGATGTAAACGCTCACGCCATCCTCGGGGCAGACGTTCCGGGCCACGAAGCCGCGCACCCCATGCACCGTCACGCAACGCTTCAGCCCGGCGAAAACGTCCGCCGCCTTGCCGCGCAGCGACTCGTCGCCGGTCACGGCAAAGCGGTCGCACAACATGCTGAGCATCGCGCCACCCAGGATCGCGCCGTCCTCCATGCCCGTACTGTAGCCGCAGGGATTGGGGAACTGGCGCTTTACCTCCGCGGCGGTCGGCAAATGCGCCTGCTCCTTCCCTTTCTCGTAGCTGCTCAGGTAGTCGGCGAAGGTCTGCACTTTGGGCAGATAAAAGCGGCTCCACGTCACGTCCCACGCCCGATCCATCTGGACGACGAGTTCCCGCTGCGGCGGCTGTATCTCTGCCGATACAGCGACGTCCAGTGCCATGGTAGTGGCGAAGATCGTGCAGATGGTGAGGAGCGGGCGCACGGTCGGGGAGGTCTAGCGTTTTTGGAAAAGCGGACTGGTGACGAACGATTCGATCAGCGAGGCGAGTTTGTAGTCACCGGCTTTGGCCTGCTCAGTGACGTGCTTGAGTTCCTCGCGATCCAGGAAGGTGACGCCGCGGCGGAGCGCGTAGGTGGCGAGTTTCTCCGAGAAGGCGGCGGCGAATTTATCCATGTCCGAGAGCAGGATTTTTTTGAGGTCGCGGGCGTCGGCGAACTTCCGGCCGTCGGCCAGCACGCCACTCGGATCGAGCGCGGGATCGGCACCGGTGCCGTCCTTCACCGTCTCGGCCGTGCGCCAGCGGCCGATGGCGTCGTAGTTGTCGAAGGCGATGCCGAGCGGGTCGATCTTTTGATGGCAGGCGGTGCAATTGGGGTCGGCGCGATGTTGCTCCAATTTTTCGCGGACGGTGGTCTTCTTCGCGTTCGCCTCAGGCGTGCTCAGCGCGGGGACGTTGGCTGGCGGCGGCGGCGGCGGCCGGCCGATGATCGATTCCAGCACCCACACGCCGCGATGCACGGGCCGGTGGCGTGTGCCGTCGGAAGTGAGGCTGAGAATGGCCGCCTGCGTGAGCAATCCGCCGCGGTGCTGGTCCGGCTGGAGCGCCACGCGCTGCAGCGCATCGCCGCGGATGCCAGTGACCCCGTAATGCCGCGCGAGCCGTTCATTCATGAGCGTCCAGTCGGAATCGAGAAACTCGCGCAGGCTGCCGTTGCGCTTCAGCACTTCGCTGAAGAAACCGAGCGTCTCGGCGACCATGCTTTGCTCAAGGTTCTCGTCGTAGTCGGGATACAAAATTTTGTCCGGCGGAAACATTCCGACGCGGCGCAGTTGCAGCCACTGGCGCGGAAAGCTCTCGGACAGGATCGCGGCCTTCGGGTCGCGCAACATGCGGCGCACTTCGGCGCGCAGCGCCTCGGCTTCGTGCAGCTGGCCGGCGCGCGCGAGTTCCAGCAGGCGCTGATCCGGCGCGGTGCTCCAGAGAAAATACGAGAGGCGCGAGGCGAGTTCCCAATCGCTGAGCTGCGTCGCGGTTTTCGCGGCGGTGCCTTCTTCGAGGTAGAGGAAATTCTTCGCGCAGAGCGCGGCCATTAGCCCGCTCTTCACCGCGACCTCGAAGCTGTCGCCGAGCGCCTGCGCCTGCTCGACCGGCTTCAGCAGGCGATCCACCTCCGCCGGTGTCGCCGGGCGCCGCCACGCGCTCGTGGCGAAGCGCGAAACAATCTCGCGCGCATACGCGATGTCCTTCGTCGCCTTCTCGCCGCCAAAGAAAATCCGCCGATGCGCCGCGGTCGGCCAGGAATCCACGACCGGACCGTCCCACGTTACCTCGTCGATGATCAGCGTCGGCTGGATCGCCCTGAAATCGTCGTCGGTCAGTTTGATCTGCCATGGCACGCGGCTCTGCGTCGTGGTGAAGGCGTTCGGCGTGCCGGAGTGGCGCGAGCGCCTGCCTTCCGGGTTCGGCCCCGGCACGGAGTTGATGATGCGAATCGGATATTTCCCCGCGACCAGATGCACCCACGCCTCGACGGTGATCGGCTGATCCTCCGGTGCGTCCACGTCCTGCTCGATCAAGGTCTTGTCGATGCTCGACATGTACACTTTCAGCCGCGGCGCCCTCCCGCCCTCGGGCCGCAGCCCGCTGAGCTTCAGCCGCAGCAGATACATGCCGGTGGTCTTCACCGTGAGATCCCACGAGTCGGTGGTGTAGTTGTTCGGCACGATCTCGATGCGCACCTGGTCGGCGATGCCGCGCGCCTGGTATTCGGGCGCGAAATTTTTCCACCGCAGGTCGAACGGCTTCCACACGATCACCTCACGCTTCGGCTCCGGACGAATCGACAGCGCCTCGTCGAGAATCGCGTCCGCGGCGGCGAGATATTTTTCCACATGCGCCGCCGAGAGCGTGAGCACCGAGCAGATGCGCTCGAAGCCCTTCCAGTCCGGATCCTCCGGCAGCCCGGTCGGGCTCTTCACGTCGTAGTTCACACCGAGCAGATCGCGAATCGTGTTCGCGTATTCCTCGCGCGAGAGCTTGCGAAAGGCGACCCGCTCGCGGCCGGACGCCTGCATGGCCACCTCGGACTCGCGCAATTGCCCCGAGATCCACTCCGCCACGCGCGCGATGTCGTCCGGCTTCGGCCGCTTTTCCACGTCGTCGGGCGGCATGTCGCCGGAGTTGATCCGGTTCATGATTTCCTCCCAGTGCGCCATGATCTTCGGCGACTCGAAGTCGATGACGAGGTTGTCCACGCGCAGGTCGCCCTTCTGCTTCTTTTCGCCGTGGCATTTGTGGCAGTGCTCGGCGAAGAATGGCTTCACGATTTTCCCCATGTCCTCCGTCACCGCTGCGCGGGCAGGCGCAGTCAGCGCGAGTGCGGCGAGGAGGAGTTGGAGCCGTTTGCTCCGGGGCGGGTGCATGGCTGTATTCACGGCGGCGAGCCCGGTTTCTTTGGGGAAAAAGCATGCGCCTGAAAAGTTCCGCTACCGAGGAGAAGAGCGTTAAAGATTCGCATGCACGGGAGTCTATACGTTGAGATTGCCGACATCGCCTTTCGCAAAACAAAGATGACGCCCCCCTCACGCATCCTCATCACGCTCATTCTCGCGCGTGCGATGACTGCGCTCGCCGCGCCGGTGGATTTCGTGCGCGAGGTGCGCCCGATTTTTGAAAAGCACTGCTACGAATGCCATGGCGAGACGAAGCAGAAATCCGGACTGCGGCTCGACGTGAAGGCGGCCGCGCTGAAGGGCGGCGAGGAACACACGCCCAACATCGTTCCCGGCCGGGCGAAGGAGAGTTCGCTGATCGAGATGGTGATGAGCGAAGACAAGGGCGAACGCATGCCGCCCAAAGGCGAACGTTTGTCCGCCGCGCAGATCGCGACGCTGACCGCGTGGATCGATCAAGGCGCGGAGTGGCCGGATGGAGTGGACTCCGTGAAGCTTACGGACAAGCGCGATCACTGGTCCTTCAAGCCGATTGCGAATCCGACGCCGCCAGACTCAAAAGACCCGGCGTGGCCGCGGAACGACCTCGATCGTTTCATCCTCGCGCGCCTGGAAAAGGAAGGGCTGCGACCTTCGCCGGAAGCCGATCGACTCGCGTGGCTGCGCCGCGTTTCATTCGACCTCACCGGCCTGCCGCCGTCGCCCGAGCAGGCGGCAGCTTTCCTCAATGACACGACCGACCGCGCCCACGAGCGTGTCGTCGATGAACTGCTGAAACCCCCGCGCTACGGCGAGCGCTGGGCGCAGCACTGGCTCGACGTGGTGCGCTACGCGGACACACACGGCTTCGAGGTCAACACGGAGCGGCCGAACGCCTGGCCGTATCGCGACTACGTGATCCGCGCATTCAACAACGACACGCCGTACGACCGCTTCATACGCGAGCAGATCGTCGGCGACGCCACGGGCGAAGACGCGGCGACGGGGTTCCTCGTCACCGCGTCGGTGCTGCTCTCGGGCCAGATCGGCAAGGACGAGCCGTCGAAGCGGCTCGCGCGACAGGATTCGCTCGACGAGATCGTGATGAATATCGGGCAGACCTTCCTCGGCCTGAGCGTCGGCTGCGCGCGGTGTCACGATCACAAGTTCGATCCCATCTCGCAGCGCGATTATTATGCGATGCAGGCTTTCGTCGCGGGCGTGGAGTATGCCGACCGTGACGTGCATACTCCCGAAGCCGACGCGATGCGGCTCGAAGCGAAGAAGCTGAAACCGCAACTCGCCAAGATCGAGCAACAGCTCGCGCGTTTCGTGCCGCTGGCGAAAGCGGGCGCCGATCGTCCGCCGGTAAATGCGCGGATGAACACGGATCGCTTCGCGCCGGTGACGGCGAAGCGCGTGCGCTTCACGATCCGACAAACGAACAACCTAGAGCCGTGCCTCGATGAGCTGGAGGTCTTCGACACGACCGGACGGAACGTCGCGCTGGTTGGCGACGGCGCCGCGGTCACCTCGTCCGGCGACATCATCGTCGCCGACCGCCACGACTTGAAGCACCTGAACGACGGGCGCTACGGCAACTCGCGGAGCTGGATGTCGAACGAGAAAGGCAAAGGCTGGGTCGTGCTGGAATTTTCCGAGGTACACACGATCGACCGCGTGCTGTGGGGCCGCGATCGCGAGGGAAAATTCACGGACCGTCTCGCGACCGACTATTTGATCGAGATCGCAGACGCCGCGGGCGAATGGCGAGCGGTCGCCGATTCGACGGATCGCGCGGCCTTTGTGACCCCGGGAAAGAAGGAGAAACCCGCCGCCTTTTCCACCAAGGGACTCAGCAAGGACGAAGCGAAAGCAGCGACCGCGCTGGTGCGGGAAAAGTCCGCGCTGGAGGCGAAGATGACGGCGGCGGAGAACGGGCAGAAAGCCTTCGCCGGAACCTTCCGCGCGCCGGATGAAATTCATCTTCTCAATCGCGGCGATCCCGAGCAGCCGAAGGAGGAAATCGTGCCCGCCGTGCTCAGTGCGCTCGGCAACGTGAAGCTGGGGAAGGAGACCGCCGAGCAGCAGCGCCGCCTCGCGCTCGCCGAGTGGATCGCGCGCCCGGAAAATCCGCTCACCGCGCGCGTGATGGTGAACCGCATCTGGCAGGGGCACTTCGGCATCGGACTGGTCGAGACGGCGAGCGACTTCGGCCACAACGGAACGAAGCCGACGCATCCCGAATTGCTCGACTGGCTTGCGCAGGAATTCATCCGGAGCGGCTGGTCGGTAAAGCATTTGCACAAGCTCATCGTGCTCTCCGCGACGTATCGGCAGTCCACGCAAAACAACGCGGCAGCCGCTGAAAAGGACGCCGACGCGCGGCTCCTCTGGCGTTTTCCCGCGCGCCGGATCGAGGCGGAAACCATCCGCGACTCGATGCTCGCCGTGAGCGGGCGGCTCGACACGAAAATGTACGGTCGCGGCTTCAATCTCTTCGACCAGCGCGGCGGGCTCAGCGGCTTCACGCCCGTGGAATCTTTCACCGGCGACGGTCTGCGCCGCATGATCTACGCGCACAAAGTCCGCCGCGAACGCGAGGCCGTCTTCGGCTCCTTCGATTGCCCGGACGCCGGCCAGAGCACCGCGCGCCGCCGCGAATCCACGACGCCGATTCAAGCGCTCAATCTTTTCAACAGCCGTTTCACGCTCGACGAATCCGAGGCTTTCGCCGCGCGGGTGAAAAAAGAATCTGGCGCCGACCGCGCGCAGCAGATTCACCGCGCCTGGCAGCTCGCGCTCAACCGCGACCCACGCGCCGACGAATTCCGCGACGTCGAACCGGTGGTCCGCGAACATGGCCTCGCGACGCTTTGCCGCGCGCTCTTCAACAGCAACGAATTCCTTTTCCTGCCATGAACCGTCACGCCGAACACCTCTCGTCTGCGGGCCGCGTGTTGCTGAACCGCAGGCGCTTTCTCTCCGACAGCGCCACCGCGCTCGGCTCCATCGCGCTGACAAATTTGCTCGGGCTCGATGGTCTGCTTGCGGCTTCGGCGCCGGTGATCGATCCGGCGCATCCCTTCGCGCCGCGGGCGCCGCACTTTCCGGCGAAGGCGAAGAACGTGGTGATGATCTTTTGCGCCGGAGCCGTGAGCCAGCTCGAGACGTGGGATTACAAGCCGGAGCTGATCAAGCACGATGGCAAGCCGCTGGCGGGCGGGCCGGCGGTGACGTTTCAGGGACCGGCGGGAAATCTGGCGAGGCCGCAATACGAGTTCCACCCGCGTGGGCAGACCGGCAAATGGGTGAGCGAGATGATCCCGCATCTCGCGGACCTCACGGACGACATCGCGTTCGTGCATTCGCTCACGAGCAAAAGCAACACGCACGGGCCGGCGGAGAATTTTCTCTCCACGGGCTTTGTGCTCGACGGTTTTCCGAGCGTGGGCTCGTGGGTGAGCTACGCGCTGGGGAGCGAAAATCAGGACCTGCCGGCCTACGTAGCGATCCCCGATCCGCGCGGCGTGCCGCAGGCGGGTTCGAACAACTGGGGACCGGGCTTTCTCCCCGCGGTCTTCCAAGGCACGCCGATGAGCGCGAAGGAACCGGTGCGCCATCTCGCGCCGCCCGCGGGCATCACCAAGGCGGGCGACGAAGCCGCGCGTTCGCTGCTGCAGCGCATGAACGCGCGCCACCTCGAGCAACATCCCGGCGACGGAAAACTCGCTGCGCGCATTGCCAGCTACGAGCTCGCCGCGCGCATGCAACTCAGCGTGCCGGAGATCAGCGATCTGAGCACGGAGCCGGCGCACATTTTGAAAATGTATGGCGCGGACGATGAGACGAATCCGAACAAGGCGGGCTTCGCGAAGAACTGCATCCTCGCGCGGCGGATGATCGAGCGCGGCGTGCGCTTTGTGCAGCTCTTCAACGGCGCCTACGCCAGCGGCGGCGAACTCAACTGGGACGGGCACAACAAGCTCAAGGAGCAGTACGACAAACACGCCGCGATCCTCGACCAGCCGGCCGCGGCACTGATCCGCGATCTCAGGCAGCGCGGCTTGCTGGAAAACACGCTGGTCGTCTGGTGCACGGAGTTCGGCCGCATGCCCTTTTTCCAAAAAGGCGCGCAAGGCCGCGATCACAACCCCGACGGATTCACTGCGTGGATGGCGGGGGCGGGTGTGAAGCCCGGCGTGAGCCACGGCGAGACTGATCCGCTCGGGCAAAAGGCGGTGACGGACGTCCATCCGCTCTACGACTTCAACGCCACGATCCTGCACCTCCTCGGCCTCGATCACGAACAACTCACCTTCGAGCACAATGGCGTGCGACGCCGGCTGACCAACGTGGAAGGCCACGTGATTCGCGAGGTGCTGGCATAGCTGGCGCGATGCCTTTGCGATCGCGTTGTTTCCTCCCTTCGGTCCAGTCGTAGTAGTCCCTACTGCGCTACGGGCGGCTGGCGAGGAAAGTCACGACCTGCTCCGCGAGGCGTGGGCCGATGCCTTCGACGCTCGCGATTTCATCCACGGCAGCCCGGCGCAGGCGGGTCACGCTGCCGAAGTGCTGGAGGAGGATTTGTTTCCGGTGCTGCGAGACGCCGGGGCAATCGTCGAGGAGGCTTTCGGCGGTGCGGCGCTTCATCAGGAGTTGGTGGTAGCCGTTGGCGAAGCGATGGGCTTCGTCGCGGATGCGCTGGAGGAGCTGGAGCGCGCCGCTGTCGTGCGGCAGGATGAGCGGCTGCGGCCGGCCGGGCCGATGGATTTCCTCGAACTCCTTGGCCAGCCCGATGATCGGCACGTCGTGCAGGCCGAGGCGCTGCAACTCCTTGCACGCGCTGCTGAGCTGGCCCTTGCCGCCATCGACGATGATCAGGTCCGGCAGCCGGACCGCGGTGTGACCCAGGCGCGCCATGGCCTCGGCGGGAGTTTCCTGCGAATACTCGGCGTCTTCGCCGTGCTGCTCGCGGCCCTCGAGGAGCACGCGGGAATACCGGCGCCGCACGACTTCCGCCATGCTGGCGAAATCATTCTGCCCGCCGACCGTCTTGATCCGGTAGCGGCGGTATTGCGCGTTCGCGGGCCGGCCGTCGATGAAGCAGACCATGCTCGCGACGATGTGCGTGGTGCTGATGTTGGAAATGTCGAAACACTCCATGCGCTGCGGCGGTGCGCCGAGACCGAGCTCTTCGCCGAGCGCGGCGAGATCGGCCTGCGGCGCGATGCCACTGGTCGCGCCGAGACGATGGCGCTGTTCGCGGGTGTAGCGCGCGATTGGCGCGGTGGTCTTGCGCAGGTCGGAGAGCATGTTGCGCAATTCCGCGGCGCGCTCGAAATCGAGTTTTTCGGCGAAGGCGCGCATCTGCAGCTCCAGCTCCGCGAGGGCTTCCTTCGAGCGCCCTTCGAGGAATTCGCACGCGGCTTCCACCCGCTCGCGATATTGCTCGACGGTGGTGTCCGCGAGCTTCATCGGCACCTGGTAGGTCGAAGACTTGAGTTCGCGCTCGCTCGGATTGCCGCGGCCGAACGTCAGCACGCCATATTTTTTCCGCATGAAAGCGAGCGTCTGCCGCAGCGCGCCGGCGTGCGCGAAGGGGCCGAAGTAGCGCGCATTCTCGTCGTTCTTCATCCGCGTGAGGCGGAAGCGTGGCCAGTCGTCGCGCAGCTCGCACTTCACGAGGAGGAAGCGTTTGTCGTCGCGGAAACTGACGTTGTAGCGCGGGCGGTATTCCTTGATCAGACGGCCCTCGAGCAGCAGTGCCTCGGGTTCGCTGTTCACGATGTGCCACTCGAAATCCCAGATCGCGTCGAGCAGCGCGCGTGTTTTCAGATCGGCCCGCATGACGCGCGATGGGGTGAAATACTGGCTCACCCGCTTGCGCAGACTGCGGGCCTTGCCGACGTAGATCACCCGGTTGAAGCGGTCGCGCATGAGGTACACGCCCGGTTTGTGGGGGACATCGCGGAGCTTGATTTTGGGGTCGGGTTTCTCGCGGACGGTCATGCGGGTTCGGAAGCGTAATCCCAATCGTCCTTGTAGTCCCCGCGCATTTCAGCCCAATGCAGGGCAAAATGACGACGTCGGGACGACGCGTGGAGACCGGTGGCTCGCGAGTGTTGCATCCTCCATCGCAAGGGCTACTATAAGCGCCCAAGTTTCATGAAATTCACCGCCTGTCTCCTTGCCTTGGTTTTCGGCGCGGCAATCGCGATGGCGCAGGATGCCGCCGCTCCCCGCCCGGCCAGCCCCGTGGTCCAGACGCAGACGACGCCCGCTCCGGCGGATGAATTGATTACCATCCCGGCCAAGTCCGCGAGCAAGGCGCGGGCAGAAGCGCCGCCGAAAGAAGAAGCGGCCACGGTGACGCTGTGGAAGCTGGTGCAGGATGGCGGCTGGGCGATGGTCCCACTGGGTTTTCTCTCCGTGGTCACCGTGATGCTCGTTCTCGTCTATCTTTTCACGCTGCGTCGCAGCTCGATCCTCACCTCCCACTACATGAGTACCGCGGATGTGTTGCTCAAGAAGCGCGACTATCTCGGTCTGCTCGCCATCTCCAGCCGGCACAGCGAGGCGGTGGCGCGGGTCGTCCAGCGCACGCTCGATTTTGCCACGAAAAACCCCAACGCCACCTTCGATACCATTCGCGAGATCGCGGAAACGGAAGGATCCGGCCAGGCAGCTTCGCTCCAGCATCGCGTCGTCTATCTTGCGGATATCGGCATGCTCGCGCCGATGATCGGGCTGCTCGGCACGGTGGTCGGCATCATCCGGGCCTTTGCCAAGCTCGGCAGCGGCGACGCCACCGTTTCACGCGACATCCTCCTGGCGAGCGGTGTCTCCGAGGCGCTCGTCGCGACGGCCACCGGCCTCATCCTCGGCATCACGGCGATGGGCTTTTACTCCCTCTTCCGCAATCGCGTGCAAAGTCTGATCTCGGACCTCGAGATCGCCTCGACGCATGTGCTGGCCTTGATTGGATTGCATTACAACAAGAAGCGTGAGCAATCGCGGGTGGCGGTGGACGAGGAATTTTAGTCGCCCGGCCCGATGAAGTTTCGCAAACGCGTCGCGCCGAGCGTCCTCGGTTTTCAAATCGCGCCCATGGTGGACATCCTCCTCGTGCTGCTTTGCTTCTTCATCGTCACCTGGAGCTTTGCCCGCAAGGAAATGGAACTCGATGTGAAGGTGCCCACCGCGGAGAACGCCAAGGAGTCGAACCCGGTGGTAAACCAGACCGTGCTCAATGTGAAAGCCGACGGGACGATCGTGTGGAACCGCAAAGCGGTCAGCGGCGAGGAATTGCTGGGCCGCCTTCGGGAACTCGCCGGTCTCTTCCCAGACTACGCCATCATCCTGCGGGGAGACCGCAATGTGCGGTACGAGAACATCGTCAAGGTGATGGACATCTGCCGCGACGCGAACATCTGGAACGTCGCTTTCGCCACCGGAAAAGTGGAATGAAACGCGGCTGCCTGGCGGTCTTGATCTCGACTGCGCTGTGCGGGTCACCGGCCTTTGCGCAACGCGGCGCCGCCACCCCGCCGCCGGATGTGCGCAAGCCATTTCGCTTCGATCCTGCCAAACCAGCGGAGCGCCCCGTACCGACGGCGAAGCCGATTCCCCGTGCGATCCCCGTCGAGCGCCCGTCGGCGACTCCGGCTACCACGCCCGCTCCGCCGCCCCACGCCACGCCGATCCCGGCAGCGACGCCGGTTCCCCGTCCCGTCAGCGCCGCCACCCCGAAGCCGATGCCCGCTCCGGAACTCGACGAGCCGGGCACCATTCGCGTGGCCCCTTCCTCGACCCCGCGGACCCAGGACCTGATCCAGATCGACATCGCGGATAGCTTTTACGCCAAGAAGATGTTCGACCAGGCGGCGGCGGAGTACGAGCGGTATCTCGGACTTTTTCCCAATGGTGCGGACCGCCCGACCGCGCTCTTCCGGCTGGCCGAATCATATCGCCGGACCGGCTCGGTCAACGGCGCGAAGAACGCCTACGAGACGTTGCTATCGCAATTTTCCAACGGCGACTTCATCGGGCCCGCCGCCTACCGGCTCGGCGAGATGTATTACCACGAGAAGCAGTATCGCGACTCACTGCCGCTCTTTCGCAAGGCTTCGGTGCGGCTGAAAGACCCGGCGGTCGCGAATTCCGCCAAGTTTTACACCGGCCGCTGCCTTGAGGCGCTCGGGCAAAAGCTGGATGCGCGGATCACGTACGAGGAACTGACGGCCACGGCCGATAACAATCCTTTCCAGGACGCCAGCCGGCTCTCGCTAGCGCTGCTCTTCAAAGAATCTGGCCGCACCGCGGAAGCGCTCAAGCAGGCACTTTCGCTCGCCAAAGAAACGGCAAACGCGGATCTCAAACTCGAGGCCATGGTCCGCGCGGGGCTTTGGATGATCGACCTCGAGCAGGCGCCGAAAGCCGAAAAGCAACTGCGCGAAGCCATCGAGCTGACCGGCAATAGCAAATGGCGGGAAGTGGCTCGGCTTGGCTTGCTGCGGTTGCAGTTCGACGCGGGGAAATACGAAGACGTTTATAACACCTACGTTAGTTCGCAGAGCGAGTTCTCGGCGGAGTCGCGGCCTGACCTCGTGCTCATTGCCGCAAACTCCGCTCGGCAGCTCGGCAAGGCGACAGAGGCGCAATCCCTCTATGAGCAACTCATCCGCGACTATCCATCCACCGCGGTGGCCAAGGACGCGATCTTTGCGCGACTCAAGCTGCTTTATTACAACGACGACCCAAATCTAGTCGCGGAGATTGATACCTATCTCCAAACCAACCCGGAGCCGAGCGAGCGCGATCAGGTCATGCTGATGAAGGCCGAGGCCTTTTACAAGAAGGGCGACTATCAAGACGCGCTGCCGCTCTACTCCGCGCTCGAGCTCTCACGGACACTGAGCGGCACTTACAAGGCAGAGACACTCTTCAAGCTTGGCTATTGCTACATCCAGCGGCGGGACCTGGACCGCGGCGTGAAGGCGTTTACTTCCTTCATCGACACTTATCCCGCAAACAAGTCGATCTCCTACGCGCTGATCCAGCGGGCCCTGGCTTACCAGCAGATGAAGAACCTCACCGGCGCGGTCAAGGACTTCGACCAAATCATCACCCGCTTCCCCAAGGCCAAAGAACGCGAGATCGCGCTCCAGCAAAAGGCGCTGATCCTCGGCCAGCAGGGCGACAACGCCGGCATGGTCGAGGCGTTCAAGACCTTGCTTAAAGACTTCCCGAACACCGCGGCAAAAGCACAGGCGAGCTACTGGATCGGCTGGGCGGCGTTTGAAACGAAACAATACAAGGACGCCATCGCGCCGTTGCGGGTGGCGCGCGAACTCGACAAGGAACAGTTCTTCGAGAAGGCAAGCTTCCGCGTGTTGCTCGCGGCTTACAATCTCGAGGAAAAAGCCGAGACGGCGAAGGAAATCGAAGCTTACGCCAAGGACGGAAAGGAAAAGGTGCCCGCGCAAATCCTGCGCTGGCTGGGAACCGAGCTTTACAAGGAAGGAGCCTTTGACCGCGCATCAAAGTATTTCGAGATGCTGACGCCACGCGAAGAGGTGGCGCCGGATGACTACCTGTTTCTCGGCCGAAGCCTCCTGAAGCTAAAGCAATTCAAGGAATCCACCGGCGCTCTCGAAGCTTACTTGAAGGTGGTCAAGGAGCCGGTGCCAAAGGCCACCGGTCTGCTCGAACTTACGCAGGCCCGCATCGGCGCTGGGGACTTCGAAGCCGCGAAGAAAGCCGCCGACGAAGCGTTGACGTTGCAACCCGAGGGGGCGCTCAACGGCGAAGGCCGCATCGCCGCCGGTGACGTGCTTTTCGCGCAGGGCAAGTTCGAGGATGCGGCGAAGACGTATCGTGCGGTGAGCGCCGTGATCGATGATGAATCGGTCACCCCGCGGGCCCTGGAAAAAGCCGTCGCCGCCTACAAAAAAGCCGGTGACGAAGCCGAGGCCAAGAAGACGCTGAATCTTCTGCAAAGCCGCTACCCCGAATACTACCAGCGCAGCGCACGCACGCCGTAGGCGGTTTGTAGCGGCGGGTATCCTGCTCGAAGCGCGAGCAAGGCTCGTTTTTTTCGGTCGAGCGTCCTCCGGGCCTTGTTCCGTGGAGGGCGATCCGCGAAGCTCTCCTGCGATGCCTTTCCTGGAGATGCGACCGCGCCAGCCATTTATCGGGCTCGCCGTCGCGGCAGTCCTCGCCATCATCGCCGCCGATCGCTGGCCGGTGCCGCTTCTTCCCGTTGCCATCGTTCTCGGGCTGGGAGTGTTGCTCCTTTGGTGGCGGCCGCGGACGCTCGGCTGCTGGCTCTTTACCTTCACCGCGTTCTTCGCGTTGCACGTCCTTCATTTTCACGAAGATCCCGCGCGCAAGATCGCGGGGCAATTCGGCACCAGTTCACAGGTGGTTCATGCCACTGGCATTGTTTGGGACGAACCAACCGAGCCAACCTTTTGGGCGCGTGATCTGACCTGCTTCTTTCGGCTGAAGCTCGAATCCATCGACCTTCCCGGCTCGCCGCCAGCCGACGGCGTGGTGATGAACGTGAGCTGGGCCGGGCCGATCCCGCGTTACGGCGATCGAGTCACGCTGACCGGCAGCGCCCGCAACATCGCACCGACGCGCAATCCCGGTCAGTTTGCTTTTCCGCAGCACCTCGCGCGGCAGGGAATCTACTCGGAGATCGCGGTTCGCTACGTGGAAGATGGGGCCATCGTCAGCAGCGGCCACGGTTCGCGCGTGCAGGCGTTTGCCTTCGCCGCGCAGCAGTGGATTCAAAAGCGGCTCGCCTTTGACCTCGACGGTTCGCCCGAAATCACCGCGCTGATCTCGAGCATGGTGCTCGGGATGCGCGGCGACACTCCGGACGACGCGCGGGAGTTGTTTCAACGCACTGGGACAATGCACCTCTTCGCGGTCAGCGGATTGAATGTTGCCATGCTCGCGGGGATTCTCCTCGCCTTGCTCAAATCCCTCCGGGCCAGCGGCGCGACCGCGGTCGCGATCACGCTTCCGCTCCTCGCGTTCTACGCCTTGGTGACGGGCCTGCCGGCGAGCTGCGTGCGGGCCACAATCATGGCCAGTCTCATCCTGCTCGCGCCGGTCTTCGATCGGCGGGCCGTGGCGGGCAACAGCATCTGCGCCGCGGCCGTCCTGATCCTCGCGTGGGATACGAATCAACTCTTCGCGCCCGGCTTTCAGTTTTCATTCGTGCTCGTGCTCACCATCGTCTTCCTCGCCCGGCGGATCGAGCGCCGGTTCGCGCCGCTCGGATTTCCCGATCCATTCTTGCCGCGCGTGCTCTGGAGTCGCGGGCAGGGGCTGCGCGCTGCCGCGTGGCAGTTCACCGCCGCGACGCTCGGCGTCACGCTGGCGGCATGGCTCGGTTCGCTCGCCTTCACCGCGGGCTATTTCCATTTGTTCTCACCCGCGGCGATCGTGGCGAATCTCATCGCTGTCCCGATTGCCTTCCTCGTGCTCGCACTCGGCGTGGCCACGTTGCTCGTCGTGCCTTGGTGGAAGGCAGGCGCCGCCTTCCTCAATAACGCCAACTGGCTCGCCGCAAAGTTGCTGCTGATCGTGATCAAGGCCTTCGCGCTGCTCCCGGGCGGTTATCTCTACGTCGAAGTGCCGCGGCTCACTCCCGTTGCGGCGTGCGAATGCACCGTGCTCGATCTCCGGGACGGCGCTGCGATTCACCTCCGCTCCGGGGGATGCGACTGGCTGCTCGATTGCGGGAGTAACTTTGACTACGGACGCACCGTGCTGCCTTTCCTCCGCAGCCGCGGCGTGAATCGCCTCGACGGTCTGCTCCTCACCCACGGCGATGTCCATCACCTCGGGGGGGGGCTCACCGCACTCGACGACTTCCGGCCCCGCCGGATCGTCGATTCACCGCTGCGCGACCGCTCCTCCACACGCGCGGAATTGCAGGGCGAACTCGCCAGCCGCCGGCTCGGAAAAGCAATCTGCGTCCGTGGCGATTTCATCCGCATCGCGCCGCAAGCCTCGCTGCGCGTCCTCTTTCCTCCTGCCGGATTGAAGCGCAGCCTGGCGGACGACAAGGCGCTCGTGCTCCAACTCGACTCCGCCGGCACGCGCGTGCTGTTCATGTCCGACAGCGGGTTCAGCACCGAGCAGTGGTTGCTGGAAAATGAACCCGACCTGCGCAGCGACATCGTCGTGAAAGGTCACCACTCCAAAGATCTCTCCGGAACCCTGGAATTCCTCGCCCGCGTCGAACCGCAAGCGGTGATCTGCAGCCAGCTCGAACCAACCCACAGTGTCGAAGCCCTGGACGAGTGGGAACGCGCCGCGACCGCCCGCGGCATTGCCGTCTTTCGCCAGGACCGCACGGGCGCCGTCCACGTGGAGTTGCGCGATCGCGGAGAGTTTGAAGTTCGCGCCTTCGTCGGCGATCAGACCTTGCGCAGCCGCGCGCGGTAGATCGGCAGCCCCTGCGCCACGAATCGCGCCTCAAAATCTGTCGTCGGGTAGGCGTCGAGATCCTCCGGCCAGTCGAGGCGCTCATAGCCCTTGGCCCGCGCGAGCACCTTTTCCATCCAGAGAAAATAGGGCTCGTCGTCCGTCTTGATCCGCAGTTCGCCACCCGGCGCAAGAATGCCATGCAAGGCTTCCATAAACCCATCCTGAATGAGCCGCCGCCCGTGGTGATAGCGCTTCGGCCACGGGTCGGGAAAAAGCACGTGCGCCACGCTCACGGTTTCCGGTGGGAGCAGGTAGCGAAGCGCGTAGGCGATCTCGAGCCGGAGCATCCGGAGATTCGTCAGGCCGCCGCGTGCCGCCTTCCGGCAGGTCTTGCGCACGCGGCCGAGAAGGCGCTCGATGCCGAGGAAATTCCGTTCCGGATACTGCCGCGCCAGGGTGAGAATGAAGGTGCCCTCACCGCTGCCGATATCGACTTCCAGTGGCGCCGGGCGCGCGAAAAGATCGCTCATTTGCGCGCGAGCAAAGTAATCCGCCGGCTCGAACAACACCTGCCGCGCGAGATCCACGAGTTCCTCCCCCGCGGGTTCGTCGTTCTCGTTCTCGTCTTCGAATTCGTCGCTCATGTCGGGCGGGATAGTCGCCCGCAAGCCCGTTCCCGCAAGGGCGAAACGAAACCCCCTCCAGAACCAATCGCGCGGCACCTCCGCCGAACGCCCCGTCGGCAAACGGCGAAGCGCAGCGGGAGCAATCTCGCCCCCGCTGCGCTTCTCAATTTCGCTCGCTATCCGCTTAAGCGCTGGCGTGCGCCCGCTTCAACCCAACAAAATGGCACAACCCCAAACCAGCCAATGCCAACCCCATTAGCGTCATGGTCTCGCCAGTATCGGGTACGCTCAAGGATTTAACTTGTTGCACGCTGCCGATGGTCATGTTGTCGAAGGCGAAGAAATCCCCACTCCCCGATGTCGTTAGGAAATCGATCTTTGTAATCGTTTGCGCGGGATTGTCACTGATTAAGCCAAAAAATAATACTGAGCCATCATTGTTTAGCTGAGAGTTGGGGACGTTTACCGTCACGTTCCCTCCTCCTGTGAGTTGCAGCTGCAGCGTTCCACCAAGATCTCCGATGTCGATGCCATAGAAGCCGAATGCAGCGATCGGCGCACTGAAGCTGATGGAGAAATTTCCCGTCCCTCCGGCTGCGACTTCGTAGAAACTTTCAGTCCCCCCGTCGCGCGTGATTCCATAACGACCAAATCCGTTGGTTATAGTCTGGTCCGCAAGCGTTACGACGGTTCCGCTCCCACCGCTCAGCGTTGCAGTTCCCGCCCCCGGAAAGGATAGCGCCAGCGGAGAGCCGCCGCTTTTGCCTTCGAAAGTCTCCGTACCCACCCCGGTCAACTGAGAAAGGAAGTTCGCGGCGGCCGCGCTAGAGTTCGGGAGGGAGGCGAGCGGCGTGCTCGCACTATTGTTGTGGTCTTCCCCAAAATAAGTGACAATCGCGCCATTGGCAGGGATGGAGGCCAACCCAAGAAGGGCCACAGCGAGAAATGCAGACTTCTTTCCGATGATGTTGGCGATTGTACCGACCGAGTTGTGCTTCGTTAAATCAAAACCGAGGGTTATTTTCATAATTTTCCGTTAGTATGTGTGTTTGAAATTTGAGTTTTAATGGTCCGTCCAAATTTTTACGGCTTTTATCCGGTGTTAAATGGCAAGCAAAGGCAATGCCAGACTCCGCAGACCCCGCTTCAACTTTGTGCAAATGCACACTGACCAACCACTTACCGATTTTTCGTGTAAGCTTGCCGCGAGGGAACGATCTGTAAGTTTGATGTTTTTTGTAAATAAAACCGACGGCGGCGACAGGATTACGCACGCCGTTTCCTGGCTTGTTTCCACGAAGTGCAGTGGATTTACCGCATTAAGGGCCCGTATCGGTTTGCCCACGGGTCGATCGACTTTTTGGTAAGGCGGATCGCACTGCGAGAGCCAGTTTCTGGCCGAGACTCTCGGTCTCACTGTTTCGTGGATCTTTGGGTCGTCGCTTAGCTCGCACTTGCCGAAGCCGGAACGTTCCGCCACGTTCCGGCCAGCTATGACGCAGAAAAACTTTGGATGCCTCGGAATTGCGCTCGTGATCATCCTCTGCCTGAGCTTGTTGCTCAATCTGGTCTTCATCGTCGCCCAGAGTGCGAGCATGTCGTCGGGGATCGTCGCGGCGAAGGCGCCTCATTTCGAGGAAGCCGTGGTCGTGGACGCGAAGACCGGCAAGGACGTGAAGGAAAGTGAAGGCAAGATTGCGCTCATCTCGGTGCGCGGCATCATCACTTCCGCGGAGCCCGGCGCGCTCGGCGAATCCGCCATCGATGACCTGAAGCTGCAGCTTAAGCAGGCGGGTGAAGACGAGAAGGTGAAGGCCGTGGTGCTCTACGTGGATTCGCCCGGCGGCGAGGTCACTGCCTCGGACATCATCTACAACGCCGTGCGCAAGGTGCGCGATCAGCACAAGAAACCGGTGGTCGTTTACATGGGCTCGCTCGCGGCGTCCGGTGGTTACTACGTCTCCTGTGGCGGCACCTACCTCATGGCGAACGAAACCACGCTCACCGGCTCGATCGGCGTGATCATGCAATCGCTGAACTACGAGCAGCTCTTCGGCAAGGTCGGGCTCTCGATGACGACCTTCAAAAGTGGTGCCTTCAAAGACATGCTGAGCGGCTCGCGCCAGATGAGCGATGCGGAGAAGGAATACGTGCAAAGCCTCATCATGGAGACCTACGGGAAGTTCGTCGGCATCGTCGCCCGGGAGCGCAAGCTCGATGAGAACGCGCTGCGCAATGGCCTGGCGGATGGCCGGGTGGTGTCGGGGAAGGACGCGCTCGCGGGCAAGCTGATCAACGGCCTCGGCGAACTCGAGGACGCCTACGCCAAGGCCATGGATCTGGCCAAGATCAAGAATGCGTCAGTGATTCGCTACGAGTCGCCGTTTCGTTTTGGGAAGCTCGTTCGCCTGCTCGGGCAGAGCGAGGAGAGCCGCCATACGAAGGTGGAAGTGAAGATCGCCGACGCGCTCGTGCCGAAGCTGCAGGCTGGCCGGCTCTACTTTCTGCCCAGCTTCTACGCGCCGTAACCTTTGGCGCCGACGGTTCTGAACCCACTGCAGCAGGCGGCCATCACCGCGGTCAGCCTCGCATTGCTGATTACCGCGAGCGTGGTCTATGCGCGCCTCTGGCTGCGGCTGCGGCGCGAGGGTGGCCGGGTGCTGGTGGGCGCCTTCGATCTTCCGGATCTGCTGGTCAGTTTCGTCCTGGCGAGTTTCTTCGGGGGGTTGGTGGTAAAGGAGGCGTTGCGCCACGCTGAGGAAACGCCGCTCTCTCCTGAGCACGTCCTGCCCAGCTCGCTGATTTTTGGAGCCTTCGTGGTCGGTCTCGCCGCGTTCCTAGCCTACCGTGGGCTCCGCGTCACCGAGATCTTCGGGCTCGCGCGCCTGGGAGTCGTGCAAGTCTGCGGCTGGGCGGCCTTGCTGCTGGTCGCGGCGATTCCCTTCGTCGGTGCGGTGAATGCCATCACCGTCGTGCTGATGAAGGATGACGCGGAACAGCAGCCGCTGGTCGAGCTCTTCCGCTCCGCGGCGGAACACGGCGACCTGAAAACCATCGCCACGATCGCGCTGGCCGGCGTGGTCCTCGCGCCGCTCTGCGAAGAGTTTCTTTTCCGCGGGTATTTCTACGCGGTCGGCAAGCGCTACGTCGGTGCCTGGATCAGCGGCCTAGCCACCGCGGCACTCTTCGCCGCCTTCCACGCGAGCCTCACCTCGCTCGCGGGGCTGTTCGTGCTCGCGATCGCGCTCACGCTCGCCTACGAGCGCACCGGCACCCTCGCCGTGCCGATCACGATGCACGCGCTCTTCAACGCGACCAGCCTCGGCGTGCTTTATCTCCAGGCGACGAATCGACTGCCGAAATGAAACTGCGCGGCTACGGCGAAGATCGGCTGGTATCCGAATTGACCCGCGCGCTGCCCCTCGGCGCGGACGTGCGCGTCGGCGCGGGCGATGACTGCGCGGTGATCGGCCGTCCGCGCGATGCGCGCTGGCAGTTGCTCAAGGCGGATGTCGTGGTGGAAGGCGTTCAATTCACCCGCGAGGATGATCCGCGCCGCGTCGGCTGGAAGGCGCTGTGCCGCGCGCTCAGCGACATCGCCGCGATGGGCGGCGTGCCCGCGCATGCGCTGGTCACGCTGGCCATTTCTCCGGACGAGGAAGTGGCGCGCGTGAAGGCCATCTACGCCGGGCTGCGTCGCGCGGCGGCGAAGTTCGGCGTCTCGATCGTCGGTGGCGAAACGTCGCGCTCGCCCGGACCGCTCTTCCTCGACATCGCGCTCAGCGGCTGGGTCGAGCGCACTCGCTGCGTCCTGCGTTCCGGCGGTCGTCCGGGCGATCTCCTCTACGTCACCGGCCGGCTCGGCGGCTCGCGCGCGGCGAAACATCTCGACTTCACTCCGCGTCTCGCCGAAGCGCGCTGGCTCACGGAAAATTTCCGGCCGAGCGCGATGATGGACCTCAGCGACGGCCTCGCCGCCGATCTCCCGCGCCTCGCCCGCGCGAGTGGCTGCGGCTTCATGTTGAATGAAGCCGCCGTCCCGCGCACCCGCGGCACGACGCTGGCGCACGCGCTCGGCGACGGCGAAGATTTCGAGCTGCTCTTCACCATCGCGCCAAGACACGCGACCAAGTTGGAAACAGCGTGGCTCACGGAATTTCCCCGCCTCGCGCTTACGCGCGTGGGAGCGCTCAATCCGGCTTCCGACTTCCGACTTCCGACTTCATCTCATGGCTTCGACCATTTTGCTGAACGCTGAAGCGACCGTCGCATTTGGTCGCGAGTTCGCCGCGAACGTCGCGGCGGGCGATGTCCTCGCGCTTTGCGGCGATCTCGGCGCGGGCAAGACGCATTTCGTCAAAGGACTCGCCGCCGGGCTCGGCGCGATCACGGAAGCGACGAGCCCGACGTTCACCTTGATTCATGAATATCGCGACGGCCGGCTCCCGCTCTTTCATTTCGATCTCTACCGGCTCGAAACGGAGGACGAGTTGCTGCGCATCGGCTTCGACGAATACCTCGACGAGGCCGGAGTGCTCGCGATCGAATGGGCGGATAAATTTCCCGCACTCATGCCGCCGCAGACGCGCTGGCTGCGCTTCAGTCACCGGCCGGACGGCAGCCGTGCGGTGGAAGTGACATGACCATCCTCGCGATCGATACCTCGACCACGCTCGGCAGCGTCGCGCTGCTCGTCGATGGCGAGCTGCGGCTCGACGAGACGTTCAGCGCGGATCGCAGCCACACGGCGTCGCTGTTCACCGTGCTCGAGCGGGCGCGTGCTTTGGTCGAGAAGATCGACGTGGTGGCCGTCGGCTTGGGGCCGGGATCCTACGCGGGAATTCGCATCGCGATTTCGGCGGCGATCGGTTTCCAGATCGGGATCGGGGCGCGGATCGTGGGGCTGCCGTCGGTCGCCGCATTGGACACCGCGGAGACGCGATATTGCGCGATCGGCGACGCGCGAAGGGAGACGTTCTATTTTGCCCGCGTGGAAGATGGATGCTGCACGGATGGCCCACGGTTGGTGAATGACGCGGAGTTGCGTGCGCTGCTCACGGAGTTTCGCGACTGGCCGATCATGGTGTCCGCGCCGATTGCGGCGGTTCCCGGCGCCGCGATCGTTCCGCCCCTCGCGTGCCGGCTGGCGCGACTCGCGGCGGCGGGCCAGAGCATCATCATGGAGGAAACGCTCGAGCCGCTCTACCTCCGCGAGCCGCACATCACGCAGCCGAAGGTGCGACCCGCGCGGTGAGGCGCAGATCGTCCCCGACGCGGGTGTAAACCGGGTTGATCAACGCGAGGGATTCCGCCGTCGAGCCCGCGCCCTTTCCGCCGATCACCACCGCCGGGCCGCCACAGAGCAGGGGCGCAAGGTAGAGCTGCACACGATCCACCAGCCGCTCATCGAACGCTTCGCCGAAGACTCGCGTCCCGCCCTCGATGAGCACGCTGGTGATCTGCCGTCGTCCCAGATCGCGCAGCACGGCGCGCAGCGATTTGCCGCGATAGACGAGCGTGCGGTCGCGGTGCTCGTCGGTAAAAACGTGAGCGTCGCGGCGCAGCGGCTCGCGTCCGGCCACGACCACCCGCCACGGCTGTCTAGCGCCCGGCACGCCGCGCACGGTGAGCCGCGGATTGTCCGCGCGCAGCGTGCCGGCGCCGATGAGGATCGCATCGACCCGGGCGCGCAACTGGTGGACATCGGCACGGGATGCGACGGAGGTGAGCCACTGGCCTTCACCTGGCGGTCGCGTGAGGCGGCCGTCGAGCGACATGCCGGCCTTGGCGATCACCAGCGGCAGCTTCGTCACGATCCATTTGTTGAAGGCCGCGTTCAGCTCGCGGCATTCCATCTCGAACACACCGCTGGTGACCTGGATTCCAGCGGCACGCAGCAACTCGATTCCGCGCCCCGCGTGCGCCGGATTGGGATCGACCGTACCGATGACGACGCGCGCGAATTTTGCCCCCATGATCGCCTCGACACACGGCGGCGTGCGACCGTGGGTGGAGCACGGCTCCAGGGTCACGTAAATGGTCGCACCGCCCGCGGATGCTGGATTCTTCAGGCTTCGCAGCGCCTCGATCTCCGCGTGCGGCATTCCGGCCTGCCGGTGGAAACCCCGCGCGACGATCCGCTCGCCGCGGACGATCACTGCGCCCACCGCCGGGTTCGGGCTGCTGTGCCCGACCCCGCGCCGGGCCTCGCGCAGCGCGGCGCGCATGAAGCGTTGGTCGGCCATGGCAGCCCGTGGTTCGTCGTCCATCCGAGGAGTTTAAGCCTTGCGGAGCGAAGTTTGAACCCGGAAGTTCGCGCCGTGAGCCTCCGGTTCCGCGAAAAGCAAAGCCTCTACCACAGCCTCGGGCAATTGCTGGGCTCCGGCGTGACCTTTCCCGCGGCGCTGCAAAAGCTCGCGCCCTCCGCCCGCGGCGGTTTGCGCACGCTGCTTGCGCGATTGAATCGTTCGATCGAAGGCGGCAGCACCGTCGCCGAGGCGTTCGCCGCGCAACGCCCCGGCGTCTCCGAGATGGAGGCCGGTATCGTGGACGCTGTGGAGCGCGCAGGCCGACTCGAGCGTGGCCTCATGCAGCTCGCGGCATACTTCGGTGCGCTGGATGCAGCGCGATCGAGCGCAGTGAAGAAAGCGGCGTATCCGATCTTCGTGCTCCACTTCGGCATTCTCGCGCTCGGAATTCAGACGCTGGTGACGAATGGCGTCGGTGCCTACGTGCGCGAGGTCGGCTCCTTGTTTCTCCTCGTTTATGGCATCGCGCTGGTGATTGCGCTCGCGGTGCCGCTGCTCAGCGATGTGGGCGCCACGAGCCGGGTCGTGGATTCTTTCCTGCGCTTTATTCCGCTCATCGGGGCGATCCGCCGGAACTTCGCCGTCTCGCGCTTTTGCTCCACCTACGAGATGCAGCTCGGAGCCGGGGTGAATGTCATGGACGGGCTTAAGGCAGCTGGTCGCGCGAGCCGCAGCGGCCTGATCGCTGGTTCGGTTGCGCATGCGCTTCCCGATGTGGTGAAAGGCGGGCAGGTTGGCCCGTTGCTTTCGCGCGGGAACGCCTTTCCAGAAACGATGCTGCGCGACCTGACCGTCGCCGAGCAGACTGGCCGCCTCGACCAAGAACTTGACCGGCTCGCCGAGGAACACCGCCGCGCGGCCCTCTCCTCGCTCGACCTGCTGGCGGAATGGGTACCGCGGCTTATCTATTTGAGTGTCGTGATCTATATCGGGTTTCGGATCGTCAATTGGTACGCGGGTTACATGAAGACGATCGAGGACCTAACAAAGACATTTTAGAGTGCCAGTATGGCCCGGATGGGCTCGGCGGGAGGTGTGAACAAGAGCGTCACAATGACCCTAAAAATGCTCGGTATCCGCATGGTCTTTTTCGTTATAAGTCACTTATGAAGAGCGGTTTGAATCCTTAAGCACCCCCACCCCTCGAGGCTCTGGCACCGGTTACGCTATGGATTGGATTGAGAAATAACCAAACCCTCAAACCGAAACCCATTATGAACCTCATCCGTTACCAATTCCCTGAACTCACTAACTGGTCGCCAATCGATCGCTTGGCCTCTTTCCGCGACGAGATCAATCGCCTGTTCGACAGCGGCGCTCCGACACAGAGCAGCTTCTTCAGCGGCTGGAATCCGACGCTGGACGTGTA
>JBAVML010000369.1:0-4707 GCA_049690035.1 Chthoniobacteraceae bacterium
AGCAACTACCCCGCGCAAGCGGCCGACACAAACCTCCGCGCGATGCAAACGATGGGCACCGAATTCGGTGTTACGGTCGGCTACTCCGACCACACGCTCGGCAACGAAATCGCCTTTGCCGCCGTCGCACTCGGCGCGTGCATCATCGAAAAGCACCTCACCCTCGACCGCACGCTCCCCGGTCCCGATCACGCCGCCTCGTCCGAGCCCACCGAATTCGCCGCGCTCGTCCGCGGAATCCGCACCATCGAGTCCGCGCTCGGCGACGGCACCAAGCGCCCCGCCGCCAGCGAAGAAAACGTCGCATCCGTCGCCCGCCGCAGTCTCGTCGCCGCGCGCGACATCGCGCCCGGCGAAGTGCTCGGTGCCAGCGAGATCGACGCGCTGCGGCCCGCCGGCGGACTTCCGCCATCCGCGCACAGCAAGCTCATCGGCCGCCGCGCGCGTGCGGCAATTCCGGCGGGCACCATGTTTACCTTGGAGATGGTGGAGTGAGAAAAATCGCCGCCGTCACCGTCGGACGATCCGACTACGGACTCTCTCGACCGATCCTGCGCCGTCTTGCCGCCGACCCTGGGATTACGCTGCAACTCCTCGTCTCCGGCGCGCATTTCGACGCGGCCTCCGGCAACACCTTCACCGAGATCGAAGCCGATGGCTTTACCATCACCGAGCGTCTCCCACTCGCGAGTCCCGATGCGCGTCCCGAGTCCGTCGCCGCGTCCATGGGCGCCGCCGTCACCGCGTTCGCCCAAGCTTACGCGAAACATCAGCCCGAACTCCTGTTCGTGATCGGCGACCGTTTTGAAATGCACGCTGCCGCGCTTGCCGCGCTGCCGATGCGCGTGCCCGTCGCCCATGTCCACGGCGGCGAACTTACCTTCGGCGCGATCGACGACGCGCTCCGGCACTCGATCACCAAACTCTCGCACCTGCACTTTGCTGCCACGGAGGAATATGCCGCGCGCATCCGCCAGATGGGTGAGGAGCCGTGGCGCGTTACCGTCTCCGGCGCTCCGGGTCTCGACAACCTTGCTGAAATCGAAATTGCCCCGCTCGCCGATTTCGCCACGCGCCACAAACTGCCGCTCACGCAACCGCCCGTGCTCGTCACCTTCCACCCCGTGACGCTCGAACACGATCGCACCGAGTGGCACATCTCGGAGCTCGTCGCCGCTCTTGCAGAAATCGACGCGCCGATTCTCTTCACCCTGCCCAATGTCGATACCGGCCATCAGGCAATCGTCCGCGCGCTCCGCGGATTCGTGGGCCAGCGCGCGAACGCCTTCCTCGTCGCGAACCTCGGCACGCGCGATTACTTCAGCGCGATGTCTTGGTCGCTCGCGATGGTCGGCAATTCTTCGAGCGGGATCATCGAGGCGGCTTCGTTTAGTCTTCCGGTCGTGAACATCGGCCACCGCCAGGAGGGCCGCACTCGTGCGGCCAATGTCATCGAGTGCGAACATGAACGCGCGTCGATCTCTGCCGCCATGCGTCGCGCGGTCGATCCCGCATTCCGCGCCACGCTCGCCGGGCTGAAGAATCCCTACGGCGACGGTCACGCCGCCGAGCGCATCGTTCCACGACTGCGCGACGTGGAACTCGGTGCCACTTTGCTCACTAAACGTTTCGCCGACCTCCCCGTCGCGTGATGAGTGCCCCGCTTCCAGATCTCTGCGTCGGGCCCGACTGCCCGATCCGCGATGCGGTCACGTTGATCAATCGCAACGCAAAAGGCATCGCGCTCGTCACCGACACCGAGCGCCACCTGCTCGGCACGATCACGGATGGTGACGTGCGCCGCGCGTTGATGGAAAATCTCTCGCTCGAATCGCCGGTGAGTGAACTGCTCACCCGCAAGGTGGCGCGCTACATCCGCCCGGTCACCGCGCTCGCCGGCACGAGCGAATCCACGCTTCTCCAGCTCATGCACGAGCACGTGATCCATCAGATCCCACTGCTCGATGCCGCGCAACGTGTGGTCGATCTCGTCACGCTGGACGAACTGCTCGGCAATGAGCCGCTGCCAATGCAAGCCGTGATCATGGCCGGCGGCTTCGGCAAACGCCTGCTGCCGCTCACCGAGGAGACGCCGAAGCCGATGCTGCCCGTGGGCGATCGACCGCTGATGGAGCGGACCATTCAACAACTCCGCGAGGCCGGCATCCGGCGCGTGAATGTGACCACGCATTACCTTCCCGAAAAGATCACCGATCACTTCGGCGACGGCGCAGCCTTCGGGGTGGAACTCAATTACGTCCAGGAAGAAACGCCGCTCGGCACCGCCGGTGCGCTCGGGCTCATGGCCGCGCCCAGCGAACCGCTGCTGGTCATCAATGGCGACCTGCTCACCCGCGTGAATTACCGCGCGATGCTCGCCTGGCATCGCGAACACCGCGCCGATCTCACCGTGGCCGTGCGCCGCTTCAGCATGCAGGTGCCGTACGGGGTGATCGATGCCGAGGACGGTCACGTGACCGCGGTGCGCGAGAAGCCCGATGTCCATTTCCTCGTCAATGCCGGCATCTACCTGCTGGAGCCTTCGGTGTATCAATTTATCGAAGCCGGCGAGCGCTCTGACATGACCGACCTCATCCATCGCCTGCTGGAAGAAAAGCGCACGGTGAGCAGCTTTCTTATTCACGAATACTGGCTCGATATCGGCAAACACGACGACTACCTGCGTGCGCAGGTCGACGCCAGCGAGGGCACTTTTGATCTATGAACTGGAACGGAAAAACAGTCCTCGTCACCGGAGGCGGCGGCTTCATCGGCAGCCATCTCGTGGAGCAACTCGTCACGCTCGGGGCGAAGACGCGCGCGCTCGTGCATTACAACTCCCGCGGCGCGTGGGGCTGGCTCGATCAGTCGCCACTGAGCAAGGAAGTGGAGGTGATCGCGGGCGACATCGGCGATCCGGATTCGGTGAGCACCGCGACGCAGGGTGCCGAGATCGTCTTCCATCTCGCGGCGCTCATCGCCATTCCCTACAGCTACACCGCGCCGGAGTCGTATGTGCGCACGAACGTGCAAGGCACGCTGAACGCGCTGCAAGCTGCGCGGCGCTTCGGCGTGAGCCGCTTCATTCACACCTCCACGAGCGAAGTCTATGGCACCGCACGCGAGGTACCGATCAAGGAAACACATCCGCTGCAAGGGCAGTCGCCCTACTCGGCGAGCAAGATCGGCGCGGACAAAATCGCCGAGTCGTTTCAATGCTCGTTTGGTGTGCCGGTGGTGACGATTCGTCCGTTCAATACCTACGGCCCGCGGCAGTCGGCGCGCGCGGTCATTCCCACGATCATCACGCAGCTTTTGGAAGGTGCAGGCGTGGTAAAGCTCGGCAGCCTACACCCGACGCGCGACCTCAATTTCGTAACGAATACCGTCGAGGGTTACCTCGCCGCCGCGGAACCCGAAGCCGCGATCGGCGAGACGTTCAACCTCGGTTCGAACCGCGAGATCACCATCGGCGACCTCGCGCAGTTGCTCATCCAGCTCGTCGGGACGGAGGCGAAAATCGAGTCGGACTCGCAGCGCATTCGCCCCGCGAATAGCGAGGTCGAGCGCCTGCTCGCCGACAACACAAAGGCCGCGAAGCTGCTCGGCTGGACGCCGCGGGTCGGGCTCGAAGACGGACTCCGCCAGACCATCGAATGGCTGCGCGAAAATCGACATTGGTATCGCAGTGGCATCTATGCGCAATGAACCCGGAGCCCCGCCGGATGCGGGGTTCGTTCCGCTCTGCGTCCCGGTCGTCCGGGGCAACGAGTGGAACTACGTGAAGGAGTGCCTCGACACCGGCTGGGTGTCGTCGGTCGGCAGCTACGTCGATCGCTTCGAGCGTGAGCTCGCCCAGCGCGCCGGCACGCCGCACGCGGTGGCCACGGTGAATGGCACGTCGGCGCTGCACATCGCGCTGCTCGTCGCGGGAGTGCAACCGGATGACGAGGTGCTCGTCTCCACGCTCACCTTCATCGCGCCGGCGAATGCGATCCGTTACGCGAACGCATGGCCCGTCTTCATCGACGCCGACGAGGCGACTTGGCAGATGGACCCGGCGCGCGTTGCGGAGTTTTTGCGCGAACGCTGCGAGCGGCGCGATGGCGTGCTGCGCAATCGCCGCACCAGTCGCCGCATGAAGACCATCGTGCCCGTGCATATCCTCGGACACCCAGTGGACATGGACCCGATCCTTGCGCTGGCGCGAGAGTTTGACCTCGTCGTGATCGAGGACGCTACCGAGAGCCTGGGCGCGAGCTATCGTGGAAGGAAAGTCGGCGCGCTCGGCGATCTCGCGTGCTTCAGCTTCAACGGCAACAAGGTCATCACGACCGGCGGCGGCGGCATGATCGCCACCGCTAACGCCGAGTGGGCGATGAAGGCAAAGTATCTCACCACGCAGGCGAAGGACGACCCGCTCGAATACGAGCACCACGAGATCGGCTACAACTACCGGCTCACCAATCTCCAAGCCGCGATGGGCTGCGCGCAGCTCGAACAACTCGATAGTTACATCGCCAGCAAACGCGAGACCGCGCGCATTTACGCTGAGGCCTTCACCGACCTGCCCGGCATTACCACGCTTCCGCACGCACCGTGGGCCGAAAGCATCGACTGGATGTTCACCATCCGCATCGACGCGGAAGCCTTTGGCATGGACAGCCGCGCACTGCTCCGCCACCTCGACGCCGCAAAGATCCAAAG
>JBAVML010000370.1:0-2275 GCA_049690035.1 Chthoniobacteraceae bacterium
GGAAAATTCCTTCGCCGAGCTCGAGTCGCTGACTGCCGATGCCGAGAAGGTGCTGCAACTCCTCGGCCTGCACTATCGCGTCATCGAGCTCTGCACCGGCGACATCGGTTTTGGTTCCGCGAAGACGTACGACATCGAGGTCTGGGCGCCCGGCCAGAAAGCGTATCTCGAAGTGTCGAGCTGCTCGAACTTCGTCGACTACCAGGCCCGCCGCATGGCGCTGCGCTTCAAGAGCGCGGACGGAAAAAATCAGTTCGCCCACACGCTCAACGGCTCTGGCACCGCGCTGCCGCGCCTGCTCGTCGCGCTCCTAGAAACCGGCCAGCAAGAGGACGGCACCGTGCAGTTGCCCGAGGCGCTGCGCATTCCCTTCGGCGCCGGACACCTCGCGTGATGAACACCCGGCGTCGCAAGCCGCCGGACCTTCTCCGTCACGCCGCTCCGTGGCTCTCGCGCTTCGCGCCGAACGAGCCGCACCTCATCGGCGTCTCTGGTGGGCGCGATTCGGTTGCGCTCCTGCACGCGCTGATTGGCGCCGGTTATCGGAAACTGATCGTCTGCCACCTCGACCATCGCCTGCGCCTGGACAGCGCGGAAGACGCGCTTTTCGTCGCCGCGCTGGCGAAGGCGTGGAAGCTTCGCGCCGAAATCGCCCGCGAAAATGTCGCCGCCCGCGCCAAACGCAAAAAGCAATCGGTGGAGACCGCGGCCCGTGACGCGCGCCGAGCCTTTTTCGGCAAGGCCGCCCGTCAGCACGAATGCCCGCGCATTTTTCTCGCGCATCACGCCGACGACCAGGCCGAGACGTTTCTTTTCAATCTCTTCCGCGGCGCCGGCACCACCGGCCTCGGCGCGATGCGCGCGATCGCGACGAACGACGACCTCGAAATCGCCCGCCCGCTGCTCGCGATCTGGCGTGAGGAAATCGACGATTACATCGCCGCGCATCGCCTCGAGTTCCGCGAAGACATTTCCAATCTCGACCCGCGCTTCACCCGCAACCGCCTCCGCCACGAGATCATCCCGGCGCTCTCCGCCGCCTTCGGCCGCGACGTCCGCCGCTCCGTCTGGCGCGCCGCGGAGATTTTCCGGGACGAGGACGACTTCCTCACTTCATTGCCCGCGGTGCAGCATCTCCCGGCGGAATTGAATGTGAGCGCGCTCGGCGAACAACCGATCGCCCTGCAGCGCCGCTTGCTTCATCGCTGGCTGAAATCCGGCGGAATCGCCCACGTGGGCTTCGACGAAGTGGAAGCCGTCCGCGCCCTGCTCAGTGGCCCGCGGGCGAAAATGAATCTCCCCGGTGGCTGGCACGCGCGCCGAAAAAGCGGCCTCATTTTTCTGCAATCTCCCACGGCGGCCAACCTTTCCGCTTCCCCCCACTCTCCGAAGACCTCATAGATTCCGCCCTTTCCATGTCCCTGCCGAGCTTCGCGGAAGCACTCCATTCTTTGGTTTTCGAAACGACGGCCGTCCCGGTCATCTTCTTCGTCATGCTCGCGATCGGCCGCGTGCTGAAGCGCCGGTGCGACGTGCACTTCGGCGCCATCTACAAGCTTTTCAGCGCGGTCATCGCGATTTACATCCCAGGCGCTTTTTCGCCGGCGGCCTTTTCCTGGCAGCCGGCGCTGGCGATGCACCTCGCCGCGGCCGCGGTCCTGCTCGGAGTGGGTTGCCTGCTGGCGCTCATCCGGCGGTTTTTTTGGGAGGGTTGGTTTGAACGCACGCAAAAGACGCGGGCCCCAAAATTCCTCAGCCAGATCATCGGCCTGATTATCTTTGTCATCGCGCTGCTCGTCGTCGTCGGCGGGATCTACGGGCAGTCGATTCAGGGGGCTGTGTTCGGGTCCACCATCGTCCTCGGCGTGGTCGGCTTTGCCATGCAGGATTTGCTCGGCAATATCATCGCAGGCGTCGCGCTGGAACTCGGGAAACCTTTTCGCATCGGCGACTGGCTCGTGGTTGAACACCAGCACGCCGAAGTCATCGAGGTGAACTGGCGATCCACCCGCCTGCGGACCAACGACGACGTGTATCTCGACATCCCGAATAAAAGCATCGTCGGCGCCACGATCACCAACCTCACGTTTCCCACCCGCCAGCACGCCCTCCGCATGGTGGTCGGTTTCGACTACGGAGTGCCACCAAACTTCATCAAGGACGTGATCGCCCGCGCGGCCGCGGAGGCGAGAGGCGTGCTCCCGACGCCCGCGCCGAAGGTTTACCTCAAGGACTTCGGCGAATCGTCCGTGCTTTATGAAATCAAGTTCTGGAT
>JBAVML010000371.1:0-6522 GCA_049690035.1 Chthoniobacteraceae bacterium
GGTAACGCCGGTGGGCTTCGGTCCACGCACTCTTACCAGTATAGCGATAACCGTGGCGCAGCAGGAAGGCCTTGAGTTGCGCCCGGCTGCGCCGCAGATCCTGCACCGCGTCGGTGCGGGCGCGGCAGAGGTCGCGCATCGCCTCATCGCTCGCGTCAGGCACATGCACCGCGGTTAGTTCGCCGGCGCGGTGCAGCCGGGCCAGCTTGAGCGCGTCGCGCCGGTCGGTCTTCACCCGGTCCCCGGAGCGGCTGGGGATCAGCGACGGGGCCACCACCGTGCAGTGGATCTTCAGTTGCGCGCAGCGGCGCGCGATGACGAAGCCGGTCGGACCCGCCTCGTAGCAGACCCGCAGTTCGGCCTCGGGATGGGCCTTCCTGAGTTTGGCGAAGACCTTCTCCAAGGCGTGCAGATCGTTGGGGATGGCGCCGTAAAGGCGGGCCTCGCCGCCCCCGCCTTCGGCGAGGGCCACGGTGATGTTTTTGGCGTGGACGTCGAGTCCGACGAAGAGTAGTTCTGACTTCATGGTGTGCTTGATGTGTTTAGGCTCATACATTGGTGACGCCGCTCCGGCGGTGATCCCGCACCTGCGGCTCGGCACGGTTTATTCCGCGCAACCCGCGACTTCGCCACTCCTTCAAGCACACCGCTTTCTCTTTCAGAACACGCTGCGCTCACACAGAGGGCAGCCATAAAGTCTAGGCCACCTCAGGAAGTCTAATGCAATGAAGCTCGTCAGAACCGCCACGTTGGCCGCCGTATTGTTGAGCGTTTGTCTGGGGTCCCGCGTCGGGCTCGGCGCCGAGGCGGCGGCTCGGCTCGCTCCCGGGAGCACCTTCACCGTCCCGTTCCCGGAGATGCCGCCGACCTACTGGGCGATAGCTACCTCGAATCAAGGGCCGGCGTTCTTGTCGATTTCGCTCCCCAAGAACTATACGCCGAGCGGCAAGTTCCCGCTCCTCGTCTTCCTGCATGGCGGCAGCGGCGGCAATGGTGGTCCCAAGGCGGCTATCGTGTCGGCGTTGACCGAGGATCAGGACTTTGTCTGCGCCTCCATGCCCTTCTTTAAGCGCATCGCTCCGAAGGACCCCGGCGGCAATGTCGTCATGCGGGACGAGGACGCCCAATATATGTGGCCCTTCTTTCGCACGATGCTCGGCAAACTCTTCGAGGTCGTCCCGAACATCGACAAAAGCCATATGATCATCGGGGGCTCCTCTAATGGTGCGCACGCCACGCAGGGACTGATCGACGAATCCGACGGAGAAATCACAAGACAGTTCTCCGCCTTTTTCTTTATCGAGGGCGGCGGCCGCCTGAAGCATTACGAACTGCTGAAGGGGAAGCCGTATCTCATGGTCTCCAGCCAGACGGCCTCCAAGCGCAGGGCACAGGAGATCACCGACCAAGCCACGGCTGCGGGTGCCGCGACCACGTTGATCTTTGAGGATGCCGGAGGCCATACGGTCCCGATGAAAGCGGCCTCCGCCATGCGCGCCTGGCTCCTCGGACAGGCGACAAAGGCCGCTTCACCGAAATGAGCAATCAACCCACAACCAAGGCCGAACCATGCGCTGCAGGCTTGAGGTCGTTTTCGCTCGCTACCAAGTGCAACTTGGTAACGAGCGGTAAACTTGGTAACGAGCGGGAACGAGCGGTGCGGTGCGCCGGTCAGCGGCGGGCGAAGGCCGCGTTCTTCGGGTCACCGCCGCTCAGCACGTAGGCGACCAGGTCGAGCACTTCGTCCCTCGCGAGGATGTTGAGCAGCCCTGGTGGCATGAGGGAAATCTTCGACGGCTCGATGCTCGTGACCTGCTTCCGATCGACAGACACCTGCTGGTCGGGATTGCTGCCGTCGGTGTTCACTTTCACCGTGTCGCTGTTGAGGTTCACGATCGTGCCGATGACCTGCGTTCCGTCGGTCTTGGTGATCACGGTCGGGACGAACTGTTCGTTGATCACCTTGCTGGGATTAATGATGTTATCGAGCAAATCGTGCGGCGTGTAACGGCCACCGGCGCCGGTGAGGTCGGGGCCGGTCATGCCGCCTTCATTGCCGAAGCGGTGGCAGGCGTAGCAGCCGACGGCGCCGAAGACCTTGCGCCCGCGTTCGAAGTCGCGGCCTTTCAGGTCTGCGTCCGTGGCGGCGAGTTGTTCGACGGTCCACGGGGTGATCGTGGTGTGGCCGGCGAGCACGCTGGCGGCGGCTTCGAGCGGCGATTTTTTCTCCGGTGTTTTCGCAAGCAGCGTGGCGAGTTCCGTCTTCTCCGTGTCGCTAAGGCTGGCGAGCGCGTCGTTGCGGATGAACTCAATGAATTTCTCGAAGCTCGCGCCGCCACGATAGTTGGCCGCCTTGAGGAACCACTCGAAGTAGGTGGTGTGCAGCGGCGTGGTCCAACCGGTCTTGAGCATGCGCAGCGAGCGCGCGTATTCCATTTGCTCTTCCTGGCCGGGCGCCTTGTCGAGCAGCGCCACGGCCTTGGTGGCGATCGAGGGTGATTGCAGAAAGACGAGCAATTCGCAGAGCACCTGGTTCAGCTCGCGCGTCGCGGCGGGAAATTGCGGATCGAAGGCAGCGAGCAGCTTCGCTTTCGTCGTATCGTCCGGCGCGCCGAAACGCACGAGGGCGATCTGCGTGATGCGGGCCACCTCGATGCGCTGCGCATTGCTCAGCGATTTGAAATCAAACTTCGTTAGCGCTTCGAGGATGCGCGTGCCTATCGCGGCGTCGTTTGGCGCATCCGTCGGCTTGCGATGCTGCGGGTCGATGCCGGCGACGTGCGTGAGCGCCAGCAGCGCCTCGATGCGCGCCGCTTCATTCGTCTCGGCGAAAACCTTCTCCTGCCATCCCTCACGAGGCTGGTGTTCGATCGCCGTCCGCGCGGCCCAGCGGATGAAGAAATCCGCGTCGCCGAGATGCGGCCACGCGACTTCGATCGCCTTAGAATCCTGCTTCGCATGAAAGGCTTCGAGCTGGTGGCGCAGGTCGCGTTGATCCTGTCCGGGCGTGGTGGCGGCGGCCGGTGCGGTCGATTCGCTGCCGGTGTAAGTGACTCGGTAAAATCCGCTCTGCACCTTGCGTCCGCCGATGGCGAAATACATCGCGCCGTCGCCCGGGTGAATGATCGCGTCGGTGAGCGGCAGCGGTGCGCCGGAGAGGAACTCTTCCTTCGTCGCCGTGTAGCTCGCGCCCTTGGGCGTCATGTGGACCGCGTAGAGCCGGCCCCAGCTCCAATCGAGCGCGAAGAACGCGTTCTGATATTTGGCGGGAAACTTCGCGCCGTAGCCGAAGGTGACGCCGGTCGGCGAGCCGGGTCCGATGTTGATGACCGGGCCGACGTTATCCGGATACCACTCGGGACGTTTGCCCGCGCCGTTGCGCCAGCCAAATTCCGCGCCGCTGACCACGTGGCAGATGCGCGTGGGGCGATACCACGGCGTGTTGAAGTCGTACTCCATGTCCGCGTCGTAGGTGAAAAGTTCGCCGTCCTGGTTGAAGGCCGCGTCGAAGATATTGCGGAAGCCCGTGGCGTAGATCTCGAAGTCTTTTCCATCCGGCGACACGCGGTAGATGACACCGCCCGGTCCGAGCACCTCGCGCATGAATCCGCGGCCATCCGGCATGCGCGGCAGCAGGTGATCTTCACCCCAGTGCAGCGGCACGCGCGAGGAAGCGAACTCGGTCATCTTCGCGCCGTTGCCGGTGATGAGGAAGATGGACTTCTTGTCCGGTGCGAGCACCACCGCATGCACGCCGTGATCGCCGCGCGCTTGCATTCCGCGCAGCTTTTCTACCTTGTCGAGTTGATCGTCACCGTCGGAATCCGTAACGCGATACAGGCCGCAGTTGTCGGCGTTCTCGTAGTCGTTCACGCCGACCCACAGCGCATCGAACGCCCACAGCAGACCGTTCGCACCCTTGATCTCCGCAGGGACTTTCTGAATGTCGTTCGGGCTGAGCGGCTGACCGGGAGCGGGGGCTTTGAAGCGGTAGAGCCCGCCGTATTGATCGCTCGCGATAATGCGGCCCTTTCCATCCACGCACAAATTCACCCACGAGCCCTGCTCCGCGAATGGCACCGAGTAAAGCAGCTCCACTTTGAAATCCTTCGCCACCTTGATTCGCTCCGGCGGCGTTGCTTTGTTCTCATTCACGCTCAGTCCGGTGTCAGCGGCGTCGGGCGCCTTGCGGCCTTTGGGCTTGTCGGCCGCGTGAGCGCTGAGCGAAGCGCACAGGAATGCGACGGTGAGCGAGAGGATGGGGTAGGGGGTTTTCATCGTGAATGGGTGGAGGGCTGTTTCGAGTAGGCGACATCGGCGCCGAGGGACAGACGAAAAATACGTCGGCGCCAGAGCAGGCGATGCAAGTGAATTTGGCCGAACCCCGCGGCGGGCATTGCGTTGCGCGACCTGCGAGCGGACCGGGACGCGAAATCGCTTTCGCCCGCTCTGCCGCTCCGCGTAAGAAAGCCCGTCTCCGAATCGCCACACACCCGCGGCCCGGCGGCCGAGCCTTCATGAATCCTCCCAAAGACGACCTGCGCGACATTGCGCGCCACTTTCAGATCGACGCCGAATTTTTGTCCGCTGCGCCGTGCAGCAGCGGTCACATCAACGACACGTTCGTAGGGACGTATCGGCACGGCGCCGGCGAGGTCCGATTCATCCACCAGTGGATCAATCATCATGTCTTCAAGCAGCCCGAGCGGGTCATGGAGAACATCGAGCGCGTCACTTCGCACCAACGGCGGCAATTGGTGGACGCGGGTTGCGTGGATCCCGAGCGGCGAGCGCTCACGATCGTCCCCGCGATCGATGGCCAGCCCTACCACCGCACACTCGAGGGCCACTACTGGCGGACGTTTCGTTTCATCGAAGATGCTCACACTTGCGAAGCGGTCCAAAGCGCGGCTCAAGCGGCGGAGGTTGCCCGTGCCTTCGGTGCCTTCCAGCAGCAACTCGTCAGCCTGCCCGGTTCGCGTCTGCACGAGACCATCCCCGCGTTTCACGATACGCCGAGCCGCTTTGCTGCACTGGTCCGTGCGATCGATTCCGATCCACAGAACCGAGCGGGTGACGTCCGCCGCGAGATCGACTTCGCTCTGCAACGCGAATCCATCACCGGCACGCTGCTCGCCTTGCACGCCGCCGGCCATATCCCCGAGCGCATCACGCACAACGACACCAAACTCAACAACGTGATGCTTACCGCCGCAGGCGAAGGCATCTGCGTGATCGATCTCGATACCGTGATGCCCGGCCTCGCGCTCTACGACTTCGGCGACATGGTGCGCACCGCCACTAGCTCCACGCTGGAAGACGAGCGCGAACTTTCCAAAGTGCAGATGCAGATGCCGATGTTCCGCGCGCTCGTGGACGGCTACCTCTCTGCTGCGCGCGATTTTCTTACCCCCGCCGAGCGCGACCATCTCGCGTTCAGCGGCAAGCTGATCACCTTCGAGATCGGCCTCCGCTTTCTCACCGATCACCTGCTCGGCGACACTTACTTCAAGATTCACCGTCCCGGGCAGAATCTCGACCGAGCGCGCACGCAGTTTGCCCTCGTTGAATCCATCGAGCAGCAGGAGGAAGCCATGGCCGCCTACGTCGCCAAGCGGTGGTGCGGATCGCCGGGTTGATCGTTCGGCTGGGCCATCGCGGAGAGTTCGTTTGCTGAATGAATCTTTTTCTGGGAAAAAATGCTGCAGTTGTCCTGAAACGTCCCGCTCCTTCGTCGACCATCGATCCACCAAACTATGCTTAAGTTCATTTTCATCGCGCTTGCCGCCGTTGTTGTTTTCCTCGTCATCGTCGTGGCCTTGCAACCCGCCGACTTCCGCATCATCCGCAGCGCGACCATCGCCGCGCCACCCGACGCCGTCTTCGCGCAGTTCAACGACTTCCAAAAATGGAACGCGTGGTCTCCCTGGGCAAAGATGGATCCGAATGCGAAGAACACGTTCGATGGACCGCCCGCCGGCGTCGGCGCCGGCTTTGCCTGGGCCGGAAACAACGAGGTCGGCGAAGGGCGCATGACCATCACCGAAAGCAAACCGAACGAACTCATCCGGATCAAACTCGAGTTCACCAAGCCATTCACCGCCACAAATACGACGGAGTTCACCTTCAAGCCCGAAGGCAGTCAGACCGCGGTCACATGGAGCATGTCAGGCAGGAATAACTTCATGGCCAAGGCCTTTGGTTTGTTCGTGAATTGCGACAAGATGGTTGGCGGGCAATTCGAGAAGGGCTTTGCTAACTTAAAGGAAGTCGTCGCCGCCAAAAATCCCCAATCATGAAATACGCACCCATCGTCGCCGGCATCCTGCTCGGCCTCCTCTTCATCATGTCGTCGGTCGTCGTGCTCTTCAGTCTAGTGCAGATGCCGCCGCCGCCGGAAGGCACGCCCGCCGCGATGTTCTTCGGAGCTTTCGGGCCGACGGGATACCTGACTTTCGTCAAAGTGCTGGAGCTGGTCGGCGGCATCCTCGTGGCCATTCCGAAGACGCGGAACTACGGCTT
>JBAVML010000372.1:0-4076 GCA_049690035.1 Chthoniobacteraceae bacterium
TCGGCACCGTGATCGTCTGCGTCGTCACGCCGGGCACAAAGGTCAGCGTCCCGCTCGCGCTCGTGAAGTCCGCGCCCGCCGTCGCCGTGCCGTTGCTCGTCGCGTAGTTCACGCTCACGCTCTGCCCACTCGCCGTATTCAGCGTCACGGTGAAGGTCGCCGTCCCAGCCGCTTCATTCACCGTCAGATCGTTGATCGTTAGCGACGGCGTCGGGTCATCGTCGGTAATTGTCGTCGTCCCGATCGCGCTCGCATTGGTGGTCGTTCCAGCGGTCTTGGTCGCCGTCAGCGTGAAGGTCTCCGCCGCCTCATCGAGCGCGTCATTCACGATCGGCGTGCGCACCAGCACGCTCGTGCTCCCCGCCGCGATCGTTGCCGTCGTCGCCGAGACCCACGTCGTGCCGCCGTCGGTCGAAACTTGCAGATTGGTCGGTCCGGCGTTGCCGTAATCGGTCCCGCCACCGAGCGCCGTTCCGTTCGCCAGCGCGAGATTGACACTCACCGGCGTCGTCGACGCATTGCTCAGGCTCACCGTGAAAAACGCGAACGCATCCGTGCCCTCGGTCACGGCCGGGCTGTTCACCGCCAGCGTCGGCGTGTCGTTGTCCGTCCCGCCCGTGCCCGTTCCGTCATCCTTGATCGTACCCACTCCGAGATTGTCCGCGATCGTCGCGTTCAGCGCGGTACTCAGGTTGACGTTGAAGGTCTCACTGCCCTCGAAGAGCGTGTCGTTGAGGATCGGCACGGTGATCGTCTGGCTCACCACCCCGGCCGCAAAGTTCAGCGTCCCGCTGGCGCTGGTGTAGTCGGATCCCGCGCTCGCCGTCCCATTGCTGGTCGCGTAGTTCACGCTCACCGCCTGCCCGCTCGCCGCGCTCAGCGTGACCGTGAAGGTCGCCGTGCCCGCCGCTTCGTTCACCGTCACGTCATTGATCGTCAGCGACGGCGTCGGGTCATTGTCCACGATCGTCCCGGTCCCGACGGCGCTCGCGTTGGAGGTGTTTCCCGCGGTGCGCGTGGCCGTCAGCGTGAAGGTTTCATTCGCCTCATCGAGCGCATCGTTCACGATCGGCGTGCGCACCAGCACGCTCGTGCTCCCGGCCGCGATCGTCGCCGCCGTCGCATCCGCCCACGTCGTGCCGCCGTCGGTCGAGACCTGCAAATTGCCCGCGCCGCCCGTGCCATAATCGGTCCCGCCGCCGAGCGCCGTTCCATTCGCCAGCGCGAGGGTGAAGCTCGTCGCGCTGCCCGAAACGTTGCTCAGGCTCACCGTGAAGACGGCGTAAGCGTCCGTGCCTTCCGTCGCGGACACGTCGCTGACCTGCAGCGTCGGCTGGGCGCCGATCGTCAGCGCATAATCCTCCACTTCGCCGAGGCCGCCATTGCCGACCGAGCGTTCGTCGATGGCCGGCGTCCCGGCATTGTCCGTGAGCGCAGTGTCCGTGAGCCGGAGGCGGATGTAGCTCTGTCCCGACGTCAGCGCGGGCACACTCGCCCAGGTGAGAGTCACGTTTTGCTGCGCGGCATTGGAAGGAACGGAGACGGTCGCGAATTCGCCGGCCTCGAAGGTGCCGTTGCGGTTGAAATCGATCCAGCCGTTGAGCGTCTTTGCGGAGCCAGTGTTGTTGAAGGTGGAAACGGTCAGCGAGTAGCTCGTGTCGCCCACATTTAGAACCGGAAGCGAGGCGAGCGCATCTTCGTCATCACCCGAGCCGGAATTGAGCAGGTCGTCGCCCGTCGCAGCCGCGCCGCTGTTGGGCGTGGCTTCCGCGTCCGTCAGCGCTCCGAGGCGCAGGGTGCTCGTGGTCGCTTCGCGCGCGGCATTTCCCACCGAGACATCGTAGGTCAGCGGCGCGTCACCGTAGTCAAAGATATTGATGTTGAACGCGATGATGATGTGGCTGTCATTCGTGCCGTTCGATTTCGACGTGTCCTTTCCCGGAGGCGTCCCGATCACGCTCGTGGGAATGTCGCTCGAGTGCACCGTGGTGGCGAGATAGGTGAGCCCCGTCGCGCTGCTGTAAAGGACGTGGCCCTGCCCGACGAGATCGCCCGTCTGGCCGAGGTAGTCGTTCTGCGAGCCGCCGATGAAAGTGGCGTAATCCTTCGTGGCAAGGTTGCCCGTGAAGGTCGCGACGAAAATATCCCACGTGCCACCGCCGAACGTGCCATCGTAGTAGTTGCTCGCCGGCGTGGTGTTCAGAACGGGAAACGTCCCGCCCGCCGTGGTGCCGAAGACGAGAAGTCGATCGGCCAGCGTATCGTAGGCGATGCCGCCGATATTGTCCTCGAGACTCCCCCCGAGATAGCTGCTCTGGAATCCCGTGCCGGCGCTCCCGTTCAACGGGATTTTCGAGACGAAGGCGTCGAAAGTTCCGCCGCCATTCGTCGTCTGGCCACCGTTCCCCACGCCACCCGTCGCGGCAGTCACGCCGGGCAGGTTCGTCGAGACGGTGTTGCCGCCGATGTAGAAGTGCGTGTTGGTCGCGGTAATGACCGCTGCCGTCGTATTCGTCGCGAGCGTGCCCTCGTTTCCGGTTCCGCCGAAGTACGAGAAGACGCTGAAGGCACCAGGCTTGGTCGCCTGATCGGGGAGCACGCCCACGAGCAACTCCGTGGTTCCGACCGCGCCCAGCGTCGAGTCGATGGCGTTGACCAGCGCGGGATAGGCGGCACCGACGAGGCTGGTGGTGGCGAAGGCGAGCTTCGTCTTGTCCGGCGTCAGCGAGATGGCGGTGAAGTATTCCGCATCGTTGCCGCCCACGTAGGTGGCCCAGTTGGGGGCAGGCGTGGTCGTGGCACTGCCATAGCGCACAATGACGCCTTCGTAGGTGCCCGCGAAGGTCGCGTCGGGTCCGACATTCGCCGCTGGAATCTGCGCGATGGGAATTGCCGCCGCCACCCGCCCGCCGACGTAAAACTGATTGTCATCCACGATCGCGAGCGAGTTCAGCGCGTCCATCGTGACCGGTTCGGCGCTGTAGAAGCGCGTCGCGAGATTCGCGGAGTAGATCTGCAAACGGCCCGAAGTGAAGCCCGCCAGCACGCGTCCATCGGGGAAGAGATCGATCGCCGCCGGCGCATCGGCCAGCGTCTGGTTGACGGCCGCCGTCGTCGTCGAGGTGATGCCCGTGCTCGTCCACGCCGTGATGTTCGTCCCGGTGTTGTTGAGGCGGTAAATGTAGGCCTGGTTCGCCGCCGTGCCTTCGGAGAAACCCGCGGGCACTTCCATGTAGGCGCCGTTGGCCGCGTTGGTCACGGTCTCCTTGATCCAGCCGAACGCATAGACGCCGTTACTGTTCGCCGCGGCCGCGAAGAGGTAGGAATCGTAGGGCAGCGTGGAATCGTTGAGGTCGAAATAGGTCGCCCACGCTACGTTCGGATCGATGACTAGCGGCTGATCCGCGACGATGTTGCCATCGAGCGCATAGCGCAGCTCGCCGGGAGTCGCGCCCGCCACCATTCGCGCGGCCACATTCTGCTTCACACCATCGATGACCTGATAGGTCTCGGGCATCTTCAGCGTCAGATCCTGGAAGCGCAGATCGAGCGTCACCGAGCCGTCGGCGCCGTAGCTGATGCCGTCCTGCCCGGAGAAGGCCATGCGGATCTTCGAATAGTCCTGCGCCTTCGCCACCAGCCAGTCGAACTCGAGTGTCGCCTCCGCCGCGGAGTAGAGGCGGAGATCCACGCCATCATAGACATTGCGAATGGTGAGCTCCTTGAAAATATCCGGCTGGCTCACCGTCCCGTCGGCATTCTGATACGAACCCGCGACTCCGGATTCGCCACCCGGCACGATCTGCCAGGCAGCATTCCCGCCGGTGAAGGAAACATTCACCGCATGCACGCCGACCGCGCCCGTCGCCGGGTCAGTCTGGTTCACGAGGATCTGAAGATGATCGTCATAGACCATCATGGATCCGAAAGACGTGCGGAAGCCGAAGCGCACGCCCTCGGCGAACTGCCCGACATTCTTCTCAAACCAAATCTGCGAGGTCGAATCGCGCACCACGGCCTCGATTGCCTGGCGCTGCTCGTCGGTGAGCGTGCCGTTGCTGGACGCGTGCGCGGCA
>JBAVML010000373.1:0-2677 GCA_049690035.1 Chthoniobacteraceae bacterium
GGCGAATGACGATAATCATTTTGGGGACAGGTTTTGCGTGGAGATGGAGCGGAGGAAACTCGCCGGTGGCGAAACTGAGGTTGTCGGTCTTGTCGGAGCGGCGCTAAGGTGGGCGAGCGTTGTAGGCGCACTTTCGCCAGCTCTCAACTCTCAACCCTCAACTTTCCCAAAAATGCAGGACTTCACGGCCGGGGGGATTTCCGGCACGCCGAATCGGACGCAGACCAGTGGCGACGAAACCCTGGACGAACGCATCAAGCAACTCGTCAACGACTCAGGCTGCGATAAGAGCCACGATTTGGTCGAGGAGATGATCATCACCGCGCTGAAGATGGGCCGCGACCAGACCACCGTCGCCGACCTGAAACTCTTCAACCGTTCTCTCAAGGAACTGCGCTACTGCGCCCGCGTCTTCGCCCCCTATCGTCACCTTCGCAAGGTCGTCGTCTTTGGTTCGGCCCGCACGCCGGACACCGAGCCCGAGGCGATCGCCGCCGAGGAATTTTCCCGAAAGATCGTGGAGAAAGGATACATGATCATCACCGGCGGCGGTGATGGCATCATGGGGGCGGCGCAGAGGGGCGCCGGCCGGGAGCAGAGCTTCGGGCTGAATATCCGGCTGCCTTTTGAGCAGCGCGCCAACGAAACGATCCACGGCGACGCGAAGCTGGTGAACTTCAATTACTTCTTCACCCGCAAGCTCAACTTCGTGAAGGAAACTCACGCCGTCGTCCTCTTCCCCGGCGGCTTCGGCACGATGGACGAGGGTTTCGAAGTGCTCACGCTCATGCAGACCGGCAAGGCTCGGATCATCCCGGTGGTGCTCGTGGACAAGCCCGGTGGGCGCTATTGGGAAACGTGGCTGCGCTTTCTCCGCGAAGACCTGCTCAAGCCGGGCCTCATCTCCGAGGACGACTTGCACCTCTTCAAGCTGACCCACGACATCGACGTCGCGGTGCGCGAGGTGGAAACGTTTTACCAGAACTACCGCAGCTACCGCTGGGTCGGCGCCCGCATGGTCGTGCGCCTCACCCATGCATTGACGAACGCCGCGGTGGAAAAGCTGAACGTGGACTTTGCCGAACTGCTCGAGCAGGGGAGCATCGTGCAGGGGAAAGCGCTGCCCGAGGAGGCCAACGAGCCCGAGATCGCCCATTTGCCACGCCTCGTGCTCCAGCCTTGTCGCCGCAACTTCGGTCGCCTGCGCGTCTTCATCGACGCCATCAACGCGGCGGAGGCGGAGCCCGTCGCTTAGGTCCCGAAAACTCGCCGGAGATATTCGATGCTCTTCGTGGCGATGACCTCCGCGCCTTCCTCGAACTTGAAGACCTCGACGGAGACGATGCCGTCGTAGTTTGCGTCGCGCAGCGCGGCGGCGATGGGCGCGAAATCCACGTCGCCGAAGCCGGGGCCTTTGAGGTTGGCGTCGTTGGCGTGGAAGTATTCGAAGCGGCCGGCGCTCTCGCGGATGATTTGCGGGATCGGCTTCGCCTCGGAGCACATCGCTTTCACATCGAGAATGATCGACATCGCCTCGCTGCCGAACTGTTCCGCGAAGCGAATGCCGTCGGCGGCCGTGTTGACGAAATTCGTCTCCGACGGCGCGAGCGGCTCGAAGCAAATGACCACGCCGCGATCCTCGGCGCGCTTCACGGAGTCGCGGAAGACGCCGGTCGCCCACGTCCACGCCTGTTCACAAGTCACGCCGTCCATCACATTGCGTTGCTTCGGCGAGCCGACGATGATGCGCGTGCCGCCGAGATCGGCGCAGCAATCCACGAGGTCGCAGAAATACTGCGCGGTCTTCGCTCGGATCGCGTCCTCGGGCGAAGTGAGATACATGCCTTCCGCCTGGACGAGCACCCAGTGCAAGCCGGAGATGCCGATGCCCGCGCGAGCTGCTGAATCCTTGATCCGCGTGCGATCGGTGGCGGAAATTTCGGTGACGTATTTTGCGATCGTGAAGGGGGCGATTTCCACCAGGTCGTAGCCCGCTTTCGCCGCGTAGGCGAAGGTGTCGTCGAGCGACCAGCCCTGGAAGATTTCGTTGCAGATGCCGAATTTCATCGGGCGAGGATGCGAGGTCGGCGCGACGGCGGCAAATCAAACCCGCGCCGGTGTGGCGACGAGGTCGGCGAGGATTTCCGGGGCGCGGCGGATGGGCAGCGAGTAGTGGCCTTCACCCTCGACGATGCGCGTTTTACCGGTGGGGATGCGCTTCGCGTAGTCGGCGAGCAGGTGGGAGAAGTTTCCATCGTCGGTGCCATGCCAGACGGAGACCGGCACCTGGATTTCTTCGAGCGGAAAGCCCCACGGCTGCGTGTAAAGCTCTGCGTCTTCGAAGACGCCGTCGCGGTAGTCGCCCCACGCGGCGCGAAAGCCGTCGGAGCACATCTGCGCGATGGCGGGATCGGCGAGTGTTTCCGCGTCGGGGCGCACGAGCGCGCCGCGCAGCGCCGTCATCATCCACTCCGGTGGATTGAGGCGCGCAAACGGACGCATCATGCGGAAAGCGCCGCGAACGAGCCACGGCAGGCGCCGGTAGCTGCCGAGCATCGTGCGATAGACGAAATTGAAGCCATGCGCCGAGCCGAGTTCCGCGAGCGGCGGCGCGCCGCAGACGACCGACGCGCCTTCGAGCACATCGGGAAGACCCCACGCGCAGGCGAGCGCATAC
>JBAVML010000374.1:0-12610 GCA_049690035.1 Chthoniobacteraceae bacterium
GGATGCCCGTCGGCGAGCCGGCGCCGGTTTGCAGTAGATTCGGCACGACGCCGGGATCGTTCTGGTGCCAGTGCTGGAGCGGGATCTCCGTCTCCATGTTCGTGCGCGGCGAGCGCCAGCCCGCGCCGGTCATCTCGTCGGTGTATCCGTAGTTGCCGAAGTCCATCACGTAGTTGATGCGCACGCCTTTGTTGCCGTCGTCGTCATTGTCGCTTTGCCACATCGTGCCGAAGGAATCGACGCACACCTTGTAGTTGTTGCGGAAGTTGTTCCCGAGCGTCTCGACGTTGCTCGCCTTGCCGGTGGCCAGATCAATGTCGCAGCGAAAGACCATGCCCTGCCGGTAGGGCTCTCCTTTGTTGGTGATGTCGTTGCCGGCCAGATCCTTCACGCGCGAGCCATCAGGCCACATGAGATCGGTGATGGAGTTGCCCGAGTTGAAATAGAATTTGCCGTCCGGCCCGAACGAGAAGGCGTGGATCTGGTGGTCGTAGTTCCACACACCGCCGACCTTGAAAATGATCTTCGCGTCCTCCGCCACGTCGTCGCCGTCGTTGTCCGAGAGCAGCCAGATATTCGGCGCCGCGCTGACGATGATCTTGGTGCCCTTCGCCTGCGGCAGCACGCAGATGCCGAGCGGGTTGGTCAGCTCCTTGTTCTGGTAGAAAGTCTTCGCCTTGTCCGCGAGCCCGTCGCCGTCGGTGTCTTCGAGAATGACCACACGATCGCCCTCTGGCCGCAGGTCGAGATATTTGCGGTAGTTCACGCACTCGGTCGCCCAGATGCGCCCGCGCGGATCGATGTCGATGCTCGTCGGATTTTGAATCATCGGCTCGGCGGCGACCAGCGTCGGTTGGAGGCCGTTCGGCGTGGTAAAGGTGCTCATGTTGCGCTTCGCGGCCTCGAGGCCGAAGCGGTCCGCGGCCGTGCCGACATCCTGCTTGGAAGCGAGCGGTGCGTTGCCGGGATTCGTGGTAAAGACCTGGAACATCACGGTCGCGCCGCCTTTCTGGTCAGTGCCACCATTGTCCACGCCGCCGCGCGCCTCGAACGCGACAACGCCCTCCGGCAGATCAAAGGCCGCTAGCGAGGGCGCGTGCGCGCCGAAGCCGAACGCGACGGGTTGGCCGCTGACCTTCAGCTCCGCGCCGCGTGGGTTCTTGTTCACACCGAACTGCCCGAAGCCGACCTTCGTGGACTTCGGCTTCAGTTCGGTGAGTTTGATTTTCGAGCCGTCGGCTTTCACGAGCAGCGGTTCCATCCAGTCCGCCCAATCGGCGACGAAGCCGTCGCCTCCGTCGGTTACCGCGAGATACAGTTCCTTAGCGCCCTTGAGGTCGGCTTTGATTTCCACCGGCTTGTCATGCACCAGCGCGGACGTGAAGACCGGCTTGGCCACAGGGTTTCCGGCGGGTGCGGCAGAGGCCGCGGGCTTGGGTTGCCGCGGTTGTTTGGGATCGAGATTTACCGCGAGATCCTCCTCGGTGACCTTCGACTCGACGCCGCCCGCGGGCACTTCCAGCTTCGCCGTCCAGAGCAGGGCGTTGAGCACCAGCTTGCGCTGATCGTTGTTCGCCCAGCCCTTGTGAAAATGTCCGCCGGTGAAGCCGAAGCCGCGTCCGCCATTCTCCCGCTCGCAGGCCCACGCGACGTGCTGCGGCGCCTTGTCCTCGAGCACCGAGCGTTTCACATCGGGGTTGCCGCCGTGATCACCCTCGGGGCGGTTCATCGTTTCCGGCGGCGCGATCGCGCTGAGGATCGGCGTCACGCCTTTCATGCCGGCGCGGAAGCGCATGTAGAAATACCACTCGTCATTCGTGCTGAAGGGCTTCACGCCGCTGCTGATCGGATGCTTGGGCAGTTCCTTGAAGTCGGCGGTCCAGTGCGGGTTCACCGACCAGAATTGCTCGAAGTAACCACCGAGCCACTCCAGCAGCTCCGGCGAACCCTTGCCTTTCGAGCCGCGGCCGGGTGGGAGTTCCACTTTGATCGGCTTGCCGTCGGGACCCTTCTGCGGGCCGGACCAGCCGGTCGCTTCAAAAATCGGCTCCACCGCATAATGCAGGCAGACCAATCCGGCGCCGCGATCCATTTCCTTCTTCAACTCCGTCAGTCGATCGTCCATGAGCGCGGCGTGTCCGCCCTGGCCGTCGGAGTAAATGACGAAAGTGTCTGCCTGCGCGAGTTCCTCCGCGCTCGGCCACTCGGCATTAAGATGCACCTTCGTCGCCACGTTCGGAGGGCCTTGCGCCAGACACTTGGCGAGGAGCTGTACGCCGGCGTTGTGCTCATGCTCGCCGGGGCCGTGCGACGGCTTTCCGGCGATGAAAACAACGAGCGGTTTGCCGTCGGGAGTCTTGGCGTGGAGCGGCGCGAGCGCCGAAAGGAGAAGGCTGGTGGCGAGGAGGGACGTGACTTTCATGGGGATGAGGCGGGTGGGAAACGGGGGCGGCGGGAGTGCCGCTAGTCAAGACTCCGGGATAAGGAATCTTAGACAGGCGCACCGAATGCCCTAATAGCGCCCGCCTCGCCTTGCCGCCAGCGCGATTCGACTCGCCGAACGGGAGCGTTGTCACATGGCCCTAGCGTCCACTGCATTCTCGCCGATGTGGCGCGAAGAAGTGGGTGACCGCTATGGAGAAGAGCGTTCCGCGCAATAAGCCCGCCAGCCTCCCCACTTTGTGATTTCGTGCTGACCTTCACAAAGGATCGGCTCCGCCACGACGCCGAGCGTTTCCTCGCCGCTGAGCAGGCTCACTTTTCCGATACACAGCCCAGGTGGCTCCTTGAGGAGAATCGAGGCTAGTCCTTCCGGCGGGACGGCCCAAACTTCCACGGCGACGGAAACGCCACCGGTCGGCACGCGGACCATGCCGGGATGCCGATCGTTAATGGAATAGAGCCGGTAAGCCGGCACGGTCGCGTCTTCGCGCACAAACTCCGCGCCGGCGGCGAGCATGTTTGGATTTAATTCCAGGCCGCGCATCAGCGTTCCGTTGACGGCGAGCGGGATCTTTTCGGAAGTGGACATGGGTGGTGCTGGAAGCGGGTGGACTGGATCGGGGCGTCCTATTTTTTCTTCGGCTCCGGCTTGGGATCGAGGTTCGCATCGAGATCGGCGGGGGCGACGCTGGAGGCGATGCCGTCCGCGGGGACTTCGACTTTAGCCACCCAGACGAGTGCGTTGAGGACCGATTTTCGGAAGTCGTTGTTGCCCCAGTTGTCATGAAAATGTCCGCCGGTGAAGCCGAAGCCGCGGCCGCCGTCGGGACGCTCGACCGCCCACATCATCGCCTCGGCGCGACCGCTCGCGGCCTGGATGTGCGGGTAGGGGCCTTTGGGCGCGACGTAGGGGCCGTTGCGCACTTCGTCGCTCGGCTTCGCGACGAGGATGGGCGTGAACTTGACGCCATCGCTTTCCTTCGCCCCATCGGCAGTGAAGCTGTCGGCGAAGCGCATGTTGAAATACCACTCGTCCTTGATCTGAAACGGCCTCACGCCGCGCGTGATTGGGTGGGGGAGAAAGCTGGCGAACTTCGGCTCCCAGATCGGGTTGCAGGAATAGGCATTTTCGTAGTGCCCGCCGATCCAGCGCTTGAATTGTTCGCCGGCCTGATCCGCCACCACTTCCACCCCGTAGTGCATGCAGCCGATGCCCACACCGCGCTTCACCCATTCCTCGATCTTCGCAATGCGCGCGCCGCTTTCCTGCACGATCTCGTGCTTCGCCCCACCATCCATGTAGAAGACGACCGCGTCCGCGCCCTCGAACACCTTCTCGTCTGCGGGCCAGCCGTTGAGCACGACTTCGGTCTTCAGCCCCGGCACGCTGGCGAGGCACTTGGTGAGCAGTTGCACACCTGCATTGAACTCGTGCATGCGCGGTGGGTGCGATGGTTTGCCCGCCATGAAGACCAGCTTTTGCTGGCCATCGGGTGTCTTGGCGAGCGCAGGAAGCGCGAGCGCCGCGAGCGCGGCGAGGACGAGCGGGCAGGGGAATTTCATCGGCAAAGGCAAGCATGCGCCTGCCTCCAGCGCTAGCGCGAAGCTATGGTGTTGCGATCGTTTCCACCGCGCGCAGTTTGAGGCCGAACGGTACGAACCGCTCGAAGTCCTTCACATTGCGTGTGGCCACCGGCACGCCAGCCGACATTGCGCCGGCCGCGATCATGCAATCGGCGTGCGAACCGCGCCGGCGTCCGGTGCGATGAAAGAGACGCGATGCCTCTTCAGCCTGGCGCCATGTGAAGTCGCTGACCCTCCGCGCGAGCACGGCAAAGACGGCGTCCTTTTGCTCCTTCGAATGCGGCCCATTGCAAAACTCCGACCACGCGATCGCGGAGGCACCGAGTTCTTCCCCGGCCGCGAGCCACTCCCGGATCACCGCGATGTGCGGTGATCCGGTCGTGACGATGTCGATCAGCAGGTTGGCGTCGAGGTGCAGGGTCACGCTTCCCACCAGTATTTCTTGGCCAGCCGTTCGGCCTGAACTTCCTTCCGGAAAGCCTCGGCTTCCTTGACGCTCAACCCGCCGCCTTGCTGGAGCCAGTCCAGGGCTTCGAGCGGACGCGGCTGCTCGGCCTCGCGCTCGGCTTCTTCCTTGGCCCGGCGCACGGCGCGACGCATCACTTCGGCCTTGGAAACGCCCCACCGTTTGGCGAGTTGGTTCAAGGCCTGCAAGGTCCACCCATCGAGGGCCATGCTGGTGCGGGTAAGGGTGTAAGTCATGTGGTAATAGGATACCATATCTCGTTCCGCGTCAATGCTCTTTTCGTTCCTTGGCCGTTGGTGGCCGCTTGCGCGCCAACTCCAGTCTTGCGCTTTATCCGGTCGCGTCGAAAATCCCGCCCCCTTTTCCATATACCATGACCAAGCTCAAAGTCCTTGTCGCCGACCCCATCGCCCAGCGCGGCATCGATGAACTCGCCGCCGGCGGTTCCCTCGATGTCGTGGTGAAACTCGGACTGAAGCCCGAAGAACTGATCGAGATCATAGGAGAGTACTCCGCGCTCGTCGTCCGCAGCGAGACGAAGGCGACGGCCAAAATCATCGAGGCCGCGCACAAGCTGAAGGTCATCGGCCGCGCCGGCGTTGGTGTGGATAATGTGGACGTCGATGCGGCGACCAAGCGCGGCATCATCGTGATGAACACGCCGGGCGGGAACACCATTTCGACCGCCGAGCACGCCTTCTCGCTCATGGTCTCGACCGCGCGCAACATCCCGCAGGCGGATGCCTCGGTGAAAGCCGGAAAGTGGGACCGCAAGACCTTCGTGGGCGTTGAGCTTTACAACAAGACGCTCGCGATCCTCGGCATGGGCCGGATTGGCACGGAGATCGCGCGGCGCGCCATCGCGTTCGGCATGCGCGTGCTGGCTTACGATCCGTATCTTTCGCCGAGCCGTGCGCGGTCGCTGCAGGTCGAACTGGTCGAGAAGCTGGATGACATCATCCCGCAGGCGGACTTCATCACCATGCACATGCCGCTCACCGCGGAGACGAAGTACATGCTCAACGCCGAGCGGCTCGCGAAAGCGAAGAAGGGCGTCCGCATCGTGAACTGCGCCCGCGGCGGGCTGATCGAAGAGGCGGCCCTGATCGCCGCGCTCAAGTCTGGCCACGTGGCCGCGGCGGCGCTGGATGTTTTTGAGAAGGAGCCGTTGCCCGCAGACGTGCCGTTGCGCGAGTTGCCGAATATCGTTCTCACCCCGCACCTCGGAGCTTCCACCGCGGAAGCGCAGGAAGGCGTGGGCATCGAGATCGCCGAACAGATCAAGGCCGTGCTCCTGCAGGGCGAAGTGCGCAATGCCGTGAACATGCCGAGCATCGACGCAAAGACACTCGCCGTTGTCGGCCCGCACCTCTCGCTCGGCGAAAAGCTCGGCCTTTTCCTCTCGCAGATCGCGGCGAAACGGCTGCTCAGCCTCAACATCAACTACAGCGGCAAGATCAACGAAACGGACACCACGCCGATCACGCGCGCCGTACTCAGCGGCTTCCTCCGCGCCGCGGGAGGAGGCGAGGTGAATGTGGTGAACGCGCCCGCATTTGCCGAACAACTCGGCCTGAAGGTCACTGAATCACGCGAAAGCAGCGTCGGAGATTTCGCGGAACTCATCGAGCTCACCGCGACGGGCGAGAGCGGCTGGGTCTCCGTCGCCGGCACCTTCTTTGGTAGCACGCCGCGCATCGTGAAGATCAACGGCCAGCACGTGGAAGCGAAGCCCGAAGGCGTGATCCTCCTCCTCGAAAATCGCGACCGCCCCGGCATCGTCGGCCACGTCGGCACGCTCATGGGCAAGCACCAGGTGAATATCGCCAGCATGTCGCTCAGCCGGAATGAAGCGGGCGGGCAGGCGCTCACCGTGCTGAATCTCGACTCGGTTCCGAGCGAGGCTTTGATTAAGGAACTCCACTCGGTCGAGGACATCAGCACCGCGCAGGTCGTCACGCTGTGAAACTCGTCTTTGAAGCGCATCCGGCGAAGGCTGCCGCGAAGGCGGCGAGGGTTTGCTTCGTGACGCGCGAGGAGCGTGGAAAACGCCTGCCGCGCGTCTCGGAAAAGGAATTTTCCGCGAAGCCAAACGCGCTGCTGCACCACTCCCACGAGGCAACGCTTTACGTCGGGCTCGGGGAGCGCGGACGAGTGAAAGCCGCCACGCTGCGCAGCGCGGCCGGCGCCTCCACGATGGCGCTCAAGAAGATCGGGCGCACGCACCTCGCGGTGGAACTCACCGCTTGGCCGCAGTTTACCGATGCGGTGGTCGAGGGCATCGTGCTCGCGGACTACCGCTTCGATCGCTTCGCCTCGAAGCGCAACGAGCCGATCGAAAACGTGAGCGTGCAGGTTCCCGCAGGGGATCTAGCCGCGGCGAAACGCGCCGGACAACGCGCGCTCGTGATCGCGGAGGCGGCCAATGCGATCCGCGAGATCGGCAATCTTCCCGGCAACGTGCTCTACCCGGAATCGCTCGCCGCGCGCGCGGTGAAACTCGCGGGCAAGGCGAAGCTCAAGGTTAGCATTCTCGATGAAACGAAACTGCGCGAGCGCGGCTTCGGCGGCCTGCTTGCGGTCGGACAGGGGAGTGGGCGTGGGCCGCGTTTCATCATCCTCGAACATCGTGGCGGGCCGAAGTCGCAGCGCCCCATTGCGCTGGTGGGGAAGGCGATCACGTTCGACACCGGCGGCATTTCGATCAAGCCCGCGGCGAACATGGAGGACATGATCTTCGACAAATGCGGTGGCATGGCTGTGCTCGGCGCGATGACGGCGATCTCGCGGCTGAAGGTTAAACGCAACGTCGTCGGGCTCATCGCCAGTGCCGAAAACATGCCCGGCGGCAACGCCTACCGCCCCGGCGACATCGTTACGACTTACGACGGCAAACACATCGAGATCATCAACACCGACGCCGAGGGCCGAGTGGTCCTGGCCGATGCGATCGCCTACGCCCGTCGCGACTGCCGCGCCGCTGCGATCGTCGATCTCGCCACACTCACCGGCGCCTGCGTCGTGGCGCTCGGCGAGTACGCTGCGGGACTTTTCTCCAGTGACGATCCATTGCGCGACCGCCTGCTCGCCGCCTCCGAGACGACGGGCGAAAAACTCTGGCCGCTGCCGCTCTTCTCCGAGCACGACGACCAGATCAAGAGCGACGTCGCCTTGATCAAAAACACCGGCGGTCGCTGGGGTGGCGCCTCGACCGCGGCGGCGTTTTTGAAAACCTTCGCCGAAGACACGCCGTGGGCGCATCTGGACATCGCGCCGGTCGCCCACCTGGGCAGAGACCGCACTGACCTCGCCCGCGGCGCCACCGGTTTCGGCGTGCGCACGCTCGTGGAGTTGATCGTGTGTTGGAAATGATTCCCGTCCCAATTAGCGCTTCTTAAGGCAGCGCAGAAATTCCGCCGTCGCGCGATTCGGCGGGCGCTGTTTTGGCCACACGGCGGCGATCGTGCGGGTGGGGCGCGGTCGATCGAGGTGGCGGTAAACGGGAGCCGAGGCACGGCCTTCATGGCAGGCCATTGCGGGGAGGATTGAAATTCCGAGGCCCGCTTCGACCAGCGCCTGCACCGTCTCGATCTGCGCGCTGCGGCAGCTCACGCGCGGATTGATTTCGCGACGGTTGCAGAAGCTCAAGACCTGGTCGCCAAGGCAGTGGCCTTCTTTCATCAAGATGAAGCGCTCGCTCTCGAGATCGGCGGCGCGCAGCGTACGCTTGGTTGCGAATGGGTGACCGGGCGGAATCGCCACGAGCAGGTCCTCCGTGAAGAGCGTCTGCTTGTCGAACGCACTTTCATCGATCGGCAGGCTGAGGATCGCGAGATCCACCTCGCACGCCGTGGCGAGTTTGAGTAGGCGCGCGGTGGTGTCCTCGTGGACCACGACTTCGATACCGGGGAACTCCCCGCTGAACCGCGCGATGATTCCCGGCAAAAAATACGGCGCGATGGTCGGCAGCACGCCGATATTCAGCGCACCGCGCGCGAGCGAGTGTGCGTCCCGCATTTCGCGTCGGGCGGCTTCGGTTTCCTCGAGGATCCGGGTTGCGCGCTGGAGGAAGAGTTCGCCCGCGGCTGTGAGCTTCACGCCGGTCTTCAGCCGGTCGAAGAGGCGCTCGCCGAGTTCATCCTCGAGCTTCTGGATCTGCTGACTGAGCGAGGGCTGCGCGACGCGGCACTGTTCGGCGGCGCGGGAAAAATTTCCCGCGCGGGCTACGGCGACGGTGTAGCGGAGTTGATGCATCTCCATAGGGAGTGCCTATCGTGACGGTAGGGAGGAAGTATTTCAACTATCGCTGCAGAAACGGTTACAACTTCTCTCCACCCGCGCCGCGTTTTGCGACGCTCACTATTCCTCACCATGCCCACCGAAACGCAAACCCCTCCCACTTCCGAATCCAAATGTCCCTTCAATCACGGCGCCGCCGTCAACGGCACCGGCACCAGCAATGACCAGTGGTGGCCGAATCGGCTGAAGGTTGAACTCCTGCACCAGCATTCCTCGAAGGCCGACCCGATGGGCGAGAGCTTCGACTACGCCGCGGAATTCAAGACGCTCGATTTTGCCGCGCTGAAGGAGGATCTCGCGGCGCTGATGACCGATTCGCAGGCTTGGTGGCCCGCCGACTTCGGGCACTACGGCGGACTCTTCATCCGGATGGCCTGGCACAGCGCGGGCACCTATCGCACTGGCGATGGCCGCGGCGGCGGCGGGCGCGGTCAGCAGCGGTTCGCGCCGCTCAATAGCTGGCCGGACAACGTGAGTCTGGACAAGGCGCGCCGGCTTCTCTGGCCGATCAAACAGAAGTACGGCCGCAAAATTTCCTGGGCCGACTTGATGATCCTCGCGGGCAATGTCGCGCTCGAGACGATGGGGTTTAAGACGTTCGGTTTCGCGGGCGGTCGCGCGGACACGTGGGAGCCGGATCAGGATGTGTATTGGGGCCGCGAAACGAAGTGGCTCGGCGGCGACGTCCGCTATTCGAAGGGTTCGCCCGGAACCGACGATCCGCACAGCACGCTGGTGAAGGACGACGACAGCAAAGTCGTGCATTCGCGCGATCTCGAAAATCCGCTCGCCGCCGTGCAGATGGGCCTCATCTACGTGAACCCCGAAGGCCCGGACGGCAATCCCGACCCGCTGCTCGCGGCGAAGGATATCCGCGACACTTTCGGCCGCATGGCGATGAACGACGAGGAAACGGTCGCGCTCATCGCGGGCGGCCACACCTTTGGCAAGACGCATGGCGCGGGTCCGGCGGAGAATGTCGGTTCCGATCCCGAAGCCGCGTCGCTCGAAGAGCAGGGCTTCGGCTGGCGGAATAAATTTGGCACCGGCAAAGGCGGCGACACGATCACCAGCGGCCTCGAAGTGACCTGGACGACGACGCCGACGCAGTGGGGCAATGGCTTTTTCGACAGCCTCTTCAAATACGAATGGGAGCTGACCAAGAGCCCCGCGGGCGCGCAGCAATGGCGGCCGAAGAACGGCGCGGGCGACGGCACGGTGCCGCACGCGCACGACCCGAACAAAAAGATCGCGCCGTCGATGCTCACCACCGACCTCGCGTTGCGCATGGACCCCGGCTTCGAGAAAATCTCGCGCCGCTTCCACGAAAATCCCGCTGAGTTCGCCGACGCCTTCGCTCGCGCGTGGTTCAAGCTCACGCACCGCGACATGGGTCCTAAGTCGCGCTACCTCGGGCCGGAAGTGCCGGCCGAGGAACTCATCTGGCAGGACCCGATTCCCGCGGTGAATCATCCGCTCATCGACGCGCAGGACATCGCCGCGTTGAAGGCAAAGATCGCCGCGAGCGGGCTCACCGTTTCGCAGCTCGTCACCACCGCGTGGGCGTCGGCCTCGACCTTCCGCGGCTCCGACATGCGCGGCGGCGCCAATGGCGCACGCCTCCGGCTCGCGCCGCAAAAGGATTGGGAAGTAAACCAGCCCGCGCAACTCAGCTCGGTGCTCAGCAAGCTCGAGGGCATCCAGGCCGACTTCAACAAGTCCGCGACCGCCGGCAAGAAAGTGTCGCTCGCCGACCTCATCGTCCTCGCCGGCGGTGTGGGCGTCGAGCAGGCCGCCAAGAAAGCCGGCCACGATGTCACCGTGCCCTTCACTCCCGGACGCGCTGACGCGTCGCAGGAGCAGACCGACGTGGAATCCTTCGCCGTGCTCGAGCCGATCGCCGATGGCTTCCGCAATTATCTCAAGGGCAAATACACCGTCCCCGCCGAGGCGTTGCTCATCGACAGGGCGCAGCTTCTCACCCTCACCGCGCCCGAGATGACCGTCCTCGTCGGCGGCCTCCGCGTCCTCGGCGCGAACTTCGGCGGCGAGAAGCACGGCGTCTTCACCTCGCGTCCGGAGACGCTGACCAACGACTTCTTCGTCAACCTGCTCGATATGGGCACGGAGTGGAAACAGGTCTCGCCTTGCGGCAACGCCTTCGCCGGTTTTGATCGGCAAACCGGCGCGCCGAAATGGACGGCCACCCGCGTGGACCTCGTCTTCGGGTCCAATTCCATTCTCCGCGCTCCCGCGGAAGTCTATGCCTGCGCCGATGCCGAGAAGAAGTTCGTCACGGACTTCGTCGCCGCGTGGAGCAAGGTGATGAATCTTGATCGTTTCGACCTCGCGTAAGTTTTCCCCAACACCACCGCAGCGAGCGGGCGGCAGTGCGCGACCACGCGGTCGGGCCTGCCGCCCGCTTTCTTTTTTTGCAACGCGGAGGCGCGGAAAGCGCAGACAGGAAAGGATGCGCAGTTTTTCAAAGTCTCTGCGCCTCGGCGCCTCGGCGTTTTACTTCGATCGGACCGCAAGACTTGACGCCCGCCGGGGCGCAACGCCTATCGTCCCCGCCCGCTTATGTTGACCCTCGAAAAATTCTCCCTCGGCGTCGGTGATCGCTTCGCCCACCAGGCCAAGGCCCAGCTCCGCGCCTGCCAACTCCTCCTCGCCGATGGCTTCGAAGTCGTCCCGGTCTGGAATAAATCGAACCGCGAACACACCTTCATCGGCTCGGAACCATCATCCGTGCTCTCTGCCGCGCAGGCTGCAGTGAAGGCACTCGACTGGAAGCTGGGCTGGCACGTCGATGCGGATCACATCCGGCTCGAGACGGTCGATCGTTTCATTCCGCACTCGGATTTTTTCACACTGGACGTCGCGGATTCCATCGGCCAGCCCGCGGCGCCGGAGGCGGTGAAAGCCTTTGTCGATCGGCATCCGGAGCTGATCGGCACGATCACGATTCCGCAGATCGACACGCCCTTTCACACGACTCGGGACGAGGTGCAGCGGATCGCGGAAAAGTTTCTCCTCGCGGTGCAGGACGCGGGGAAGATCTACCGGCACATCATCGCGCAGAAGGGCGCGGACAACGTGATCGCCGAGGTGTCGATGGACGAGACCGACTCGCCGCAGACGCCGCCGGAGTTGCTGGTGATCCTCGCGGCCATCGCCGACGAAGGCATCCCCGCGCAGACGATTGCGCCGAAGTTCACCGGGCGCTTCAACAAGGGCGTCGATTACGTCGGCGACCTCGTGCAATTCGAGAAGGAGTTTCACGACGACCTCGCCGTGATCGCCTTCGCTATCGCGCGCTACGGCTTGCCGTCGAATCTGAAGCTCAGCGTCCACTCCGGCAGCGACAAGTTTTCGCTTTACCCGATCATCCGCCGCACGCTGCCGAAATTTGGCGCCGGCCTGCACATCAAGACCGCGGGCACCACGTGGCTGGAGGAACTCATCGGACTCGCCGAAGCCGGCGGCGAAGGGCTCGCGCTCGCCAAGGAAATCTACGCGGGTGCGATCGGGCACGTGGATGAATTCTGCGCGCCCTACGCGAGCGTGATCAACATCGACAAGGCGAAGCTGCCCACGGCCGAGGAAGTCAACGGCTGGACCAGCGACCAATACACCGGCGCGCTGCGGCACGACCAAAAGCACCCGCTCTTCAACCTCAGCTTCCGCCAGCTCCTGCACATCTCCTTCAAGCTCGCAGCGAAGATGGGCCAGCGTTACCTCGACCTGCTCGACGCGAACGAAGCGGTCGTGGCGAAGAACGTGACCGAGAATCTCTACGAGCGGCACCTGCGGCCGCTC
>JBAVML010000375.1:0-2423 GCA_049690035.1 Chthoniobacteraceae bacterium
GGATGATCATCGATGGTTCTGGAACGTGGGATTATAAATATTCAGCGGCTGCAAATCTTCCACCAGGAATGCCAACGCAAATCGTCTGCGGCGGAAATGATCATTGTATATCGAAAATAATAATCAAGGAGATAACACACGGAACGCCTTCGGAGGAAATGAACATATTTGATCCACTGCGCAGAATTGAAAAATCGCTTGCCGTTCTTACTGTGCTGTCAAATGGGGTTGAAATTGTAAAACCGGTCAAAAACGCTTTCCCAAACCAACTGGTCAAAAATGAACTTCTGTCACATGGAAGCACAAATATGGTCAAGCTCGTGCAAACAAGCAAACATGATTTCGCTGCACGGAGGACAATAGTTCTCCTCTTCATGCTGATTTTGTCTGTAACTTTCGCCTTACTGGCCCATCGCGCGCGTGCGGCCTCATCAAAACACCATTTGCCAAAATAAAAAACTAATACGGCAAAAGCAACCGAAGTAAAACTAGAACTGTGACTATGAAAACACTGAATATATTATCAAACGCCATTGTCGTGCTCGCGGTGTTGGCGGTGCCGCGGATGGTAAACGCACAATGTTATGATCCTTCCAATCTAGGGCCATGCCATGCTGCAACAAGTGGGACAATGAGTGTTACATGTCAGGTTAATTGTTTATGCCCATACTCGTCCACTATAAATCAAGTATGCTTTAATACGTGGAATGCTACCACTAATACAACCGAAAGTTTGACTTCAAATTGGAAACTTATATCAGGCTCTACTTATGACGATACAGCCTATGTCTATAGTCCAAACGACTGTTATTGGTCGTATTCCGTGATAAACTGCCCCAGCACTTTACCCGGCCAAGGATGCCTTCCCACCATAACTTATGATACGGCAGGTCCCGGGGCGCGAAACAGTGTTATGCCAGGTAATGCGTGTGGTGGCTAACTGATTTTTGTCGAACCGTGCAGATGATTGGGAACCAGTTGCAAGAACGGCTAGCTATATTAAGGCGTCGCGACGGCTCAAGCCGTTGATGGAATGCAACACATGAGGCCCCCGCTGTTTCGGCAGCTACTGGAATCAAATCGTGTTCTTTTGTGACAAGAGGAAACTTAACTCATTTTAAATCACAAGAGTTATTATGAGGCAATTGAATCAATTCTTCCGCGTTAGTGCTGGGGCGGTATGTGCGGTAACTGGTAGTGCCAAAGTCCTGAGCGGGATGGGCCACGCGGGCATTTTGACGAGTATTGATCCGGTCTTTGGTTGGCAAATCGGGCATTTAATGCTTGCGGCGGGCATTGTTGAATTGGCGGTCGCTGGCGTCTGCTTGTTATGCGGTAAACAGCCGATGTTTGTTGGAATATTTATCTCATGGCTGGCAACGATTCTCCTGACGTATCGGCTCGGATTGTGGTTGATGGACTGGCATCGCCCTTGTCATTGTTTAGGTAACATTACTGACGCGATTCATGTTTCGCCGCTTGCAGCCGATATCTCAATGGAGGTGGTGTTGACTTATTTACTTATCGGGAGTTATGGGATTATATTACACGAATGGTGGATAAACCAGAAAGTGGCAGTCGGCAGATCCGAGTATAAGGTGGAATCTTGCAGATAGACGTTGGCAGTTAGTAGATAGGATTTGTGTGCTATAAACTGGCGCAACAATGTTGAGACTGTTCGGTGAGGCAGCCGATGTCACTCCGCTCTTGCTCTTAGAAAATATCCGGTAAAACTTTCAGAGGTGGCGGATGCCGGCTGTAATAAAATGAAAAAGTTAATAAAACCCATGTTGTATCTGGCAATCGTGGCTTTTTGTCTTTTGGGGGTTATGCTGCATTGTCAAAGCAATTTCTTCCAGGAGTATGAAACGGCGCTGTTTTCGCTTCAATGGGTGGTGTTTCTTTGTATTGCCTTCTGGTGCGGCTTGTTTCTGCTTCTGACTTTCAGCCTAAAAGATTTGCCGTTGATCGGCATATTGACCATTTCCATTGTTATGTTTTGCGTCAGCAATGCCGCATCTCGGTCGGCAGAGGATGCCATCATTTTTTTGGTGGGTGTGGCGTTGGGCAAAGGCACGCGCTTCGCGCTGATGGAAGATGGAAGATGGAAAATGGAAGATGGTGAAAATAATCTAGAAAGCGGAAAGACTTCAGAATTTAGAATTTTTCTTGTCGGTTTAGTCGGGCTGCTGGCGTTTGCGTCGTGGTGGCATCTTGATTTGCCGGGAACTTATCATGGATCACGCTGGATGGGACTTTGGAATAATCCCAACATCTACGGAATGTTGATGGGGGCAGGTGTTATCCTAACGGCAGGACTACTGGCAGATAGAAGTTGGCAGATGTTAGATGGGGGGGGAGAAAAATGGAAAGTGAAAAGCGGAAAACGGAAACTTCTTTTTGCGGCGATAAAATCGGTAATC
>JBAVML010000376.1:0-13008 GCA_049690035.1 Chthoniobacteraceae bacterium
GTCGCGCCACGGCCAGATGCTGCGCGCGCGATCTTTTTCGTAGCCATTTGTATCGGCATAACGCGCGAGATCGAGCCACCGCCGCGCCCAGCGCTCGCCGTAGTGCGGCGAAGCGAGCAGGCGATCGACCAGCTTTTCATACGCGTCTGGCGCCGCATCGTTGACGAAGGCATCCGCCTCCTCCGGCGTCGTCGGCAGCCCGATGAGGTCGAGTGAAACCCGCCGCGCGAGCGTGTAGCGATCCGCCTCCGGCGAAGGCTTCAGCCCTTCACTCTCCAGCCGCGCGAGGATGAAGCGATCGATCTCATTGTGCGGCCAGTCCGTCTGTTTCACCGCCGGCACCGGAGCCTGTTGCGGCGCGACGAACGCCCAGTGCGCCTTGTATTCCGCACCTGCGGCGACCCACCGCTTCAGCACGTCGCGCTGCTCGGGCGTGAGTTCTTTTTTCGTCGCCGGTGGCGGCATCACTTCATCGGGATCTTTTGAGGAAATGCGGGCGACCAGTGCGCTCTTTTCCACCTGACCGGGCACGATCGCGTGTTCACCGGATTCCGCCTCGCCGAGCGCGCTCTCGCGCATGTCGAGCCGCAGTTTCGCCTTTCGCGCCTTTTCGTCCGGCCCGTGACATTTGAAGCAGTAGTTGGAAAGGATCGGCCGGACCTCGCTGTTGAAATCGGGCGCCTCCGCTGCGAGGGCGCCGACAGCGAGTGGAAAGAGTGCGAGTGGAACTAAGGTGCGGATCATCAGTCGGGAACGAAGGAGGCAGACCAGCATCACGCTCCGTCGTGTACCGAGAACTTGGTCAGGCATTCGCGCGCACATTCACCCACACATGCACATGCGGGTCGCCGCGGAAGTACCAGACCATGTTTGGCCCCTCGAGCTGCCAAACGTCCCACACGCCGTCGTTGCCGATGTCGCCGTTCTTGTAGAAGGCCATGTGCAGCTTGTCGAAGCCCGCTGCCTCGATGAACTTGAGCGCTTCGTCGGAATCCTGTTTCCGGAAGGGCGCGAGCAGGTCGCCCATCACCTTGCGCACCTCCGCTTTTTGATCGGCGGAAAGATCGGCGACTGCGATGCCGGGCAGCCCTTCGCTCATGCCTTTGAGTTTCACCGTCTCGAGGCCCTGTTCCATCCGACCTTTCCCGCGCAGCGCGACCTCGCGTTGTTTGCCGTCGAGCATCTGAAAGACCTCGTTCGCCCGCTTCGCCTGATACCAGTAGGCGTTGCCCGGATGATCCGGCTTTTCGTTGAAGCCGCCGGCAGCGTGTCCGTAAAAAATCGGTCCGCCAAACGCCGCACCTTCCACCGAATCTCCATCGCAGCGCCGCGTGCAATGCCGACCGGTGATGACGAACTCGAACTTGCCCGTGCCCGGCTCGCCGAACAGCGCGATCGAGGAGTCGCCGAAGCCGGCTTTGCCGCTGTCGCTCTCCACTTGTTTGAAAACCGTCTCCGCGTATTGCGGCGAATGCAGGCCGAGGAAAATTTCCTTCACCATCTGGTTCTGGTCGGCGTTGAGGAAGGTGGCGATGTGCTGGTCGGTGATGTGCCAGTTGTTGTCCACTTCGGTACGTAGCGGATTGTCCCACGCGAAGCAGAGCGCCTTGCGCTGCTTATCGCTGAGCGATTTGAAGAGCGTGGCGGCGAGCGTCTCGGACCGCGGCGTGCTGTCCGCCGCGCGGCCGATGATCGGCACGCTGCCGAGCGCGGAGGCGGCGGCGAGCGTGGCCGTGGTTTTCAAAAAATCGCGGCGGGTCAGGCCGCTGCAATCGGGACAGGAGCGATCGAGGTTCATGGCGGAGGGAGTTGGCAAGCACGCCGTGATGACGTGCTTCGGACAGTTAACCCCATCGCAGGCGAGATTTCCGGAAAATCTTTTCGCTACGAAACCGCAGCCATCGCGTCGCGGAGGAAGGCAGCGACATCTTCGTCCGTGGTGTCCCAGGAACACATGAGCCGCGCGGCGCCGCCGGGATCGACATCCGTGTAAAAGTGCCAGCCCTTCGCGTGCAGGGACTCGGCGAGTGACGACGGAAGCGAGGCGAACACGGCATTCGCTTCACGGGGATGAGCGATCTGCACGCCGGGCAACGCGCGCAGTCCGCGCTCGAGTTCGGCGGCCATGGCGTTGGCGTGAGCCGCGTGGCGCAGCCAGGCCCCGTCGCGCAGCACGCCGATCCACGGTGCGGCGAGGAAGCGCATCTTCGACGCGAGCTGTCCGCCCTGCTTGCGCCGGTACTCGAATTGGCGCGCCAGCTCGTGATTGAAAAACACCACCGCTTCGCCGAAAGGCAGCCCATTCTTCGTCCCGCCGAGCGACAGCACGTCGATGCCGGCGTCCCAGGTGATCGCGCGCGGCGTGGCGCCGAGCCCGGCGACGGCGTTGGCAAAGCGCGCGCCGTCCATGTGCACCGCGAGCCCGTGCTCGCGTGCGGTCGCGGTGAGAGCGGCGATCTCCGCGGGAGAATAAACAGTTCCCAACTCGGTGGACTGCGTGAGGCTCAGCGCGCGCGCTTTCGGATGATGCACGTCGCGGCGTCCGGTCGCCGCGCGGACCACGGCGTCCGGAGTCAGTTTCCCATGCTCGCCAACGACCGGCGTGAGCGTCGTGCCGTGCGCGAAGAAGCCGGGCGCACCGCATTCGTCGGTGGCGATGTGCGCGTGGCCGTAGCAGAGCACGCTTTCAAAAGGCTGGCACAGGCTGGCGATCGACAGGGAGTTCGCCGCGGTTCCATTGAACAGAAAAAAGACCTCGCACTCCGTCTCGAAAACCTCGCGCAAGAGGCGCGTCGCCTCCGCGGTCCAGGCGTCGGCGCCGTAACTCGGCGCGTGGCCGACGTTGGCCTCCACGAGCGCGGCGAGCGCTTCGGGGCAGATGCCCGCGAGGTTGTCGCTGGCGAATTGGCGTCGGGAATCGGGAGGGCTGACCGCCATGGATCAGAGCGCCGGCAGGGGATTCTCCGCGACCGAAGAGAACGGGGTTTGATAGACTTCGATTTCGTCGATTGAGCGATCGAAGAGTTCTGCGAGTTGGACGATGCGCTCCTGCAGCGGTTGCGAATCCGCGCGCTCCTTCTCGCCACTCTCTACTACGCCGCCGAGGGCGGCATGGAGCAGGTCGAACACGCGATCGATTTCGGCGCGCATCTCTGTCTCCACGCGGGAGAGGATGGATTCGCGACGCGCGGCCGTGGCTCGGCGCAGGACCTTGATGAGATTCTCCCGGAGCATCGCCGGCGCCAGCGCCGTGGCGGCAAAGGCGACGATGGCCACCATGATCGCGGCGCCACTGAAGACGGAGGTGAACCACGCGACTACGGCCAGCAGGGAAGCTGCGGCGAAGATCAATGCGGGCAGACGTAGCAACGCACGGACGGCCACGAAACGATCGACGACGGCTTGCGTGGTGACGCCGGGCGGATCGCAGCCGGCGATCGCGCGCCCGAGCGCGGCGATGTGGTCCGCGCAGTCATCGGGGAAGGCGCCGAGTTCGCCCGCGCCGCAGGTTTGAAAGCCCGAGAGCTGCGCATTCCAGGCAGCCCGCAGAGTCGCGTCGCAGTGCTCGGCGGCGAGTTGCACATTGCGCACGACGCCATCGCGGACCCGCCCTTCGAGTTCACGATCGAAGCTGTCGCGCCAGTCGGTCCCGGACGTCCATAACGCGGACTGACTGATCCTCCGGCGCAAGAGCTCACTGCCGCGGCGCTGCGCCGCTTCAAAAATTTGCGTGAGTGACCAGAGATCGCGATCGAGGCCGCTGAGCGCTTCGTTGCGCGCCACCGAGAGCGCGAGCCGCTGCTCCTCGGCGAATTTCAGCCTCCGTTCCGCCGTATCAGTTGCGGTGCGGATCCTGCCACCGAGTTGAAAAAGGAGCGCGTCCGCCGAGGCGCAGATCTCGCGCAATTTTTGAAATCGGGCGGGCGATCCAATGATCTCGGTGTCGAGATAGCTCTCGAGTTTTTCCATTCCCGCGCGGGTCTGCGCCGAGACAGCGAAGATGGGATGCTCCTCCCCCAGCCTTTCGCGGAGCCGGTCGTGCAGCCCGAGCACGGTGCTCATGAGCTGGTCTCCCTCCACCGCGTCCGCCTGCTGCACGAGGAAGACGAAGTGCCGGAGGAACTCGCGATCCGTCTGGCCGAGAAACTCCCACGCCCCGGACGCGTGACCTGCGGCCGGGAAGACGAAGAGCACCACGTCAGCGGTGGGGAGAAACCGGTGCATGACCGCCGGGGTGGCCGCTGGCGAGCCAAAGCCGGCCGCCTCGACGATCGTAAAATCGCGCAGGAAAATGTGTGGGCGCTCCGCCTCGACGAGTTCCTCGGTCACCGGCACGTCGCGCGTTTCCGCGCTGTGGCGAAAGACCACCGAGCGTCCGGTAAAGGCTGGGTCACCCGCGAAGTCACGTCCGAAGAGTGCGTTCAGAAGCGACGATTTTCCGCCGTGGGACTCGCCGACGGTGACAAAGAGAAACGGCTCGCGAAGTCCGGTCTGGAGTTCGTGCAGCGAGGAAAGTGCGGAATCCGGCGCCTCGAGATCGCGCGCGAGTTTGGCGAGGGAAAAAAGGCTCGTTCCGATCTGGGCGCGAAGCTGGAAATAGGCGTCGCCGATCATTCCGAACGAGCGCCCACGTCCCCTACTTCCGCGACGCCTCGGCGGCGATGGGCGGCGGAGGTTTCACCGCGCTGACCGCTTTGGGCGCAGGCTCGTCCGTCGCGTTGGGGGTCTTCGGCGCCGGCGTGGTTTTCGGCTTTGGGACGACGGGCTTGTCCATGGCGAGCAGGTCCGAGACCGTGAGGAATTTGAACCCTTTGGCCGCGAGGCCGTCGAGCGTGCCGGGCATCGCGTCGACGGTGGATTTGTGAATGTCATGCGACAGGATGATCGAGCCGTTGACGGTGTCCTTCAGGATCGCGCCCTTCACGTGGTCGGCGTTGCGATACTTCCAGTCGAGCGGATCGACGTCCCAGAGGATCGTCTTGTAGCCCCACTTGTGGAAAGCCCAGTTGCGCTGGTTCGCCGTGAACGCGCCGTAGGGTGGGCGCATGATCTTCGGTGTTACGCCGGTGGTCTGCACGATGACATCGTGCGTGCGCTGGAGCTGATCGGTCACCGAGCCCTCGCCCATTTTGCTCAACTGCGGATGCGACCACGAGTGGTTCGCGATCTCGTGTCCTTCCGCGACGATGCGTTTCATGATGTCCGGATATTCCGCCGCGCACTGGCCCACGACGAAGAAGGTGGCTTTGATGCCGCGCTGCTTGAGCATGTCGAGCAGCCGCGGGGTGTTTTCCGCGTGCGGCCCGTCGTCGAAGGTCATCGCCACAAAGGGGCCATCGACGTGGCACTGGCTGTAGGTGTTTTTGGTTTGTCCCGCCGGCGTCGGTGCGTTGGCGTCCGCGGGCAGCGCCATCATCGGCGGTGTGGTAGGGCTGGGAGTTGCGGCGGCGGTGGTCGGCGCATTCGGAGCGGCGCACGCGGCGGAGAAAGCGACGAAGGTGAGGGCGAGGGCGGAGCGGACCATGATTGGGTTACAAATGGCTGAGGACCGAAATTTGGCAAAGTGAAGATTGCTTAATCGAATCGAGGACGGAAACCTTTTCCGCGCGCGCTTCACCGGTCGAGGAAGCGGTCCAGGATCGGGCGCAGTTTTGCGCAGGTCTCGGCGGGCCAGAGCTTGCGATCGGTGATCAGCGCGGCATCGAGCGCGCGATGTTCGGGATAGTTTGGCTCCCTGGGAATATTCGGAATGACGCGGGCGAGGATGCGTTTGGCGGCTTCGGCGTTGGCAATGAGGTGAGCGATCACGGCGTCGGCGGTCACCGCTTCCTCCTCGACCTTCCAGCAGTCATAGTCGGTGATCATCGCCATGGTCGCGAGCGCGATCTCGGCTTCGCGGGCGAGCTTGGCCTCCGGAAGGTTGGTCATGCCAATGACGTCAAAGCCGAGGCGCCGATTCGTCTCGCTCTCCGCCCGGGTGCTGAACTGCGGACCGTCCATGTTCACATAGGTGCCGCCGAGGTGCATCGTGTGGCCGAGCGCGATGCCTTCTTGCAAAATGATCTGCTGCAATGGCGCGCAGATCGGTTCCGCAAACGAGACGTGCGCGCCGATGCCGCTGCCGAAGAATGTATGGATCTGACTGGTGCGATCGAAGAACTGGGACGGCAGGACGATGTGCTGCGGCGCGTATTTTTCCTGCAAGGAACCGACCGCGGTAACACAGACGATCCAGCGCACGCCGAGCGAACGCAGCGCCCAGATGTTCGCCCGATGCGGCAGTTCGTGCGGCAGAAGGCGATGCCCGCGCGCGTGCCGCGGCAGGAAATAGACCTGCCGGCCGGCGAGCTGGCCGCCGAAGATGACGTCGGAGGGTTTGCCGAAAGGCGTGTCGATGGCGTGCTCGGTCGGGCTGACGAGCCCGTCCATCTGGTAAAGGCCGCTGCCGCCGATGACGCCGATCGCTGGTGCTTGCATGCCGGAGGGATAGGCGCCGCTCCGCGCTTTGAAAATCGCAAACTGCCGCCGCGGCGGCTTCCCTCAGGCCAGCCAGCCTTCGCGCAGCGAGGCGACGAATTCCTTCTGCGCAGGCGAGCGGGCGCGGTTGCGCTTGGTGATCACTCCCAGCGGACGCACCATATCCGGATCCTCGATCGCGACCGAGGCGAGCAGACCGTTGGCGACTTCCTGCCGGACGGTGTTGGCCGGGACGATGGATACTCCGCTCTCGACTTCGACGGCTCGCTTCACGGTTTCGATATTATCGAACTCCATGGCGTGCTCGATGAGGACGCCACGATCGCGCAGGTGCCGATCGATGACTTTGCGCGTCGGGACGTCGGGTTCGAAGGCAATGAATTTCTCGCCGTTGAGGCGATCGAGGCCGATCGACTTTTCCCGCGCGAGCGGGTGGCTCGGGTGGCAGATGAGAACGAGCTGATCTTTGCTGAAGATTTCGACGATGAGGCCGGTGCGCTTGGTGGGATAGGCGACGAGCCCGAGGTCCACTTCGCCATCGAGGACCAGCGAATAGACCTGCTGCGAGCGCCGATATTCGACGTGGACCTCAACCTCTGGAAATTTCTCGCGAAACGATTTCAGGTGCGGTGGAAGCTCGTGGAGACCGACGCTGTAGATTGAGGCGATCTTCAACTCGCCGGCCACGACATTGCGCATCTCGTGCAGCCGGTCGCCGAGATGATTATAGACTTCGAGGATCTCCCGGCTCGCCTGGAGGAAGGCCCGGCCCTCGCCGGTGAGGGCGAAATTGCGTCGGCCGCGATCGACGAGGACGACTTGGAACTTGTTTTCGATCGCGCGCACTTGTTGGCTCACTGCGCTCTGCGTGATGCCGTTGAGTGCGGCGGCTTTTGAAAAGCTGCCGGTTTCCGTCAAATCGCAGAAGACCTTGAAGATATCGATGTACATGCCGCGGTGCCGCACCGATAAGCAACCCTTATCCCCCTGTCAACGAACGTCTGGACGCTAATGGACACGCTCGCTGAACGCCTGGACGCAGTTCGGGCCCACAGTGCGGAAGCCGCCGCTCGCGCCGCTCGGGCGGCTGGAGAAGTGACTCTCGTCGCGGTTTCCAAAGCGCATTCGCCGGAGGAAATCGCCGAGGCAATCGACGCCGGACAGCTCCTCTTCGGTGAAAATCGCGTGCAGGAGGCACGGGCGAAGATTCCGCTGCTGCCGGCGCGGGCGCGGTGGCACTTCATCGGACACCTGCAAAAAAACAAAATCCGCCACGCGCTGCCGCTCTTCGATCTCCTGCATGGCATCGACTCGCTGGAACTCGCGCGCGATCTCGACCGCATCGCGGGTGAGGCGGGAGTGTTTCCGAAGGTGCTGCTTGAAATCAACGTCGCAGGCGAGGCGACGAAGTTTGGCTTCACGCCGCCCAAGCTTTGGGCGCAACTCGAGGAACTGCTCGCGCTCGAACGGCTGCAGATCGATGGACTCATGTGCATCCCGCCGCCGGGCCCGCGGCCGGAGGATTCGCGCAAGTATTTCACCAGCCTCCGAGACCTGCGCGATGCCGTGCAGGCCGAGGGGCGCGTGCCGCTGCCGCAACTCTCGATGGGCATGAGCGGCGACTACGCGGTGGCCGTTGAGGAAGGCGCGACAATGGTCCGCGTGGGGAGCGCCATCTTCGGCGAGCGGCGGGGCAAGACGTGGAAGCCCGAGGGCGCGACAGGATTTGACGACTGACCCCGCGCTGCTGCTTACTACCGCTCAGCAATGCCTACGCGGCTCATTCCCAGCAATATCCAGCCGATCGGCAATGAACTCGCCATCGTGTGGAGCGACGGGGTGGAATCGTACCTGCCGCTCGAGACGCTCCGCCGCGCCTGCCCGTGCGCGGCCTGTGGCGGCGAGCCAGATGTGCTCGGCTACGTGGAGCGGCCGGAGGTGACCTACACGCCGCAGAGTTTTGTGCTGCAGGGCTGCCAGGTGGTCGGCGGCTATGCGCTGCAGCCGGCGTGGGCCGATGGGCACGGCAGCGGCCTTTACAGCTTTCCCTATTTGCGCCGGCTCGCGGGCCATCCCGTCGAATCTCCCACTTCATGAACCGCACGACCAAGATCACCATCCTCGCCGCGGTTTTTGTGCTCTGCGGGGCGTCGGCGCTGGTGCAGAGCCGTTTCGAACAAGAGCGCCGCACCACGCCTCCGAGCGAGCTCTACGAAGTGGTCCGCAAACAGATCCACGCCTTCCGCACCGCAGACTTCGCCAGTGCCTATCGGCAGGCATCCACGAGTTTTCAGGAGCGGATGAACATGGAGGCCTTCTCGGATCTCGCGCGCACCGAGTATCCCGGCATCGCGCGCGCCGAGCGCGTGGAGTTCGGCGCCGTGCGCTTTGAGGGACGCCACGCGATCGTGCCGGTGTATTTCTTCCTTCAGGACGGCGACGTCATCCCGTGTGTTTACAGCCTCGTGAACGAGGAAAATACGTGGAAGATCGACGGCGCCCGCGTGCTCAAGCGCTGGCCCGCCGGCCGGCGCCTCGGCGGCATGCGGAGCTGATCTTTCCCTGGATGCGGATTCAAATTGAACCGCCGAAGTGCAAACACGAGGCTACGAGGAGAACATGAAAGATGACGAGGAACCACGCGCCGAGCAGGCGCCATTGTCGTCCTGTCAGCGAGTTCAGGTACTGCAAATATGACTGATGGAAACTTGCCTGGATCCAACCGCTAAAGCCCTGCCGCCGGATTTCGAGACACCAGATAGCGACTTGAGACAATAGCCAGCTCGCGACCACGACCTTTGCAAATTCTGCGATGGTAAGCTTTGGTTCCATCGGAACGCGCGCTCATTCGCGCTTCACTCTGCGTCTCTGTGCCTCCGCGGTAAATTTAGAGCTTCGCCGCGATCAGCTTCTCCAGCTTCACGATGTCCGCGGAGAATTTGCGGATGCCTTCCGCGGTCTTCTCGGTGGCCATCGCGTCGTCGTTCACGAGGAAGCGGAAGGTCTTTTCATCCAGCGGCAGCTTCTCGATGTCGCTGTTTTTCGCGGCGTCGGCGTCGAGTTTCTTGACCAGCGGTTCATCGCTCGCGGCGAGCTTGCCGAGCAGATCTGGGCTGATCGTGAGCAGGTCGCAGCCGGCGAGTTCGGTGATTTCACCGGTGTTGCGGAAGCTCGCGCCCATGACCTCGGTCTTGTGGCCGAATTTCTTGTAGTAGTTGAAGATCTGCGTCACTGACTGCACCCCGGGATCCTCCGCGCCCACGTAGTCGCGCTTGTTCGCGGCTTTGAACCAATCGTAGATGCGCCCGACGAACGGCGAGATGAGCTGCACTTTCGCCTCGGCGCAGGCCACGGCCTGGGCGAGGGAAAAGAGGAGCGTGAGATTGCAGTGGATGCCTTCCTTCTCCAGCACTTCGGCAGCTTTGATGCCCTCCCAAGTCGAGGCGATCTTGATCAGGATGCGATCGCGGGAAATTCCGAGCTGCTCGTAGATCGCGATGAGCTGGCGGCCCTTGGCGATGCTGCCCTCGGTGTCGAAGGAAAGGCGGGCGTCGGTCTCCGTGGAGACGCGGCCGGGGACGATCTCGAGGATTTTCGCGCCGAAGGCGACGAGCAGATGATCCATGATGTCTTCGACCTGCTGCGCGGAAGACTGCGCGCTGCTCTTGCGATCGGTCACCACCTTGTCGAGCAGGTGCGCATATTCCGGCTTCGAAGCGGCCTGGAGAATGAGCGAGGGATTCGTAGTCGCGTCCTGCGGCTGATAGGCGCGCATGGATTCAAAATCACCCGTGTCGGCGACGACCTTGGTGAATTTTTTGAGCTGATCGAGCTGGCTCAGTTTCGTAGCGGACGGGGCGGCGGCGGTGACAGTGCTCATAATTTTTTGGAGCCGCCAAGGTAGCCGCCGACCGCGGAGCGGGCAAAAGCTAATTTCCCAAAATGGCTCGGAATTCGAGCCGAAGCCGTGGCAAACCAACTGCTTTGACTGGGCGGACGTTTTTATGGACTCGCTCGCCGCTGCATCCCGGGAAATCGATCGGACCGCTGAGATCGACGGCCTTTCCATCCGGGTATATTTCTGGAGCCGCAATCCGCTCGTGCTCGCTGGCGTTGCGGCGGTGATTCTCGGGATCGGGCTGGGGATTGGCCGCTGGCTCGAGGCGGCGCCGGGAGAGTCGATGGAGACACCCGTCCAGTTGCTGCGCGCGGAGCTGCAGCAGCCGCAGCCGGATTCGGGGAAGGTCTTTGAGCAACTGGGTGAAACGAGCGGCGCGCTGGAGCTCCTTTTGATGGAATCTGCGGCGGGTGTGCAGAGCTGGATTCAGAAATCGAAGCTTTCCGCTGCCGATAAATCCGTGGCCGTGGCCTACTGCGAGAGCCGCAACAGCTACGGCGACGAGCCGAGCGCCGATCTTCTCTGGTATGCGCACCAGCGCCGGCCGCTCTCCCACTCGAACGAACTCATCGGCGATTTGCACGCTTCGGCAAAAAAACTCGATGAGGCGATCAGCTACTACGAACGCGAGGCAGCCAGCCCGACGGCCGCGACCGCACGCGGCAAGCTGATCGACCTCTATCTGGAAAAGAAGAACTTCGCCGCCGCGGATCACCTGCTCGCGACGCCGCTCTACGAGCAGCAGCGGACGCCGATGCGCACCATCACCCTGGCCACGGCCGCGCATCGTTGGGGCGATCTGCTCCGCCCGATCCTAGAGTTGGAAAAGGATCTCTTTCAACCGGCGCCGATGCTCCTCGCCGCGGTGGCCGGGCTCGTCTGGATCAACGTTTCGCTGCAAGCCATCCAGCCGGCGCGCCTGGTCTGCTTTCGCACGGTCGTGCCGTTGCTTGCCATCGCCATGGGCATGGTCAGCACGTTCCCCACGCTACTCGCCAGCGAATGGCAGGGCGAGATGTGGGGGCTCACCGAGGGCAAAGGCGTGATCGGGGATGTCCTCTACTTCGTCGCCGGCGTCGGCGTGCGGGAGGAGGTGATGAAGCTGCTGTGCTTTGTGCCCTTCATCCCGGTGTTGCTCGCACGCGGGAGCCGGCTGGAGATGCTGATGATTGCGGGCTTCGTGGGTCTCGGCTTCGCGATCGAGGAGAATTTGCAGTATTTCAAAGAATACGGCGCGCTCGCGGCTTTCGTGCGTTTCCTGACGGCGAATTTCTTCCACCTCGCACTCACCGGCACCATCGGCCTCTCGCTGTGCGAAGCGATCCTGACTCCGCGCCGGTGGTGGGTCTTTCCGGTCACCTTCATCGTCATGGTCCTCGCGCACGGCTTCTACGACGTGCTCGCCTCCGCCGGGGGAATCTCGGTTTTCCGCCTCATGGTGAATCTCATCTTCGTCCTCGTGTCGCTCTACTTCTTCCGCCGGCTCCGGCCGCTCCGCGATCCCGCCACCGATCAGCTGAACATCGCGGCCACGCTGGTCGCCGGACTCGCCATCCTGCTCAGTTACATCTTCGTCTGCGCCGCACGTGAAGCTGGCTTCGTTGCGGCGGTCGCGCTGCTGCTCGTGGAATTCGTCGGCCTCTGCATGGTCTGCTACATGTTTTACTGGCAGCTCGGTGAGGCACTCTCCGGCGAGAAAGAACAACTGCGGCCCTCGTATTACGGATGAACGGAATCCTCGCCATTCTCGCCATCGCCGGCCTGATCATCGCCCTCATCGGGCGCTGGATGGTCGGCGCGGAAGCCCGCAACATCAGCCTCTGGTGGCTGTGGGCGCTGCGGCTGCTGCCGCTCGCGGAGATCATGTTTCTCGCGCGCTATTGGGAAGTGGCGAAGACCGGCGCATTCACTTCGCTCATCGGCATCGCGCTCATCCTGCCGTGGGGCGCCAAGACCGCGTGGGACATCCAGCACGTCCTGCCGGAGAAAAAGCCCCGCTTCCTCGCCGTGCTCAATGGCGATCAGAAGAACGCCATCTTCACCGCGGTGCAGCGCGAACAAGAAGAGCAGATCACGCGGGAGCAGGATCGATTGCAAAAGCTCAACGTGCACATGGCCGATTGGTTTCAGCAGATGCAGACGCGCCGTGGCGGTCTACGGACGCCGGAGGAGGTCGCCGCCTTCAATGACGAAGCCGCCGCCTACAAGTGCCTGCACGCCGTCACCCGCGCGCACGCGGCTAAGCTCGCCGAACTCCAGGCCACGAAACTCGAAAATTGGTCGCAGGTCACCGAGGAGCTGGCGCGTGAACATCTCTTCGGAGCGAAGGCAATGCGCCAGCCGCGGAAATAGAACCGCTTCCCAAGAAAGGTCTCCAACTGGAGGCCGTGTCATCACTCGGGAATGGTTTTCGGCGAATGCTCGGTCGGCGCTGGGAGTCGGGGCAAAAAGGGGGGGTGACCGTCTCGCGACAGGCCCGCGCCACCGTCGCGCCGCAGCTCTTCACCACGAAAAAAACCCCGGCCTCTTGCGAAGCCGGGGTTTTGGAGTTCTGACTCGTGAATTACTGAGCCTTGGGAGCTTCCGGAGCGGGCGCAGGTGCAGGCGCAGCCGCATCTTCGGCCTTCTTCTGG
>JBAVML010000377.1:0-4615 GCA_049690035.1 Chthoniobacteraceae bacterium
GTAAGAGCAGCCACCCAGCACCTCAAGCGCGGAGCGCGGAAGGCACCGGGTCTCGGCGACAACTCCAGCCGCCGGGGGGCTGAAAACCACAACCGGGAGAAGCGATCCCGCCTGCGCGGGGGGCGCCCCCATTTGCCGCGGGGGCGATCCCGGACGGCGGAGCGCTGCCCCCGGACCGTGCGGGGGCTCCGCTGCGCCGCGCGGGGGCGCCCCCATTTCGTCCAGCGGTGCCCCCATTCGGCGGAACTCCGCCCACGCGCCAAATGGGGGCGCCCCCATTTCATCCGGAGGCCGCCCCATTTCGTGGAACTCCGCCCCCGCCGCGTTCGGGGGCGCCCCCATTTCGTCCAGCGTCGCCCCCATTTCGTGGAGCGCTGCCCCCGCCGCGTCCGGGGGCGCCCCCATTTCACCCGGGGAAGCCCCATTTTCTCTGAAAAGGCCCGTTTCGGGGCGGAAATGGCATTCCGGAGGCTTTCCGGCCTTACTTCCCCGCGTCCAGCCGCTTCACCTTCACCTCGGACACCGCCCAGCCGCCGGCGTAGGTGCCGAGGGCGAGGGCGCCGAGCTTGGTGGTGGCCCAAACTCTGGCCTGACTGAGGGCGGCGGTGGGGCCGGTCCATTCGTAGAGCGGCAGGGTGTCGAGCGTGGTGGTGATGGTGGCGCTGGTGCCGTCGAGGCGCACGGTCACTTCCAGCTCGTGCGGCTCGGCGTCGTTCACCTGTTTGCCCTCCACGACTCCGGGCAGGTTTTTGCCCTGCGTGCCATTGACCGCATTCAGGCCGGTGTATTTGCCGGCGAATCCATCCAGCTCGAACCCCGTCATGCGGTCGCCCACGGGGAGGATCACATGGAAGACATCCTTTGCGGGGAGCTGCCGCAGCTTGATGCGCACCCGGTAGCTGGTGCCAGACACTTCGCCGGGCAGCGGCAGCTTCGCCGCCCCTTTCGTGTCCGGGCTGAAAAGCTCGCCGTCTTTCAGGCTCCACCCGTGGCCGGTCTTCTCGACCTCGGCCGGGGTGAGCCGGGCGAAGAGGTCTTCCCAGCCGTTGGCAGCGTTCGCTACCTCGGGCGGGTTCGCAGCGGGTCGCTTCGGCAGCAGGGCGGCGGCGCTGGAGAGCTGGCGGTCCCACACCTTGGTGAAGCCGTCCTCGGTGATCGCAGCGATGAGCGTGCCGTCGGCGCTGAGGTCCACATCCACCACCGGCGTGGTGAGGCCGTAAAAGGCGAGCCTTTCCTCGCCGGTGGCGGCGTCGTTGATACGCACGGTGCCGTCCTCGCTGCCGCTGAGGATTTCGCGCCCGTCGAGGCTGAACTTCACGCAGCGCACGCCCTCCCAGTGCGCGCGGAAGACCGATTCCAGCCGGCCCGTCGCCGCCTCCCAGACGCGAATCCAGCGGTCGGGTCCGCCGGTGGCGAGGTGCCGTCCGTCGGGGCTGGACGCGAGGCAGGCGATGCTCCCGGTCTGTGCGGCGGCGATCTGCCGCAGCGGCGTGCCCGCCTTCCAATCCCACACGGTGATCCCACCGGCGAGCGCGGCGGTGGCGACGGCGGCATCGTCGAGGCAAAAGGCGGCGAAGGGCTGGCGGGGATTTTCGAGGGGAATCTTCCGCAGCACGTTGCCCGACGGGTATTCCAGCACGCTGAACGACCCGCCGGGATTGGTGAAAGCGAAGGCGCCGTCCACGGTGAGAAGCAGTTGGCCGGCGCGGTTGAACTTCACGCTCGAATTCGAGGCCGCTCCCAACGCGGGCAAATCCTCCCCGGTGGACGACACGTGAGCGAAGGCCCGCTGGCCTTGCCGGGATAGGATGATCGCGCCGTCGGTGGGGTGAACGTCCAGGTCGTTGACGTCGGTGCGTTGGGTGGCGAACTTCCACTTTTCGAGACCGCTCCGGGTTTCCCCCACCGCGACATTGCGCGCGGCGGCGTAGAACCGGGAACCATCGCGATCGAACACGACGCGGGAGGCCTGATAGCCGGACGGACGCACCGTCGCGATCTCTTCGGCGAGCCGCGTTGGCCAGGCATGGATGATGCCCCCGTCCCCGGAGGCGTGCGACGAGAGCAGCACCTTTCCGTCGAGGCTGAAGGCGGGCGACACGGCATTGGTGCCAGCCCCATTGAGCGAACGCAGCGGGCGCCCCGTCGTCGTGTCCCACAGGCGGATGCGGCTGCCGCTGAAGGTTGCCACCGCGCCGCCCTTGGGGCTGAGCAATTGAACTCGCTCACCCGAAAAATGGAGGGTGCGGACTTTCAAGCCAGTCCGCGGGTTCCAGAGAATGGCTTCGTCTCCGCCGAGGCACGCAAGTTGGTCGCCGGCCTGGTTGAAGTGCAGGGACGACTGCTCGGCATGGTCCGCGGTCGCTTCGAGCGTGCGGCGCACGGCGCCGGTGTCCGTGGCGAGGAGCTGGACTTTCAAGTTCAGTGATTCCTTGGATTCCTTGGCCGCGAGGATCGCCACGGTCCTTCCGTCCGGGCTGAAGGCCGGGATGACGCCGCTGTAGGTCTGCTTCCACCGCGGCACACCCGTCTCCGTGACGCAGGCGATGAGTTGATTGCCACCCGCGACCAGCACCGTCCCGCCATCGGGACTCAGGAGCACATCCTTGATCTGGCCGATCTCGCACGTCCAGCGGTGCATCGGCTTGCCGGTGGCCACGTCATACACGGCGACTTCGTTGGCCGAGGCCGCGAGAGCGAGCCTGCTGCCGGCGCCGTCGATCCCAAAGGTGCCCCAAATATCCGCGATCACCGGAAACCAATTGCCGATCTGACGCCCCGTGAGCGTGAAGATGCCGACGGCGCCCGAGTAACATCTCACCGCGAAACGATCTCCCTGCGGCAGGACCTGCAACCGAAACGTGCCTCCCTTTCCGGGAATGGTGAGCTGCGCAGTGAAGTCGCGCGCGTGGGCGCGCAGGAAGCGCCAGTTTGCATCGCGAAGGCTCTCCGGCGTTTCCTCGATGATCTTTTGCGCCTCGACGAATTTGCCGCGCTCGAATTCCTTTTCCGCGAGGTCGAGCTGCGATTTTGCCAGCGCCTGCCGCGCCGTTTCCTTCTCCGCCTTGGCGACGGCTTCCGCAGCGACGGCTTTCTGCTCGCCTGCGGCTGCGCGCCGCTCCTTCGCACGAAGATTGACGACGAACCAAACCGCGAGCGCGGTGATGAGCAGCCACGCCGCGGCGGCGGTGGAGAAGATGCCTTTGTGGCGCTGGATGAGCAGCGCGAGTTGTTTCGCCAGCCCGGCCTGCTCCGCCTTCGTGGCGAAGCCGCCGAGCCACGCGTCGATCTCCTCGCGAAACTGCTCCACCGTCGCGTAGCGATCCTCGCGGCGCAGCGCCTGCGCTTTCGCCATGACGGCGGTAAGTGCCTCGGGCACCCGCCCGCCGGGGCAATGCGCCGCGCGCGGCGGGATCGGCGTGAGCCGACCGGCGCGCACGTTTTCGATCACCTCGTCCACCGTCTCGCCGGGCACCGGTTTCTCCAGCGTGAGGAGGTGGCGCAGGATCGCGCCGAGCGCCCAGATGTCGCTGCCTTCCTCCAGCGTCTCCGACTCGCCGCGCGCCTGCTCCGGCGACATGTAATGCGGCGTGCCGACGATGCTCCCGGCCATGGTGAACTCCGTGTCTTCGCCCTCGCGCACCGAGCGCACGCTGCCGCTGAGCGAGGCCGTGGAGGGACCCGCTCCGTCGGGTCCCCGATCGTGGGACGCGACGGAGCGCGTCCCTCCAAGCACCTTCGCAAGGCCCCAGTCCATGACCAGCACTTCGCCGAAGTCGCCGATCATCACGTTGTCGGGCTTGAGGTCGCGATGGATCACGCCCCGCGAATGCGCAAAGGCCATGGCATCGCACACGCGCATGAGCACGATGAGCAGCCGCCGCAGCGGATACGCCGCCACCGTCGCCGCGTCGCCCGCGCGCAGCTTTTCCAGCACCTGCCGGAGCGTGACCCCCTGCACCAGCTTCATGGTGTAAAAGACCTGGTCGTGCTCATCGACGCCGAGCTCGTGGACCGGGACGATGTTCGGATGCTCGAGCTGGCTGGTGATCTGCGCCTCCTCGATGAAGCGCAGCACGTCGCCCTCGCTCATGCTCGCCAGCATCACCTTCATCGCCACGGTGCGCTGCGTCGTGGCCTCGTGCGCGTCGAGGATCGCGCCCATGCCGCCCTGCGCGATCAGCCCGCCGATCTCGTATTTGCGCGCGCGCAAAAACTCCTCCGGCAAAACGCGCCGCACCGTGGCCGCGTCCGGGGCCAGCGATTGATCGGAATCCGTCGCCGACTTCACCTTCCGCGTTTCGATCACCACCGAGCCGATCTGCACCTTCTGCGTCGGCCAGAGCCGCGTGCTTTCCGCAATCCGCTTGCCGCCGACGAAGGTGCCGCTGTCGCTGCCGAGATCCTCGATGAAAAGCTCGTGGTAATTGACCGTGAGCTGCGCGTGCCGCTCCGCGACGCCCTCCGCTACGACGTTGATCTCCGCTTCCGCGTGGCAGCCGATCACGTAGTCCCCCGGCCGCACCGTGGTCCGGGCCAGTTCCGCGCCATCGCGGGAGATGATGATTTCAGTTTCGGGAATCAGCATCGCTGGGAAGGAGACTGCCGGCGAGTG
>JBAVML010000378.1:0-6387 GCA_049690035.1 Chthoniobacteraceae bacterium
GGAACCCGACTCTCGACATGTATGACGAGAAGGATCGCTTCCTCGTCAGCGTCGAACTGCCCGGGATGAAAAAGGACGAGATCAATCTGTCCTATCAGGACGGCGTCCTGACCGTCTCCGGCGAGCGCAAGCACGAGCGCGAAGGCAAGGAAGGCGAGACCTTCCGGAGCGAGCGCTACTTTGGAAAATTCCAGCGCACGGTGAGCCTGCCCGCTTCGGTCGATGCCTCGAAGATCACCGCCACCTACAAGGACGGTGTCCTTCAGGTCGACGTGCCGAAAGCGGAGGAAGCGAAGCCGAAACAAATCCAGGTGAACGTTTCCTAAAGCAACCTGGGTCGGCGGGCGCCAGGTGTCCGCCGACCTCAATTCCAATACAAAAAACAGCCAAAAACATGAACTCTACTTTGACCAAACCAGCATCCCAGACTCCCGCCGGCAACGGCGTGCATCGCCCTCAGTATCTCATTCCCGCCGCGAACGTCCGCGATGACAAGGACGGCTACGTCCTCGAGGCCGAGATGCCCGGCGTGCCGAAAGACGGTCTCGAACTGACCGTGGAAAACGGTGAGCTCGTGATCATCGGACGCCGCAGCGCAGTCCAATCGAGCGGCAAGCCGGTCTACCGCGAATCGCGCCAACTCGACTACCGCCGGGCCTTCGAACTCGATCCCTCGATCGACACGACGAAGATCACTGCGAAGCTCGAGCAGGGTGTGCTCACGCTGCACCTGCCGAAAGCGGAAGCGGTGAAGCCGAGGAAAATCTCGGTAAGCTAAGCGGCGGAGACCAGCTCGGATGACGCCCCGCAGGCTGCAAAGCCTGCGGGGTGTTGGTTTTCCGGTGGGGACTCGAGCCATCGTTGGCGGTTCCGATTGAGGCGGAGCCAAGGCGCGGGCTCCCTTGGATCCGCTCAGTTTCCGCCGGGCGCGCCTTCCTTGGGCGCGTCCATGAGCGCGAGGATGTGCCGCTTCTTCGCTGGATAGTCGAGCGCGTGGAAGATGCGGATTTCATCGACGCGGCGGGCGCCGTTGAGGGCATCGAGGTAGAGCGTGTAGCTGGCGGCGAGTTCGCTGGTCTCGAGGTAGCGGCCGCGGAGATTCGGGTCGGAGTAGCCGCCGGCATTTTGCGAGGAGAAGAGGTGAAAGCGCAGCCAGCGGCGGTCGGTGCGCGAGACCTTCTGCGTCTTGCGGAAGAATGCGACAAAAAGCAGCAGCACGAGGTAAGTATCGACCTGCGCCTGAATCTCCAGATTGCGCGCGAAATCCTCGGTCGCAATCTCGCGCACGCCGCGTTGAAAGTGGAGCGCGGCGTGCAGGGCGTGATTGATTTCCTCCACGAAGGTGATGAGGCAGCGGATGTTTGCATCGTTGATCCCGCGCCGCGGGTCATGCCGCTCGAGCTGCTCGATGAGCCAGCGCGAATAATAGATCCCGACATAGAGCTGATCATCGGCGCGACGGAGAAAAGTGCGCGCGAGTTCGCTCAGCTCGCGGGCCGAGGCGCCGGCGGCGCGGCTGAGCTGGCCGCAGCGCTGGCGGTCGATGAGGCAGTCTTCGAGGTTGATCCCGACCTGAGCGTAGGTGCGTTCGAAGAGCCGCTGCACTTCGCTAAAGAGCGTGGAGTTCATGTGTGCAGATCGAGCGCGGGCGCGTGGGCGTCGTCGAGGTGCACCAGGGAATCGGCGAGGCGATTCAGCGCGAGCCGCACGTCGTGGAACTGATCGGAGAGCGCGTCGAAAACGCCGGTCAGTGAACACGAGCGTGCGAGCTGATGACGCGCGACGGCCTTGAAGTTCGTGCGCCCGACATCTTCATAAAAAGAAACGTCCGGCGCACCACGCTGCGAGCGGCTCTGCACGGTGTCGTGAAACATGCCGGTGATGAAGAGCGAGTAATTGCCGACGTGCGCGCGGATGAGGAAGCTCTGCGCAGGCGATGCCTTCTGCAGCGCGATGAGCATGTCGGAGACGTACTGCACCGGATTCGCGTTGCCGTCGGCAGGGGAGCGCATGCGGGCGGTCTGGGAAAATGTTTCGAGCAGCGAGGCGAGGTAATCGCAAAGCGCGCGGTCGTTGAGGCCTGTCTCTTTTAGGACATGCCTGATCAAAACGTAAAAGTAGAGCTGTGGAGAAATGCTCAGCGGCGCACTATCCGCGAGGACCGATTCGACGAGGCGTGGATCGTCGAGGATCGAGTCGCGCGCGTCGGCGTCGGTGAGCAGATTGACCAGGTTGATCCCGTCTCGTTCCGAGGTGGAGAGGGTGTGGACGACGAAGTCAAAATCCTTCGCCGTAAAACGTTCCCGACAGTTCGCTTGAATCATCGGGACCTGTGAGAAAGCACTGGCTGTGCCAGCGGGTTTGCGCGGCGCATGCGGAACATTGCACCAAGGATTCGGAATTTCCACTCGACATGCGCGGGTCGCGCCGGAAATTCGCCCCGTGCGTCGTGTTCTGCTCGCCTTTCTCGCGCTCCTGTTCGCCGCGATCCTCGGCGCGGGATGGTACGTCTATAAGAAAGGTTTCACCCGAAGGTGGCGCAATGAGGTCAGCGAGGAATTTCGCAAACGCGGCTTCGAGGTTTCGCTGCGGCGGCTGACGCTCGATCCCTTCCGCGGGCTGGTCGCGCGGGAGATGAAAATCTACGACGCGAGTGACCGGCGCCGTTTGCTCGCGGTGATCGACGAGGTCCAGCTCGGCGTGAACTACGCCAATCTCGCGCGGGGCGAGGTGGCGATCGATTCCCTCGATCTGCGCGAGGCGACACTCGCGCTGCCGGTCGATCCCACGCAGCCGCAGGGGGCGAAGGTGGAGGTCTCGCGACTGAACGCGCGGCTCTTCCTGCCGTTGCAGCAAATCTATCTGGCCCACGCGGAGGCGGAGGTTTTCGGCGTGCAGGTTTGCGCCTCCGGGCGACTGATCAATCCCCAGGAGTTCCGCCCGCGTGCCGCGGCAAATGCGGCGCCGGGGAAGCTGGCAGCCCGGGTCATTGAGGAGATCAAAGCGCTGCAATTCGAGGCGGCGCCACCGGTGCTGAGTCTTACCTTTTCCGGTGATCTCGCGGAGCCGGAGAAGATCGCGATCGATCTGGCGCTCTGGGGGGAACGCATCCGGCGGCAGAGCTACGTGATCCGCAGCCTGTATCTAGCGGCCGGCTTTCGTGATGGCGTGGTGGATCTCAAGCAACTGACTGCGACCGATGTGGCGGGATCACTGCGGGCGAGTGGGAGCTATCGCATCGAGAGTCGCGAGGCAGAGGTGAATCTCCGCTCCGGGCTCGATTTGCAGTCATTCGCCGCTGCCTTCCGGCTCGCGCCGCAGCTCGGCGAGATGGTTTTTTACTCCGCACCGGCGCTGGAGGTCGCGGCGCGCGCCAAGTTCGGCGACACGCCCGAGGGGGAGGCGGTCGGGCACGCGGCGATCAAGAAGTTCGCCTATCGCTCGGTGATCTTCGACGGGCTGAGTCTCGATTATTCCCTGAATGGGCCGCGCTGGTCGGCACGCAACGTCCACCTCGCGCATCGGTCCGGCGAGGCGCACGGCGATCTTCTCCAAATTCCCGGCGAGTTCCACGCGCGGATCACGAGCACGCTGAATCCGAAAGCGCTCCAGCCGCTCTTCACGGGACCGGCGTTGGATGCGCTGCTGGAGTTCGAGTTCCGCGAGTCGCCGGAGATCGAACTGGAGGCGAGCGGGTCGGAAATTTCGCGCGAAGCGCTCGCGGTGAATGGGCGCCTGAAGATCGGATCGGCGAGCTACCGCGGCGTGGCGGCGGAATCGATGAACGCGACGTTTCGCTACGCCGATCGCGCGCTCTCCATCTCACCCTTCCGCGTTCAGCGCAGCGAAGGAACGGGGCAGGGCGGGTTGCTCTTCGACTTCAAGCGCGACGAGGTGCGGCTGGAAAAAATCCACGCGAATGTGAACCCGGCCGAGGTCGCGCTGTGGATCGAGCCGAAGCTGGTCAAGGACGTGGCGCCGTATCGCTTCCGCGCGCGCCCGCCGAATCTGCTCATCGACGGGGTAGTGCACACCAAGCAGGGGAAGAGCACGCGGCTGGCGATCGACGTCGATGCGCCGGGTGGGATGGACTACACCTTCCTCAAGCGCGAACTGCACAGCCCGCAGATCGCCGGGAAGCTGCTTTTCACCAGCGATCGGCTGAAAATCTCGGAGCTCAACGGCTCCCTCTTCGGCGGTCGCATCCGCGGCGGTGCGGACATTTCGTTGAAAAAAGAAAAGCCCGGCCACAGCGCAAGCGTGGAGGTTGAGAACATGGACTTTGCCAGCCTCACCAAGCTCTACTTCAGCTACGACGGCTCGCAGGGCCGGCTGACGGGTCGCTACGATTTCAGCGGGCGCGGCGACGATGCGCGCACCATGGAGGGTCGCGGCGAACTATCCGTGGTAGATGGAAATGTCTTTGCCATCCCGTTCCTCGGGCCACTCTCCGGCATCCTGAACACGATCGTGCCCGGCATGGGCTACAACGTCGCGCGCAAGGGCGCGGCGACATTCACCATCCAGAGCGGTGTGATCGCGACGAACAATCTCGAAGTGCAGGGCCAGGGTTTCAGCATGTTCGGCGGCGGCAAGCTTTTCTTTCTCGATGACAAGATGGCCTTCGATATGCGCATCAACGCGCAGGGTCTGCCCGGTGTGCTGCTCTTCCCGGTGAGCAAGCTTTTCGAATACACCGCCGACGACAAACTCTCGAAGCCGAACTGGCGGCCGAAGATTCTGCCGAAGCTGTAACCGAGCGACTGCTCAGCGGATGCCGCTGTCCACGTGGATGGTCGCGTCGGCGAACCCGCTGTCGGTCACGGTGACCTCGGCTGATCCCGAGCCGAAGGGCAGACGATGCACCAGCGTATTGATGGGGCCTTCGTTGACGGGAATCACCTGCGGAGTGGAAGCAGTCACGCGATAACGTCCAGGCGGGGTCGCCTGGGTGAATTTGCCGTCCGGCCCTGCGGTGAGCGTCCACGACCATGGTCCGCGGATGTAAAAGACCCCGGGCTTCTGGATTTCGACGATCTCGACCTGCGCACCGGCGAGTGGCTGTTCGTTGTTTTGGCCGATGACTTGCACCGGGCTCACTGGCCCGATCAAAACCAAGCCGTTGATGCCGGTGGTGGGCAGCGGTGTGACTTGGAAGGTGAGCGTTACTTCGCTGTATTTGCCCGCCTCCACGGTCACTTCCGCTGTTTTGAAGGCGCCAATGCTGGCGATGAGATTCGCCGTGGTGAAGTTCGAGAGCGGCGTCGCGGTGATGATCGATGTTCTGAAAGCAGTCACGATGAACGTCCCCGGCGGCGTGGTCACTTTGAAATTCCCGCTGTCATCGGTCGGGCCCGTCCAGAAAAAGGCCGGATGATCGTAGCGCGCATTGGGCAAACGCTTTTCCATGATCGAGATCTGCGCCTTTACGGGCGTCGGAGCCGGGAGCGCATTGACGGAGTCCGCTGATCCCTGCTCCACGACGTGGCCATTGATCCCGCTCTCGCCGGTGGGCACTTCGGGAAGATTCGCCACTTCAAAGATTGTCGTCGCCGAGACGGATGGCGTCGCGGTCAGCATCGTCTCGAGCGTGTAAATGCCCGGCTTCAACCATGCGCCATCCACCTTCAACGGGATCTGCACCATGCGTTTCCAGCGCTCGCCCTTGCCGAGCGTGGCTGGAGTGACGACCTGCGGCGAAACGACGTCACTGTCGGACTGCCAGACTAGCACGCCGTCGGCGTCCACCACGCTGAAGCGAAACTTCGTTGCCGCCGCGCCGGCGTCGTCGAATTCGAAGGGAATCGCGCTCCGGCTGGTGTTGGCGAGGATGGCCCTCGCCGCGAAGCCTTCCCGCGTCGGCATCAATCCTCCGAGGCGCGCCGCCCGGGCATTGGCCGCCACCGGCGGAGTCGTCGTGTCACCGACAAAAAACTTGTAGCCACCGGTATTCAGCGAGAGTTGAAGTCCCGACGCGGGAATGAAAGTCGGCGGTTTGATCTCGACGGCGAATGCCGGAATGATGAGGGCGAGAATGGCCAGGAGCCGAAAGAGTTGGGTTTTCATGCGGGAAGAGAGCAGCGAGGGGGTTGAGGACCGCGATGATGTAACACATTTGCAGGGTTTTCGATCCCAAAATATTCGATCCGCTTGTCGCCCGGGCAAGCGATGGCGACGCTTGCACAAAATCCGTGTTTCACCGCGCGCCGCTCGCGATTAGTTAATTTCCCACAACCCTATGGATCTTACACGCACAGCTTACGGCACTTGGAGCGGCGGTCGCTTTATGCACTTCGGCGAGCCGCTCACCGACGAACGTTTCCTCTCCGCCATCCGCCTCGCCTACGACCGCGGCATTCGCACTTTCATGACCGCCGACGTTTACGG
>JBAVML010000379.1:0-11843 GCA_049690035.1 Chthoniobacteraceae bacterium
GTGAAGAGCCACTGCGAAAGATGTCCCTCGATGGCTTCCTGATCCTGATTGTGCAAGCGCATGAAAGTCTCTTGCACCACATCGCGAGCGCGTTCGATTTCTCCAACGATGCTCATCGCATACTGAAGCAGGGGGCGTTCGTAACGTTCGAGGGCGGTTTGAACCCAGATGGCTTTTTTCTTTTGTTTTCCAAACATTGGCGTGGTGGCTTTGAGAACCCGCCTAATTAACTCCATCTTTTTCATTTTGCTGTAAAAAAATCCTTCGGAGAAGAAACGGCGACCCAGCCTTCCTCGATCGAGGTGAAATCGCGGCTCAGAGCAAGTCGCGTCCAAGCTGGCAAGTTCACGTCATTGGCAAGAGCAGTGCGGTCATCTCTCGTCACCACCCCCGCCACGATCGAGTCTGCCTCCGCAGCCGTCCCTACACGGAGGATCGCCGCGCCGATCGAGATCGAAGCGAGGGCGATTGCTGTTGTCCGGCGCATTTTCATTCTGCGTGAATCACCCGAGCGCATGCAGCCCATTAGAAAATCTTCGTCGTCGAGGAAGAAAGAAAGTTTCTAAGACGAACCGCTACGATCGCAGAACTGCCGCCGCCGGTAGCTAACCCCTCTCCGACAACGATCACTCCCCGAATCGCTCGCGAACCGCCTTTTCTCGAAATGCGAAGATTTTCGCGAGTTCCGGCGCGATAAGGAAGGGGTGGGCGAGTTCACCGAGAACCCCGAACGGTGGAGCGTAGTGAACGACATCGGCAATTTCGGTTCGGCCACCTTCGAGTTCCCGAAAGCTATGTTCGTGATGCCAGAGCGCATACGGGCCGATGCGCTGCTCATCGATGAAGAAGCGTGGCCCGTCCACCTGGGTGATCTCGCTCACCCAGGTCATCGGGATGCCAAAGAGCGGCCGAACCCGGTATTGGATCATCAATCCCGAGCGGATCGAAGGTGGGAGATCGGAAATGATCTGAAAATCGAGCGCGGGCGGGGTAATTTCGGCAAGATTGCGCGGATCGGAGAAAAAAGCCCAACAGTGGTCGATCGTGGTCGGAACGACCTGGACGCTGCGGAGAAGATGAAGACCCATGTGCCTCATCCCTACGTATTTGCATGGCCGACGGATTCATCGGCCAGTTGCAATGCGCCCCGAGACCTGCTTAATGTCCCGCGCCGTGCAACGCAGCTTCTTCCTTGTCGCCCTCGCATTCGTGTTCGCATCCTGCGCCAGCCGCGATCGCGACACGCTCGTCCGAGTGAGTGTCCCCAATCAGAAACTCATCGTCTTCCAGCACGGGGTCGAGGTCGCGATGTACGACTGCTCGACTTCGAAATACGGCGTCGGCGACGCGCCGGGGAGCTATCGGACCCCCTTGGGGCGAATGATCGTAGCCCAAAAAATCGGCGGTGGCCTCCCGAGCGGCATGAAGCTCAAGAGCCGGCGTCCGACGGGCGAAATCGTGAAACCCAATTCCCCGGGCCGCGATCCGATCGTCTCGCGGATCCTCTGGCTGCGCGGCACCGAGCGACAGAATGCCCACGCATTCAATCGCGCCATCTACATCCACGGGACTGCGGAGGAATCGACGATCGGAACCCCTGCCAGCTACGGCTGCATTCGGATGCGTTCGCGCGACGTGATCAAGCTCTACGCAATGGTCGGCGTCGGTGCGACGGTTGAGGTCACCCCACATCCCTTCCCTGCTCCGCTGACCCGCGAGAACGTGCCCCCCCCCACGCCGGCTCCTGCACCTGTAGCCCCAGGAGCTACCCCCAGTCCGACCCAGCGCGCGGCGGCGGTCGTCGGGAGCCCGTCTCGGGGCTGATATTTAAAAATAGAACGCGGCAGCGGCTAGCCCACAAGCCCTTCGCGCAGCCGCTCGCGCGCCCGATCCAAAATGTCGATGGGATCCCGGCGCGGCCAAAGATCGTTCTCGGCATCGGAAATCGTCCGACGAAGTTCGCTCACACTGTGTAGGGGAAACTCACCAAGCAGCCCGCTAGTCAGAGCCTCCACGTTCAGCAACGCAGTTGCCTTCTCCTCCAGAAAACCCAGTGATGGACGCTCCGCTGGCACAGATGAAGGATCCGCCTGGGTAAGAATATTCATACTGAGTAAAATTAGCAGTAACGGTGCCACTCGATCGGGAGCACGAGATCATTTCCCGACACGCGAGGGTTCACCCGTTGAACTGCCATCGCGGAACTGCCCAGCTCGGGCGTCACCGCTTTTGCCGTATCCGCCTGATCGCGGCTTCAGACCAACCCAAGCAACCTCATTTCTGCGCGCAATTCCTCGTGCCGATCATGGTGATAGTGGTGGGCGTGAAATCCGAATGCTCGTGCGGCTTCGACGTTTGGCAGTAGATCGTCGATGAAAAAGGTCGTCGTCGGATCGATCCCGAGTTGCCGCGCCGTGATGTCGTAGATCTCGCGGTTGGGCTTCGAAGCGCGGACTTCGTAGCTGTAAACTCCGCCGGCGAACCGCTGGAAGAACGGGTAGTTGCGAAAGAAGTATTCGCGGTGAATGTCGCTCGTGTTGCTGAGCAGATAGAGGGGAAGCTGACCGTGCAGTTCTTCCACGAGCGCGATCATGGGCTCGTTGGGATCGAATATTTCCTCCCACGCGCTAATGAACTCCGCCTCCGTTCCGCGATAACGCAGCACATCAAAGACGCTGCGCAGAAAGGCGGCCCGGTCGATCTGCCCGTCTTCATACCCCAATTTGATCTGGTCAATATGGGCCAGCACGTTCACCGGTTCTTCTACTGCGCACTGGGCGGCCAATTTTGCGAGGGCGACGGAAAAATCGAACTTCAGCAGCACATTGCCAATATCAAAAAGGACGGCGCGGATCATCGGGAAGGAGCGTTCTCGAGAACGAAGCGCGCGATCTGGAGCGCGGCGTCCGGCCGGCTGAGGCGGGTGATATTCTGTTCCCACTCCTGCCAGCGCGCGGCACGATTCGCGAAGAGCCGCTCGACCGTCGCGCCGAGTGCGTCGGCCGTTTCGCAGAGCGCGCCACAGCGGTTTTGCATCAGCAGTTTTGCGTTCCCCTCTTCCTGGCCTGGAACGATTTGCGTGAGCAACATCGGGGTGCACGCCGCGATCGTTTCCTGCACGGTTGCGCCACCAGCTTTGCCGATGAGGAGATGGTGGGTCATGAGCAGTTCCGGCATGCGATTTGTCCACCCATGGATCTCAACCGTCTTGCCGAGTTCAGCGGCGATTTGCTCGATCTCAACGCGCAGTCCTTCATCGCGGCCGACCGTCACGGTGAGGTGGATCGGCTCGATCGCGAGCAGACGCCGGACGATCCCCGGCGCCCGATCGCGGCCCGCGTTGATCATGTAAAGTACCCGCGGCGACGTCGGCTCCGGGCGAGCGAGCCGCTCCCGCACAAACTGCGGCGCCACCGGAAACCCCAGCGTACGGAGCTTTTCAGACGGCACGCCTGCTTCCTGCATCACATGGGCGCTGTCCTCGTTCGGCACGATGAACGTGTCGCTCGCGCAGCGATACCAGACGGAGTTGATCGTGATCGAGTCGGTGATCACGGTATGAAAAGCGAACGGCCGGCTCTGCGGGAAAAGCTGCGCGAGCAAATAGCCGTACACCGGATAAACGGAAAGCACCGCGCACGGCTGCTTTTCATCCAGCATCTGCCGGAGCAGCCGATACATCGACCCCATGAAAGGCAGTGAAGCCGTCACGATCGGGAGGCGATCGAGCAAGCCATAAATCGCAGCCCAAACTTTCGGCGCCGAATTGATCAAATCAACGTAACCGCGCCGCGAACGATGGTAAACCGCGCCGCCGGTCAGCGCAAAAAGATCCACGATCTCCGCGTCCGCCCCGAGCTCGGTGAAGGCCGCCTCCAGGCCGCGCGCGGCGGCGTTGTGGCCTTCGCCGTAGGCCGCAGTCAGGAGGAGGATTTTCGGCATGGGTCGCGGAGTCTTCCGGCGACAGGTGAAAAGGGAAAGTGGAAAGTAAGTGATCTGGGTGATCTTGACTGGCACCACTCGACTCACCGCTCGACACCTGCATTCGCGCGTTCTACTTTCCCGCCTCCCGATCTTCCCCGACATGAAAAAATCCGCTTTCACCCTCATCGAACTGCTCGTCGTGATCTCCATCATCGCGATCCTCGCCGGCATCGCGCTGCCCGTTTTCAACAAGGTGCTCGAGCGTGGCAAGGCGACCAGCGATGCGAGTAATTTGCGCCAGATCGGCATCGGCCTCGCCGCCTATCTCAACGACAACGACGACCAGATGTTTTCCCTCGTCGCATCCGATCCTAACGGTGTCGCCACCACGTGGCCCGTCGCGCTCCAGACAAAGTATGTGACAAACTGGAAAGTCTTCCGCTCACCTTTTGACAAGGCCACGGGTGCGCGGCCGGATCCGACCAGCCCACCCTATCCAGTGAGCTATGGCATTAACACAAACTGCTTCGGGGTGAATGCATCGAAATTCACCTCGCCTTCGCAATTGATCGTCATGGCTCCGCACCTCGCGCCGGGGAATGAAATCGTCTTCAACGACAACTCCGCATCCAACCCGACGCTCCCCTTGCCCTCCGGCGGCGGAAAACGCGGCACCCACTCCGGTCGTGGTCAGATCAACGCGCTCTTCGCCGACACCCATGTCGAGAGTATGAACTATGTGAAGTTCAGCGACGTCTCGAGCGACGAGGGATTGAAGTCGTGGTATCCCGAAGGCAAGCCGACCCAGTAGTCGCCGCCCGCCATCGTCCCGCGACACGCGATCGCACGGGTCAGTCGATGAACGAACAGTCGTTGTCGACGCAAGCTCCCAGCCGTCGCTGATATTCAGCGCGCGGGATCTCGATCGCCCCCATCGTCCGCAGGTGCGGCGTCAGCCATTGCGTATCGAGAAGGGAAAATCCACGCTCCCTCATGCGCATGACCAGGGCGTGCAGCGCGACTTTCGAAGCATCGGTAACTTCGTGAAACATGGATTCGCCGAAGAACGCACCGCCGATCGCGACGCCATAAAGTCCACCGGCGAGCTTTCCATCAAACCACGCCTCGACGGAATGCGCGTGGCCGAGCCGATGGAGATTCACGTAGCTCTCGACGATCTCCTCGTTGATCCACGTCTCATCGCGCTGCCCGCACCGGCGCATGATTTCCTCGAAGTCGTGATCGATCCGAATCTCAAACAAGCCCTTGCGCAGCGTGCGGCGCAGCCCGTGGGGAATGTGGAAGCCGTCGTCGATCGGAATGATCGCGCGTGGATCCGGCGAAAACCACGCGATCTCGCCGTCGTCCATGGCCATCGGGAAAATCGCGTTTCGATAGGCATGCAGCAGCAGTGGCGCAGGGATCATCCGGGGCGTTTATGCTGCACCCGGCGGCGTCACGCAACTGTCACGCCGCGCGCCCGGTCAGCTCCGCACTTTCCCTTCCCCTTTTCCCGCGCACCCGCTATGAACGGCACGCATGAAAGCCATCTTCGCCTCCATTTTGCTGACCCTCGCCAGCCTCCTGTTCAGCGGTTGCGAAAGTGACGTCCCGCCCGACCCCGCGGCCAAGCGCGGCGGCCCGACCGGACGCGGCAGCATCGTGCAGCCCGACAAATCGGAAGACCCGCTCATCCGCGAGAACACCCGTGTCGGCTATTAGCATGGCCGCACCCGCAGCGTCGCGCATCGTCATTCTCGACTTCGGCTCGCAGTACACACAGGTCATCGCACGTCGCATCCGCGAGTGCCAAGTCTTCTCGCAGATCCTCCCCTTTGACACGCCGGCGAAGGAAATCGCCGCGCTAAAGCCGAACGGCATCGTCCTCAGTGGCAGCCCGTGCAGCGTCTATGCCAAGGATGCGCCGCATCCCGACTTGGGCATCTTCGAGCTCGGTCTGCCCATCCTCGGCATCTGCTACGGCGTGCAGCTCATGGCTCACCATCTCGGGGGGAAAGTGGAGCATAGCGAACGTCGCGAATACGGCAGCGGACTGCTCACGCAGACCGGCGATTGCCCGCTCTTCCACGGCCTCGCCAGGACGCTCGATATCTGGAACAGCCACGGCGACAAGATCACCAAACTCCCGCGCGGCTTCCGCGCCGTCGGCACCAGCGACAACTCGCCCTACGCCGCCGTCGAGCAACCGAAGAAAAAATTCTACGGCCTGCAATTCCATCCCGAAGTCGTCCACACGCCGCGCGGCAAGGACATCCTCGCGAACTTCGTCTTCCAGGTCTGCGGCTGCAAAATGGATTGGACGATGGGCTCTTTCATCGAGCAGACCTGCGAGGAAGTGCGGCAGCAAGTCGGCGACGCGCACGTCATCCTCGGCTTGAGCGGCGGCGTCGATTCCAGCGTTGCAGCCGCGCTGCTGCACAAAGCGATCGGCGACCAGCTCACGTGCGTCTTCGTCAACAACGGCCTGCTCCGCTCGAACGAAGCCGAGACCGTGCAGCGCGTTTTCGGCGATAACTTTCACGTAAAGCTAAAGTACGTCGATGCGTCCGCGCGTTTCCTGAAAAAGCTGAAGGGCATCACCGACCCCGAGCGCAAGCGCAAGATCATCGGCAACGAGTTCATCCGCGTCTTCGACGACGCGGTGATCAGCCTTTCACGCGGCGAAAAGTCGAAGTTCAAGTTCCTCGCGCAGGGCACGCTCTATCCCGACGTGATCGAGAGCGTCGCCATCGCCGGCAATCCCGCCGCGCTGATCAAGTCGCACCACAACGTCGGCGGACTGCCGAAGAAGATGAAGCTCAAGCTCGTCGAGCCGCTGCGCCAGCTCTTCAAGGATGAGGTCCGCGAAGTCGGCGCACAGCTCGGGCTGCCGAAGGAAATCGTCCAGCGCCAGCCCTTTCCCGGCCCCGGCCTCGCCGTGCGCATCCTCGGCGCGATCACGCCCGAGCAGACGCGCATCCTGCGCGAAGCCGACGCCATCGTCGTCGCCGAGATGAAGGCGAGCGATTGGTACTACCGCGTGTGGCAGAGCTTCGCCGTGCTTCTGCCGGTGAAGAGCGTCGGCGTGATGGGTGACGAACGCACTTACGCGCAGACCATCGCGATCCGTGTGGTCGAGAGCCAGGACGGCATGACCGCCGACTGGGTGCGCCTGCCCTACGATCTGCTCGCGAAAATCTCCACGCGCATCATCAACGAAGTGAAAGGCGTGAACCGCGTCTGCTACGACATCAGCAGCAAGCCGCCGGCGACCATCGAGTGGGAGTAGTAGAAAAGGCGAAGGGCTAAAGGCGAAAATAAAGCGCTAACTCCCCACTTTCACCTTTAGCCTTTCGCTTTTTCTTCATGCGCCGCGCCATTTACCCGGGAAGTTTCGATCCGATCACGAAGGGTCACATCGACGTGATCCAGCGCGCGGCAAAGCTCTTCGACGAAGTCGTCGTCGCCGTCGCTTTCAACGATCAGAAAAAGTCGCTCTTCTCGCCCGAGGAACGCGTCGCGATGATCGAGACCGTCGTGGACGGAGGAGCAAATATCCGCGTCGCACGTTTCAACGGGCTGCTCGTCGATTTTGCCCGCGAGCAGGAAGCCGTCGCCGTCGTGCGCGGCCTGCGTGCGGTCAGCGACTTCGAGTTCGAATTCCAGATGGCGCTGATGAACCGCAAGCTCGAGCCCACCATCGAGACCATCTTCCTCACCCCTCGCGAGGAATACACCTACCTCAGCTCGCGCATCGTCAAGGAAATCGCCCGGCTCGGTGGCAATGTGGACGCGTTCGTGCCAACTTCAGTGGCCAAGGCGCTCGCAGAACGTTTTGGACGGGCTGAAGCCTAAACCCACCACGTCCTATGAAAGTCCACATCAACCAGATCCCGCACGAAGGGCTACACGTGGACGGCGAGGACCCGAATTCCATCCTCGACTTGCACGAACCGCTCGTTACGCCGATCGGTCCCGTCCGCTACAGCCTTGATATCGGCCTCAGCGAGGGCGGGCTTTTCGCCACCGGCGAGCTTGGCGTGGATCTCGAGGTGGAATGCGTGGGCTGCCTGGAAAAGTTCCGCTACCCGCTGAGCGTTCCCGAATTCGCCTGCCAGGTCGAATTGACCGGGGCCGAATTGGTGGACTTGACAGAGCCCATGAGGGAAGACATCTTGCTCGCCCTTCCGCCCCATCCGCACTGCGACTGGAGCGGTGAGAGGGTCTGCAAAGGCGCCGCCCAAGTGGCCGCAATCCACGACGCCGCTGCCGAACCTCTTCCGCAAGAAAGAGACGTGTGGGGCGCGCTCGACCAACTAAAAATCAAAAAGACTTAACACCATGGGAGTTCCAAAACGCAAAACCTCGAAGATGCGCCTGCGCACGCGCAAAGCCACCCACCGCTGGCACGCACCGGTCATGAACAAGTGCGGTCAATGCGGCAGCACGCTGCCCTCGCACCAGGCCTGCCCCTCCTGCGGCTACTACAAAGGCCGCCAGGTCCTCACGATCGAGGCCGCGTAAGCCGCCCTCTCGAAAGCCTCATTCTCCAGCCGCCCCTGCTCACGCGAGGGCGGCTGTTCTTTTTGCCCTTGAACATTCCGCCCTTCGCAGTCGAACTGCGCCCGTGAAAATCGCGCTCGATGCCATGGGCCATGACAACGGCCCCGCCGATCTGCTCGCCGGAGCCTCTCTCGCCTTGCGCGAGTTCCCCGAGATCACGCAGCTATTCCTCACGGGTGACAAAGCCACGCTCGAGACCGAACTCCAGCGCATGGGCTGCACCGACACCCGCCTCCAGATCGTCCACACCACCCAGGTCGTCGAGATGCACGACAGCGGGATCGACGCCGTGCGCAAAAAGAAAGACTCCTCGGTCAGCCGCGCCGTCGATCTCGTGAAGGAAGGCGCCGCCGACGCCATCGTCAGTGCCGGCAACACCGGCGCCGCCGTCGCCGCGTGCACCATCAAACTGCGCATGCTCCCCGGCATCGAACGTCCCGCCATCGCCGCGACCATGCCCACCGAGAAGGGCGGCCACTTTCTCCTCTGCGATGCCGGCGCGAATCCTGACCCGACGGCCGAGCAACTCGAGGACAACGCGATCATGGCGCTCGCCTACTCCCGGCATGTCCTCGGGCTGAACGACCCCAAAGCCGGTCTGCTCTCCAACGGCACGGAGGAATTCAAGGGCAACGAACTCACCCTCGCCGCCCACGCGTTGATCAAAAGCTGCGGCGTGAACTTCCACGGCAACGTCGAGGGCCACGACCTCTTCGAAGGCGCCGTCGATGTCGTCGTCACCGATGGCTTCACTGGCAACATCGTCCTCAAGTCCTGCGAGTCGCTGGCCAAGGCCATCTTCCGCATGCTCAAGCGCGAACTCATGAGCACCACGATCCGCAAAGCCGGCGCGATGCTCTGCAAACCCGCCTTCCGCGGGGTGTATCAGGTCACCAACGCCGACGAGTACGGCGGCATGCCCCTGCTCGGCGTGAATGGCGTCTGCATCATCGCCCACGGCGGCAGTTCCCCCGTCGCGGTGAAAAACGCCATTCGCATGGCCGTGCAAGCCATCCAGCACCAGGTCAATCCCCACATCGTCGAGGAAGTGGCCCGCTACCACCGCGCCTCTTCGGCCACGTCGGCATAGAGCGTCATCGCCCCCGCAATGACGCGGGAAAAAACGCGCGGGACTGGCACTCGGCGCCTCGTTTCGCATACTCACGCGCGTGACCGTCCTCCTCACCAGCCTCCGTATTCGCAATCTCGCGCTCGTCGAAGACGTGGCGTGGGAACTCGGGTGCGGGTTCACGGCAGTGACGGGAGAGACGGGCTCGGGGAAATCAATCATCGTCGGCGCGCTAAAACTCATCCTCGGCGAGCGGGCGGATAAGGCGCTGCTGCGCGCGGGCGCGGAGAGTTGCACGGTCGAGGCAGTCTTTGAAGTCGCTGATCCGGCTGCGCTCAATGCACAACTCGAAGAGCAGGGCGTGGAGCCGTGCGAGGAGGCGGAGCTGATCGTGAAGCGCGTCTTCACCGCGGCGGGCGCGAACCGGCAGTTCATCAACGGCAGTCCGACGACGCTGGCCGTGCTGAAGACGCTCGGCGAGTCGATGGTGGATCTGCACGGGCCGCACGATCATCAGTCGCTGCTCTCCGCGGAGACGCAGCTCGATTTGCTCGATGCCTTCGCCGGAGCCGACGGAGCGCGGAGGAAATTTGACGACGCCTACCGCACGATGCAGCGGCTAATCGCGGAGCACGACACCCTTTCCACCAGCGAAGCGGCGCTGGAGCGCGAGGTGGATTTGCTCCGCCATCAGGTGCATGAGATCGAGGCCGCGCGCCTGCGCCCGGAGGAGGAAGAGGAACTGCTCGCGCGTTACAGCGTGGCGTCCAACAGCCGGCGTCTGCTGGAGCTGGCGACGCAAATCACCGGCCGGCTTTCGGAGACGGAAGATGCAGTCATGTTACGGCTCGGCGAGATCGGGAAATTTCTGCGTGAGCTGGAGCGCGTCGATCCGTCGGCCTCACGATTTTCGGAGTCGCACCTGCGGGCGATCACCGAGTTGGAGGACCTCGCGCAATCGCTCCAGAGCTACGCGGAAGACATGGACCTCGACCCCGAGCGCCTGGCGGAGATGGAGGAACGGGTGACGCTGATCGAAACGCTCAAGCGCAAATACGGCGCGAGCCTCGCGGAGGTCATCGCTTTTGGCGAAGCCGCGGCGGAACGGCTGCGCAAAATCGAGTCGCGCGGCGAGGAATTGGAGCGGCTGGAGCGCGAGATCGCCGCGGCCCGCCAGGCCGTGGCCGAGGCAGGCGCGGTGCTTTCCAAAAAGCGCAGCGCGACCGCACCGAAGCTGGCGGCGAGCGTGACGACGCACCTGCGCGACCTCGGCTTCAAGAAATCAGCGTTCGCCGTGGCCCTGGCGCCGCATGCGGAACCGTCGAGCCACGGGCTGGAGGCGGTGGAGTTCCGCTTTGCGCCCAATCCCGGCGAGCCGGAGAAGCCGCTGAAGGCGATCGCATCGAGCGGCGAAATCTCGCGGGTGATGCTCGCGGTGAAGTCGTCGCTGGCGGCGCAGGACACGGTGTCGCTGCTGGTCTTCGACGAGATCGACGCCAACGTCGGCGGCGAGATCGCGCACGCGGTCGGCGCGAAGATGCAGTCGCTCGGCGCGAAGCATCAGGTGCTCTGCATCAGCCATCTGCCGCAGGTGGCGGCGCTGGCGGACGCGCAGTTTGTGGTGACGAAAGAATTCACGAACGACCGGACAATCTCGCGGCTGCGCAAGGTGGAAGGACCGGAGCGGGTGGAGGAACTGGCGCGGATGCTCGGGGGCAAAGGCGATTCGGCACGAGCCCACGCCAGGACTTTGCTGGAGGCACGGTAAGGGGCCGGCGCGCGGTTGTGTTTGCCGGCTGGCTCGCGATAGTTTTCGCTTCGAACACCCCGCCGAGCCCGCTTTCGCTTCATGCCCATCCGTCGTTGCCTCGCCCTCTCCCTGCTCCTGGTCGCTCCGCTCGCCGCGCAGCAGCCGGAGGAGAAGGTGCTCGAACGCTACCGGCAGGTGCTCGTGGCGAACCCCACGGAGGGCATCGCCTTCGACCGGCTTTGGAAGCACTACGCGGAGAAAGGCCAGACGAACCAACTGATCGAAGAATATCGCGCCGGCGGAACCTTCGCGAACGAGATGATCCTCGGCCACCTTCTCCGCCGCACGGGCAAGGACGACGATGCGCGTGCCGCCTACGAACGCGCGGCGAAGCTCGACGCCGTGAGTCCCCTGCCCCCGCTCGCGCTCGGCACGCTGGCCGCGGCGGCGGGGAAACCGCGCGAGAGCGCCGGGTGGTTTGAGAAGGCCGTGCCGCTGCTCGCGCAGACCGATCCGCGGCTGCGCGAAGTACTGCTG
>JBAVML010000380.1:0-2591 GCA_049690035.1 Chthoniobacteraceae bacterium
ATTCCCCATCTGGTTCGACCTCGCCCACCAGCGCCCGCGCATCCTCCCGTTGCTCGCCTTCCTCGCGACCCACCCGCACCGCATCCCCGCCTTCGCCCGCTTCGTCCGCGGCCTCCGCCCCGCCCGCGAAGCGCTCGCCGGTTTTCTCGTGGCCTTTCTTTCAGCCGATCGGCGGTAGCCTTGACGCCCGCCGGGAATTGACAGCTCGCGGCGCGCTCGCGGAAGGTGCGCGCCCGGCGGTGAACGCCACCCTCCATTCATGCCCACGCCCCGCATCCTCTCCGGCATCAAGCCGACCGGCAAACCGCACATCGGAAACTACTTTGGCATGATGCGCCCGGCGATCGAGTGGCAGGAGCGCGGCGAGGCGTTCTACTTCATCGCAGATTATCACGCGCTGACCTCGGTCTTCGATCCGGTGAAGCTGCGCGAATACGTGCGCGGGGTGGCGCTCGACTTTCTGGCCTGCGGCCTGGACCCGGCGAAGGCGGTGCTCTTCCGCCAGAGCGATGTGCCGGAGCACACGGAGCTCGCGTGGCTGCTGAGCTGCCAGACGCCGATGCCGATGCTGGAGAATTGCCACGCCTACAAGGATCACCTTGCTAAGGAAAAGACGCCGTCGCACGGGCTCTTTGCGTATCCGGTGCTGATGGCGGCGGACATTCTGATCTACGACAGCAACGTGGTGCCGGTGGGGCGCGACCAGAAGCAGCACGTGGAGGTGACGCGCGATCTGGCGCACAAGATGAACGCGCTCTACGGCAATATCTTCGTCGTCCCCGAGCCGAGTATCCTGCCTTCGTTGGCGACCATCCCAGGCCTCGACGGGCAGAAGATGAGCAAGAGCTACGACAACACGATCGAGCTCTTCGAGGAGGAGAAGGCGCTGCGCAAGAAGATCATGGGCATCATCACCGACTCGACGCCGGTGGAGGCGCCCAAGGATCCGGCGACCTCCGCGATCGTGGCGCTGTATCGGCTTTTTGCTGCGGAGGCGGATGTGGCGCAGATGGAAGCGGATTTCCGTGCGGGCGGGATCGGATACGGCGATTTCAAGAAGCGGCTCTTCGGCGCGATCTGGGAATACTTCACGCCGCTGCGGGTGCGGCGGAGGGAGTTGGAAGCCGATCCGGCATTTGTGGACCGAGTTCTCGAAGGCGGAGTTGATCGCGCGCGGGCGGTCGCGAGTGCAACGATGACCCGGGTGCGCCGTGCGGTGGGATTGCGCTGACGCACGGGGAGGGAATCGCGGTTAGTTTAGGCGGTGTCAGGTCCCGGAATGAATTTCCTGTAATTCTGAAATTGCACGTTGCGCTGCGGCGATCGACGCCTAAGATTCGAGCCCTTCACGGGGCGGTTGCCTTTGTGAATTAAGTAAGTAAACCTGTGTATATGATGAACCAGAATCCTGGGGAGAGAATGGGGTCTGATCCGATCGCCTCTGAAAAAGTGGCGATCGAGCGGAAGATTTTCTTTCTCGACCTCAAAGAGAATCAGCGCGGTCGGTTTCTGAAAATCACGGAAGATGTCGGCGGTCGGCGTGATACCATCATGCTGCCTGCACCGGCGTTCCGGGATTTCCTGGAGGCCTTGCAGCGTCTGGTCGAGTTCGAGGGCAAGCTCTAGCTTTCTCGCTCGACTGCGTCTGCCGGAGAGGCTTGCTTCCCCCACGGGTAGCTCACTCTACGAACGCATAAATTTGAGCCGCTTCCCATCCGGGGGGCGGCTCTCATTATTTGATAGGGGCGTTCTGTTGGTTGGTCTTTCCGCTCGAGAGATACCCGAGAAAACTGGGATTCTAGCCGCTGCGCTGCCTACGCCGCTTGCTTCAGGTCGGCAAAGAACAGTTTTCCGGCGGATGTCTGGAGTGAGCTCCCGATCACAATCCGCACCGTCCGGCCCAACTGCGGGCGGGCGTGATTTACGACAATCATCGTCCCGTCCGGCAGGTAGCCGACCGCCTGATGCGCGTCCCGGCCTTCCTTGATGAGCGGGATTTCCGCCTCGTCGCCGACTCCGAGAACGGGTCGAAGCGCGCGCGCAAGGTCGTTGAGGTTGAGGGTGGCCACGTTTTGCAGGCGGCCGATGGCGCAGAGGTTTGGGTCGGTGGTGAGCAGGCGCGCGTCCAGCAAGGTCGCGAGCTTCATGAGGCGGGTGTCGGCGGGCGAATTCGAATCAAGTTCACTATCGTGAATCGTGACGCTCATGTTGGGGTTGCGCTGCATCTGTTGGAGGCGATCGAGCGCGGCCTTCCCGCGGGTTCGCATTGCGGGATCTTCGCTTTCGGCAAGGGTTTGAATTTCATCCAGGACGAAGCGCGGGACGACGACCGAACCGCTGAGGAAACCGGTGGCACAGAGATCTGCGACCCGGCCGTCGAGGATGATCCCCGCGTCCACGAGCAAGGGCGCATCTTGCACGGTGGCCTGGCGGAAGCGCACGTACGGGATGATGAGCGAGAATTCATCCCGATTGCTGCGGATCGCGAGCATCATGCCCAGGTAGCCAAAGGTCGAATACGCGACGAGCCCGATCACCCATTGCACTTGTGGGCTGGCACCGGCCAGCACGCGGGACGCGAGGAGGAGTTG
>JBAVML010000381.1:0-1818 GCA_049690035.1 Chthoniobacteraceae bacterium
GGCAAAGGGCAGTTCGAAGTTTGCCTTCGCGGGAAAATTTCCATCGGAGAAGAGCAGCACCTTTTCAAACGAAGCGCTGCGGGCGAGCGCTTGCGCCAGGCGGAGAGCTTCCTCCAGATCGCTCGGCACGTCCTCGGTTTCCAGCGCGGTGAGCGCGTCGCGGAGGTCGCGTTGATTGTCCGTGAATGGAATGAGCCGCCGCGCGTGGCGGCTGAAGGCGATCAGGCTCATTTCTTGCCCGGGCAGCATTCCGTCGATGATCTCGCGCACCTTTTTACGTGCCTCGTCCAGCCGCGAACTGCCGCCTTCGTGATGGAGCGCGGCCATGCTTGCGGAGACGTCGATCATAATCACGAGACGATCCCCGCGGGCGCTCGTGCGCCGGAGAAACGGCTGCATCGCCGCGAGCGCGAGCAGGCAGAGCAGGAGAATTTGGAGCAGCAATAGGAGGTGCCGCTTGAAGCGTTGGAATGGAGAATTCACGCGCTGATCGCTCAACACCTGCCGCCACAGCACGAGCGAGGGAATCTCCGCGCGCGGACGCTTCAGCTTTAGAAAATAGAAGAGCACCACCGGGATGAGCAGTGCGAAAAGCCACGCGCTGGCGAGGGAACTGAAGCCGGGGAGCATGCAAACTTAGATGATCCACCCGCGCCGCCGCATGGTGTCGAAGATCACGCGCTCGAGCGGCTCGGCGGCGCTAACGGAGAGGAACTTCCCGGAACGCTGGCGGCAGAGCGCGGCGAGCTGCGCTTCGTGGGCGGCGCGGTATTCGTGGTAAAGAGCGAGCAGATCCCCGGTCGGCGAGATGTCGAGGTGGCCGAGCGTTTCGCAATCGACGAGCCGTTGGTCGTCGGCGAGTTCGGGCGCGAGTTCGGTGGGGCCGAGGATTTGCAGCGCGAAGATTTCGAGTCCGCTGCTGTGGAGGAGATTGAAGGCGCGGCGAAGATCGCCGCCCGTGAGGAAATCGCTGATGACGATCGCCGCGCCGCGGCCGGTGTGCTGCCGAAGAAAGCTCTCGATGTCTTGCTCCACGGGCGCGTCGCCGCCGCCGGTGATGTCTTCGAGATAGCGGAAGAGGCGGCCCTGCGCGGGGCGTCCGCGACACGGCGCGAGGCGTCCCGCCGATACCGCGGCGCCGAGCGTGTAGGCGCTGACCTTTTCATTGCTGCGCAAACCCACGGCACCGAGCGCCGCCGCGACGCGTTGGGCGAGCTCCAGTTTTCCCTCGAACACCATCGAGCGTGAGGCATCGATGAGCACAGCGACGTGGCGCTCTTCCTCGTGATGGAACTGCTTCAAATACGGCCGCTCGATGCGCGCGAAGATATTCCAGTCCACGAAGCGCACGTCGTCGCCGGGCGTGTAATCGCGGTAGTCGCAAAACTCCGTGCTCGTGCCGCCCTTCGCCGCGAGATGCTCACCGCGACCACGGTTGGTGAAGCGGCGCGCCGAGTTGAGCCGCAGCCGGGCGAGGCGATCGAGATCGCGGTTGCTGAGCAGCGACGTGAGTTGCGGCGCGACCATGCTCGATCAGGCCGCGGCTTCTTCGGGCACGAGCCTCGCGGTCTCAGTCACGAGGTCCGGCACGCTGAGATTTTCCGCGAGGCCGTCGTAGTTCAGCAGCACGCGGTGGCCGAGGACTTCGGGTGCGAAATGGCGGATGTCCTCGAATGCCACATGCGCGCGACCCTCGGCGAGCGCGCGGACTCGCGCGGCGCGGATGAGCGCCTGCACGGCGCGCGGCGATGCGCCCCATTTCACGAACTTCTTCACGGTGTCGCCGCTCTCGCTCGCCTCGGGGTGCGTGGCTAGCAC
>JBAVML010000382.1:0-2012 GCA_049690035.1 Chthoniobacteraceae bacterium
TGGAAATCCTTGGCCATCCTACTCGTCGGCGTGGCGGAGCACAACCGGCAATTCGACGCTGATTTTCGTCCCCTTTCCGGGACAACTGCGGATATTGCACTTGCCGTCCAGGAGCCTCGCCCGTTGACGGATGCCGTCCAGCCCGTAGTGGTTCTTGTGTACGACCTTGACGTCGAAGCCGATCCCCCAGTCCTGGATCTCGATCCGCACGCGCTCCGCGCGCTGATCGAGGTTGATTCGCACGCGGTCGCTTTGACTGTGCTGGCAGGCGTTGGTGAGCCCTTCCTGGGCGATGCGGTAGATGGCGTTTTCCAGCACGGGGACCAGCCGGTCGAACTCGACGCTGTTGCGGAACTCGATCTTGGGGCCTTTGCTGCGGCGGAGTTCGTTCACCAGGTGGGCGATCGCCTCGACCACGCCCGACTCGTCGAGGATCGGCGGCCGCACGCCGGCGATCAGGCGGCGGGTCTCGAAATGCCCCTGCTGCAACATGGTCACCCCGGCGCTGTAGGCGTCGGCGGCCTGCTTGGGGCGGCTTTCCTTGAGCGCCTCGAAGGTCTGGAACTGCATGATCGCTCCGGCCAATTGCTGCGCCAGGCCGTCGTGGATCTCGTAGGCGATGAGCTGCCGTTCGTGGTCGCTGGATTGCAGCAGGTGCTTCAGCGTGCGATGTTCGCGGCGCAGCGCCTCTTCCGCCCGGCGGCGCTCGGTGACGTCGCGGAAGAAGCCCACCGAGCATGCCCGCCCGTTGACGAGGATCTCCACGTGCGTGACGTCGGCATGGAACACGCTGCCGTCCTTGCGCAACACGGGGATCTCCACGCCCAGGAACATCTCGCCATGGACCATGGCCTCGAATATTTCCAGCACGTGCGGCAGATCGTCCGGCGGATGGATGTCCTTCACGCAGCGCACCAGGATTTCTTCCTGCGAGTAGCCCAGCATCCGCCGCATGGCCGCGTTGCAGCGGATGAAGCGTTTGCTCTCGATCTCGGCCACCAGCATGCCGTCGGGCATGCCGTCGTAGATGGCGTGCATCTCGTCGTGATTCTGCCGCAGCGCAAGGTCGGCCCGCTTCTTCTCGGTGATGTCGCTGATCACCACCGCCACGCGGATCGGCTGGCCGTTCTCGTCGTGGATGAGAAACGTGCTCTGCAACGTCTCTCGCGGCGGACCATGACGCGGCAAGAGCGTCTGCTCGCCGTGCCAGTGACCGTGTTTCAACAGGTGCGGCAGGATGATGCTTCGCCGCCGCAGCATGTACTCGGGCGGGTAATATTCCGAGACGCTGCGACCGATCACGTCCTCAGGCTCTTGTTCGCCGAACAGACGGTACAGCGTGGGATTCACGTACACAATGTGGCCGTCGAGAGTCGACATGCCAAAGCCCTCGCCGGAGGCCTCGGCGAAGCGGTGGAAGATGTTCAGTTCCGCGGTCCGCGTCGCGACCAGCTTCTCCAACGCGCCACGCGCCAGATGCAGCTCCTGCTCCGCACGCTTCCGCTCGCTAATGTCCTCGACCAGCGAGGCCGCCCCGATCACCTGTCCGTCGGCGGCCACCAACGGCGTGTTGTGCCATTGGCAGAGAATCCTCCGCGCGTCCTTGGTGAGATTCTCGTTGGTGCTCTGGTCGCCGCCTTTGCGGGCCTGCAGATCTTGCCAAACGAGATCCACGTGTTCGCGGGCGTCGGGCGGAACGATGAACGAGGCATGGCGCCCCAGCGCTTCCTCGGCCGAATAGCCGAAAATCCGCTCCGCGCCGACGTTCCAACGGGAGACGCGGAACTCGAGGTCCCACTCGATGGCCCCCAGCGTCGTTTGCTGGAAGTGCAACGCAAGACGCTGCTGCGACTGGCGCAACTCCTCGTATTCGCGAGATCGCTGAGCCGAAGGATCCGGCAATGGTCCCGACATGCTTGCGCCTCCTGAAGGGCGACTTCGTTCCCACGCTACTTCCTAGCAGTGGTCTTGGATGCTCCTCGCAACGCGTGATCTCGCTAGCTATTCTACGC
>JBAVML010000383.1:0-15985 GCA_049690035.1 Chthoniobacteraceae bacterium
TAGCGCACCTGCTTTTCGTTGAGCGGGATCTTAATTCGCATCGGATCGAGCGGCGTGAGCTCGCAGAAAAGCTCTCCGCTCCGCAGCAGGTGGCCGAGCTTGAGATGCAGATCGCGAGTCAGGATGAGTCCGTCGTGCGCGGCGCGGACTTCTAGCATGCGGATGTCGCGCTGGGCCTCTGCAAAGTCCGCGGCGTAACGCTTGCGCAGATTCTCGAGCTGCTGCTGTTCAGCGGGTTTGTCGAGGCCGAGAGCGCGCTGGAGTTGGCCTTCGGAGGAACGGAGGCGCTGTTCGGTGAGTACGAGTTTCTGGCGCAGCTCGCGATTTTCGAGCCGGGCGAGTAACTGCCCGGTGGTAACGCGGTCGCCCTCCTTGACCATGATCGCTTCGATAAAGCCGGGCACTTCCGGCCGCACCTGCTCTGGCTCGGCGATCTCGATGGCGCAGACGCGCTTGATCTTCAACTCGACCGGCACAAAACAGAACGTGAAAAAGGCCGCGAGCGGGAGACCGAAGACGAGTCCGGCCCGGCGCCAGCGCCCGCCTGGTTTCAAGTCTTCGCGAGTGAGATGGAGTTGTTGCACAAAGTGGACGAGCGGCACGCCGACCCAGCCGATGCCGGCGAGCCAGGCAAACCAATCCGAAAGCCCCTCGAGCCCGAGCGGCTCAAGGTGAGGCTTCATAAAGATGATCAGCTTGTAAATGACCCAGTAGCCGTAAAGCCACGAGAGAATGGCGTAGGTGTAAAAGAGCCAGAAGCGTTTCTTTGGCAGCGGCAGGCGCGAGAGCACGCCTTCCTTGTTGCTCGATCCGAAGAGCAGCTTGTTGATCTGATGCTGAATGAGCGCGCGTGATTTCCCCTGGAGATTCGGCACCTCGATGAGGTCGGTCATGATGTAGTACCCGTCGAAACGCATCAGCGGGTTGGCGTTGAAGAGGATGGTCGAGACCGAGGCGATGAGGATGATGTTGAAGAGAAAATCCTTAAACCAGCCCGGCTGCACGACCGCCCAGAGGAAGACAGCAAAGGCCGCGAAGATCAGCTCGACATAGATGCCCGCGGCGGAGACGAGCATGCGGTGCTTGCGATTCGGCATCACCCATGAGTCGGTGACGTTCACGAAGAAGTAAGGCGTGAAGACGAGCGACATGAAGCCGACCTCGTGGACTTCGCCGCCGAAGTGTTTGCAGGTGAGCCCGTGGCCGAGCTCATGCACGCTCTTGATCAGGATCGTGGTCACCCACATGAGCGCGATATTTTCCCAGTGGAAGATATTCGCGAGCGCCTGATCGAGTCCCTCCGCGTGCTGGAAGAAAACGACGGTCGCCAGCGCGATGATGGCGATCGAAATCCACATCGCCTGCTTCGTCCAGATCCACCAAAAGGGCCGCGCCATCGCTCCGAAAATCTTGTCCGGATCGAAAAGCGAGAAGCGGAAAAAGAAGACCTGATTGGCCAGCGCGTAGAGGCCGCCCTTCTTCTTCTTTTGCTTTTTCGCCGCGTCGTAGCGCGCCTTGAGCCGCACGCCTTGAACGCTGAGGAATTGTAGCATCGCCAGGTCGTTGGCGAACCGGAGCACGCGCTCATTGACCTCGTCCGGCGTGTATTCGAGCCGCACGTGCGGGAAACGACGCTGATATTCCTCCCTCACCTGGCCGAACGTGCGTCGCCCATCAAAAAGCGTGGCGAGGAAGTAGTCCTCGTCCGTCATTCGAAAATACTGGAGCGAGATCGGATCCTTGACGACGTAGTAGGTGCGCCCCTCGTAGCGTTGCTGCGTGACCACCAGATCCTTCCGCAGCGGCGGCATGACCACCTGCTCCTGCTGCGGCGGAGGCGGCGGCGAGATCGGCTCGGGATGGGCGGCTACGGCGGGCATGGAGAGGGAATGACGAAAGTAGAATGTCGAATGCCTGCGGGATGACCGACTGACGAACCGCTCACCGTTTGCGTTCCAGAGGCCCTTCGATCTTCGTCATTGAAAGCCTTCATTCGTCATCGCCCATTCGTCATTCGTCATTTTCCCAGTTTTGCAAAGTCCACCCCACCCCGCATGCCGGCCTTGATCTGGTGGTCCTTGTTGTCGATCAACACCTTCACCCGGAAGAGCCCGCTGCCGGCATCGATTCGCGGATCGATGAATGAGATTTTCCCCGTGAAATCCGGAATCCCCGTGCCTGGAAACCGCACGGGCACCTCCATGTCCTGTTTCATGGACTGCAACAACTTCGGTTCGAGGTAAAACTGGACGTAAACCTGATCGATGTTCACCACGTCGAGGAGCTTCTCCACGCGATCCACGGCCTCGCCGGCCTCCTTGTATTTCTTGACCACGATGCCGTCCAACGGCGAGCGAATCGACTTTTCTTTCAGCCGCACCTCCGCCGCAGCGAGCTGGATTTTCGCCAGCTCCAGTTCCGTCTGCTTTTCGAGCGCGACCTCCTTGGAGCCGATCTTCTCATTGAGGAGCTTCTGCGCTCCCTCGGCGGTAAACTTGCGCTGCTGCACCACCTGTTCGGCCTGCCTCACTTCGAGCTCTTCTTTCTCTTTGCGCAGCTCGATGAGTATCTGTCCCTCTTTCACGACGTCGCCTTCCTTCACGAGCACGTGAGAGATCACCTCTTGGAGCACTGGCGAACTGACACTCACCTGCAAAAAGGGCATAACCAGCCCCTGAGTATCGTCGGCGCGGGCGACGAGGGACAGGGCGAGCAAAGAGAGGAGGACAGGGCGAATCATGGGCGTGGATTAAAGATTTATCATCACCAGGAATGAGCTCAAGGGATTTCCGAGCCGCGCAACGTAGTGAGTTGCGGGATTTGGTGCGAGACCGAAAAAACTCGTCCAAACCGAGCGTCTCATTCCCTAACCGAGCCACTTGAGCCGCGCCCAATTGGCGATCTTGCGGCCCCAGATCATGACCAGTGGCTTCCGGCCCAGCTCGATCTTGGCCCGTCCCGTCAATCCCGGGCGGAGCGCTTCCTTCAAGCTATCCGGCACGGCGACCTCGGGCACGGTGACGATGAAGACATTCTCCTTTTCACGAGGGTAAGCCACGGCGCTGATCTGCTCCCGGCGCGCGAGCTGCGTGCGAAAGGTGTGCGCGCTCTGGCTGTAGAGGATGAAGCTGAGGTCCACCGGCTCGCCCGTCCCATCGGAAGGGAAACGCTCTTCGATCGACCCGATCTGCTTCTCGGGCACCTCCGCCTGCACCTCCCACCGGTCCAGCCCGGCGATCTCGGCAAAGGGCGAGCCGGGTTGGATGAACTCGCCCGCACGCAGTTCGATGTCCTTGGTCAGCACGCGCCCGTCGATCGGTGCGCGCAGGGTCGTCGCCTCGAGGTCGGCGCGCAAAATCTTCTCCTGCTCCGCCGCCGACCGGGCTTCGAGCGAGGCAATCTGGGCGCTCGCTTCATCCCCCTGCCCGCTCAGCCGTTTCGCTTCGTTCTCCAGTCGCAGCTTGTCCTGCGCGAGCTTGGAAAGCTCCGTTTCGAAGCGGAATTTGTCGAGCTGCGCGATCGGCTCGCCTTTCTTCACCCGCGAGCCCTCCCGCACGAACACCTTTTCGATCCGGCCGGGCACCTCCGGCACCACGCTGCTGCGGTCCATCGGCTGGAGCCCGCAGTTTCCCTCCACCGTATCGACCTTCGGATAAAGCAGGATGGCCACGATGATCGCCGCGACCGCCGCCACCTTGAGCAAGACTTTCCGGCGATGCGGACCGGTGACCGCCAGTTGGGCATCGCGCATCCGCCGCGTGACCGCGAGGAAGGGCAGCGATTGATAATCCTGCGCCGCCACGATGACGCGGCCGAGATGCGACGCGAGAAATTCCGTGAGCCGCTGGCTTTGCGCCAGCTCCTTGGAGCCTGCCGTTGAATCGAAAAAACCTTCCGCCGTGCTCTCCGCGAAAAGCGCGCCGACAAGCTCCTTGTCCGCATTCAGCATCGGCGCCACCGCGGCGCTGACCACGTGGCTGAGCTGGAAATACGCGAGGTCGATCTCGTCGGTCCGGCGCAAGACCAGCGCTTTCTCGCCATCCTCTGTGGCGGGAGGAAGCTCCCCATTTTCCGCCGACCCAGCTTCCGCCCGCGCGAGCAGTTCCTTTTTGGAAAGAAGCACCGTCTCCGGCTGCGCGTGCGCGCCCACGAAGGCGGCCATCGCTTTCACCATCGAACTTTTTTTCTCCACCACCTCCTGGCCCGAGATCGCGAGCACCTGCCAGCGCCCGCCGCGCCAGGTCAGCACCGAGCAGCGCTCGCAACCGATGAGATCACGCCCATAGTTCGCTCCGAGTCGCGCGGCCTCGAGCGGGTCGAGCGTGCCGGCGAGATCGTTGGAAAACTTCAGCACATGCTGGAGGCGGTTCACTTCCACCACGAGATTGCCGAGGCGCCGCCCCTGCAGATGCTGCTCCACATGCGTCGCCAGCGAACTGAGGAAGGTCGCGAACTCCTGGTAATGCGCCGGCGCCACGTAGGGCTGCATCCACACCTGGAGCACGCCGAGCACCTGCTCCTTGAGGTAAAGCGGCACGTGAAGGAAGGGATATGGAGTGCGATTCGGGCTCTGCGGAGTCGCCTGCGGCTGGATCTGCGCAAGCTGCGCCTCCAGCGAGCCGGGCGCATGCTGCGGCTGCTGATGCGCCGGCGGCAGCACGTGAGGCTTTTTTTCCACCACCGTATCGGTAAGCATCCGCAGGATCACCGCCCGCTGCGACTCGTCCGTCTGGAAAAGCGACGACTCGAACTCCACCTGCGCCGCCAGCTCAAACGAGGACTTCCCGTCCTGCCCGCGCTGTCCGACGAGCCACACCGCACCGCCCTTCGCGTCGCAGGCCTGCACCACCCGGGCGAGGAATTCGCGGAAGTATTCCTCGCTCCGCAGTTCCTTTTTGCTGAGCTGCGCGATCTCGTCCACGAGCCGCTGAATGCGCAGCCGGGCGGCATCGATCGTTTGTTCCTGAGGCATGGGAGGTGGGAAAGTAGGAGTGCTGAGACAAATGACAAACGGCAAAATCGCGGAGGCAAGGTCCCGCCGCGCGCCTTCTTTCCTGGAATCGGGCGAATCCGCCCGCGCGAGCGCCGCGTATTTGACATAGACAAGTCACCTTTTACTCTCCGCCCGGTGAAACCCGCTTCCAAGCTCGAACCTCGAATAGACAAGTCGGCCGCGCTCAAGTCCACGTTCGAGCTGATCAACTCTCAACTTTACTCCGTCGAGGAGCGCATCCGCCAGCAGGCGCGCGCCTTCGATCCGGCAGTGGAAGGATACGTCGCGTATGCGATCGAAAGCCACGGGAAGCGCCTGCGCCCGGCCCTCGCTTTGCTCGCCGGCGGCGCTACCGGGAATATCGGCCCGAGCCACTTCGACCTCGCCGTGGTCGTCGAGCTGATCCACGCGGCCACGCTCGTCCACGACGACATCCTCGATGGCGCCGACAAACGCCGCGGCCAGCCCACGGCCAACGCGAAGTGGGGCAATGCCATCAGCGTCCTGCTCGGCGACTGTCTCTTCGCCCACGCGCTGAAACTCTCGACCAGCTTTCAGAACGGCGAAATCGCCCGCCGGATCGCTCATGCCGCGAGCGATGTGTGCAGCGGCGAAATCATCCAGACCCAGCGCCGCTTCGACCTCAAGCTGAGCGTCCCCGACTACTACAAAATCATCGAGATGAAGACCGCCGCCCTCTTCGCCGTCGCGTGCGAACTCGGCGCTTTCATCAACGAAGCCTCGCCGGAAGTGATCAGCGCGCTGCGCATCTTCGGCCTGCGCCTCGGCACCGCCTATCAGATTTACGACGACGTCCTCGACCTTGCCGGCGATGAGGTGAAGGTCGGCAAGACGCTCGGCAGCGACTTGCGGAAGGGCAAGCTGACGCTTCCCATTCTGCACCTCCTCCAGACCAGCGACGACACCGACCGCCAGCGCTTCAGCGAGATCATTCTCAACGGCGAAGAGGCCGATGTTCTCTCCCTCGCCGACCGCGCGATCGCCGCCGGCGCCGTGAAATCTGCCGTCGCGACCGGTCGCAAGATGCTCCGCGAAGCCGCCACGCACCTCGAAATCGTTCCGCCCAACAAACATCGTGACGCGCTCGGCAATCTCATCACGACGCTCGACGCGATGATCTCGCAGTTCGGCGAGTAATATCCGCGGGGTTTGTGGGCTCGCTGAAGATTCACGAACTTCCCGAGGAAGATCGTCCCCGCGAAAAACTCGCCGCCCGCGGAGCGTCCGCGCTGAGCGACAGCGAACTCATCGCCATCCTCCTGCGCACCGGCCTCCCCGGCGCCAACGCCGTGGACGTTGCCCGCCAGCTCCTCGCTGAGTTCCGCTCCCTCAGCGGCCTCGCCCGCTGCACCGTTGCCGAACTTTCGAAGATCAAGGGCGTCGGGCCCGCCAAGGCCGTGCAACTCGCCGCCGCCTTCGGCCTCGCCTCGCGTCTGGCCCGCGAAAGCCTGCATCGCCAGCCGCTCGATTCTCCCGCGCTCATCTACGATCTGCTCGGCAGCGAACTCCGCGCCCTGCACCGCGAATCCCTCCGCGTCGTCCTGCTCGATGCCAAGCTGCACCTGCTCCGTGCGGAGGAAATCTCCCTCGGCAGTGTGAATGAAAGCATCGCCCACCCGCGCGAGATCTTCCGCCCGGCGTTCATCTACTCCGCCTTCGCCATCATCCTCGTTCACAATCACCCCTCCGGCGACCCCGCGCCCAGCGAAGCGGATCGACGCCTCACCGTCCGCCTCTCCGAAGCCGCCCGTCTGCTCCAGATCCGCTTTTACGATCACATCATCGTCGGCACCGCAGATAACGGTCGCCAGCCGTGGTTCAGCTTCCGCGAGGGCGGCTTGCTGTGAGGCGGAAGGCGGAAGTGGGAAGTAAAAACGGCGAATCGCCGCTGCCGCGACTTCCGACTTTCGACCTTCGACCTCCCACTTCTACCCTCTCGCCATGATCCACCCCACCGCCGTCATCCACCCGCAGGCGCAGCTCGGCGTCAATGTCACCATCGGCCCGTTTGCCGTCATCGAGAGCCCCTCGCAAATCGGCGACGGCTGTATCATTCACGCGCATGCGGTCATCACCGGGCACGTCGTCATGGGAAAAGATAACGTCATTGGCCACGGCGCACTGATCGGCGGCGACCCACAGGACTTCGCCTTCCACCCCGAAGTGCAGAGCGGCGTGCAGATCGGCGACGGCAACAAAATCCGCGAGTACTGCACCATTCATCGAGGCACGAGCAACGACAGCTCCACCGTCGTCGGCAGCCACTGCTTCCTCATGGGCGGCTCGCACCTCGCGCATAATGTCCGTCTCGGCGACCACGTCATCCTCGCCAACAATGCGCTGCTCGGCGGCCACGTCATCGTCGAAGATCGCGTCTTCGTCGGCGGCGGCTGCGTCTTTCACCAGCACATCCGCATCGGCCAGCTCGCCATCTGCCAGGGCGCCTCCGCCTTTAGCAAAGACATCCCTCCGTTCACCATCGCCGCTGAGCGCAACGGCGTCGCCGGCCTGAACGTAGTCGGTCTCCGCCGCGCCGGCCTGACGACCGTCGAGCGGGTCGAAATTAAAGACGCCTTCAAGCTCCTCTACCGCAGCGGGCTCAACGTCCGGCAGGCACTCGCCGCCGCGGCCAAACGCACTTGGGGACCGCACAGCCAGGCGTTCTGGGAGTTCGTTCTCGCGGCGGGAAAGAAAGGCGTGTGCGACCTCCTCTCTTCCCGCGCCGGCGACTCGGCGGATGCGGAGGACTGAGCCCGCCGCCGTGCGACCCACCCGGAGTTACCAGGCGATCGCTTTCATCCGCCGCGCGACTTCCTCGGCGTTCGCGCGGGAGTTGAAGGCGCTGATGCGGAAGTAACCTTCGCCATTCGCGCCGAAGCCGCTGCCGGGCGTGATGACCACGTTCGCCTCGCCGAGCATGCGGTCGAACATTTGCCAGCTCGAGATCCCGTGCGGCGTGCTGACCCAAATGTACGGCGCATTCGTGCCTCCATAGACGCGCAGGCCGATGGTGGCGGCGGCTTCGCGGAGAATCTGCGCGTTGCCCATGTAGTGCGCGATGAGCGCGGCGACCTGCGCCTTGCCCTCGGGCGAATAGAGCGCCTCGGCGCCACGCTGGACGATGTAGGAGACGCCGTTGAATTTCGTCGTATGGCGGCGCGCCCAGAGCGGGTGAAGCGGCTTGCGCTCGCCGCTCGAGGTCGAGGCCATGAGATCCTTCGGGACGACGATGAAAGCGCAGCGGGTGCCGGTGAAGCCGCCGTTCTTGGAAAAGCTGCGGAACTCGATGGCGACTTCGCGCGCACCTTCGATCTCATAGATGGAATGCGGGACGGTGGGGTCGCTGATGTAGGCCTCGTAGGCGGCATCGAAGAGGATGATGGACTGATTGGCGCGCGCGTATTTTACCCACGCCTCGAGCTGCGCGCGGGTGGCCACGGCGCCGGTCGGGTTGTTCGGAAAGCAGAGGTAAATGACATCCACTTTCTCCTTGGGCGGTTCGGCGACGAAGCCGTTCTCGGCGGTGCACTGGAGATAGACGAGGCCGGCATAGGCTCCGGTGTCATCGCTCTCGCCGGTGTGGCCGGCCATGACGTTCGTATCGACATAGACGGGATAAACCGGGTCGGTGATGGCGATGCGATTTTGGTCGCCGAGGATGTCGAGGATGTTGCCGCAGTCGCACTTCGAGCCATCGGAGACGAAGACTTCGTCATCCGCGACGTTCAGGCCTTTGGCGCGATAATCATTCTCCGCGATCGCGTGGCGCAGCCACTCGTAGCCCTGCTCGGGGCCGTAGCCGTGGAAGCCTTCGCGCGTGGCCATGTCGTCCACGGCCTTGTGCATCGCGGCGGTGACCGCGAGCGGCAGGGGCTCGGTGACATCGCCGATGCCGCAGCGGATCACGCGCTTGGCGGCCTCGGGATTCGCGTCGGTGAAGGCCTTCACCCGGCGACCGATTTCGGGGAAGAGATATCCGGCGCGGAGCTTGAGGTAGTTGTCGTTGAGGAAGGCCATGATGGTGGAAAAGTGGGCGCGCTTTGTAGCCCGCGCCGGCGGTGGCGGCAAGCGCTACACGATGAGCATGCAGTCGCCATAGCTGTAGAAGCGGTAGCGTTCGCGCACCGCCTCGGCGTAGGCGCGGAGGACAAACTCGCGCCCGGAAAAAGCACTCACGAGCATGAGCAGCGTGCTCTGCGGAAGATGAAAATTGGTTAGCAGCGCGCCGATGGTTTTCGGTGCGTTCGGCGGGTGGATGAAAATATCGGTCGCGCCCTGCTGCGCGACGATCGGCCGGCCGCAGGATTCCAGCACGCGCGCGGTCGTGGTGCCGATGGCGACGAGGCGCTGCGCGGCGTTGATCGCGGCCGCGGCCTCCTCGCTGACGCGGAAACGCTCGGAGTGCATCCGGTGCTCGCGCACATCATCGGTCAGCACGGAGCGAAAGGTGCCGACGCCGACGTGGAGCGTGAGAAAGGTGTGCGGAATGCGTGCGAGGATCTCTGGTGTGAAATGAAGGCCCGCGGTCGGCGCGGCCACGGCGCCGCATTCGCGGGCGAAGACGGTCTGATACCGCTCGCTATCCGCTGCTTCGACAGCGCGATTGAAGTATGGCGGGATGGGCAACTCTCCCGCCGCATCGAGATCGACCGGACCAGAAAACTCGATGATGCGCTCTCCTTCCGGCTCGATGCCGGTGACCACGCCCTCCACACCGCGAACCTCGACCCGCGCGTCGAGTCGCATCTTGCGCCCGGGCTTCACAAGGCATTTCCACGTGTGATCGCGGAGATTTTCCAGGAAGAGAAACTCGATGCGCCCGTCGTCGGAAAACACACGCGCGGGGATCACGCGCGTGTCGTTCAACACCACGAGATCGCCTTCGCGCAGATAGCTCGGGAAGTCAGCGAATTGTCGGTGCTCGATCGTCTGCGTCGCGCGTGTCAGCACCATCATGCGCGAGTCTTCGCGCCGCGGCAGCGGGTGCCGGGCGATCAGTTCATCGGGCAGCGGGTAATCGTAGTCGGCGGTAAGAAAGCTCACGCCTTCGGCGCCGGTTTGCTCGCCGAGCCGCTGACGCGCGACAGGCCGCAGCGCTGGGCGGCGTGGATGACGAGATCGGCGACGCGACGTTTCAATTTCCGCGCGCGGAGATAAAGCCAGCCGAGCAGCAGCGCGTAAATTCCCCACCAGAGCACGTCGCGATTCGCGGTAAATGCGAGACGGTAAAGCAGGATGAGCAGGGCGATGCCATTGAGCAGCCAGGTGAGCGCGACGGCGTGATACTTCAGTCGCGCGCGGGTCAGGCATTTTGGCCCGCCGTGATACTCGGTGACGGTGCTGACCTGAATGCTCCAGAATTGATTGCCGTAAATCTGCACGTCCCAATCCTTCCAGCCGGTGTCCGTGGAGTAGCGCCATTCTTCGGCCTCGAGGAGCGCGAACATCTCGGTGATCAACTGCTCGCGACCATGCCCGGTTTCATTCCAGAAATCGAGGCGCGCGATGCTGCCTTGGTGCGCGTCCGCCTGGAGGTCCGCTTCGGGTTTCGCGATCACGCCGCTCGGCGTGCCCTTGTATTTCATCCAGGTAAAATAGCGCGCCCAGCCGCGGCCGAGCGGCTGCACGAAAGCGAGGAACGCCACCAGCAACCGCGCGGGAATCGTGTCGAACTTCGCCTCGATCCGCGCGTGCAGCATGTAGCTGAGCGCGACGAGAAACGTGCCGAGGAACATCGCCAGCGGCACCATGCGCAACTTCTCCAGCGGCCAGCCAAGGATGCCGACGAAGATGGTGAGCACGACCCACTCGATGCTGCTGAGATACGCCGCGAGTTCGGATTGCGGCGTGGGATAGATCGACTGGAAAAGGCCCTGGCCGAAGACGCCGTGGTAGATGACCGGCTTGTTGAAAAGCCAGGTGAAGCGCGGCGCGCCGTAGATTTGTCCCTTCCATTTCGCGGTGCCGGTGGGGCCGAAAAAGATGAGGTGCTTGAAGCGCAGCATCGACTCCGCTTCGCCGTAGCCTTCCTGCTGTTTGCGAAATGCCGTGAGCGTGAAGCGCCGGTAGTGCCAGACGATCGCGCTTGGTGAGAAGGCGATGACGCCGCCGTTGGTCTGTAGCCGCCAGCAGAAGTCCACGTCGTCCCCCGCCTTGCGATACTCGGTGTCGAAGCCGCCGACGCTTTCAAACGCGGCCCGATGGAACGCCATGTTGCAGCCGGGGATATGTTCGGCCACCACGTCGGTGAGCAGCACGTGGCTCGGTCCGCCGGGCGCGGCGGAGACGGCGGCCTGGATCCAGTTCACCGCGGGCGGCGAAACGTTTGGTCCGCCGACGCCGACGTATTCGCCGCTGATCAGCGTGCCGACGAGGTAGTAGAGCCAGTCCGAATCCGGCATGCAGTCGCTGTCGGTGTAGGCAAAGATCTCGCCGCGCGCCGCGTGCGCGCCGGCATTGCGCGCGTAGCTCAGGCCCATATTGGGCTGAGTGATCCAGATGAATCCCGGCAACCCGATCGCGCCGGTGTAAACTTCCACCCGCGCCTCGTGATGCTGCCCTTTCACAGTGAGGGCGGCGGCTTCGTCCTTCATGATCACCGCGCTTTTCTCCCGCCGCCGCTCCAGCCACGCGGTCACGATCGCCTGCGAGTCGTCTTTTGAGCCGTCGTCCACGAGCACGATCTCGAAGTCCGGGTAAGTGACCTGATCGAGCGACTCGAGGCATTCCTTGAGCGTCTTGCCGCCGTTGTAGGAGCAGACGATGACGCTGACTTTCGGGTAACGATCCAGCTTCACGCGCTCGGTGATCGACCCCTCGTGGCGGAGGAAATTCTTCAGCGCATTGAAGGCCATCTTCGGCTGCCGATCGCGCGTGACGAGGCCGAAGGCCCAGTCGGTGATCTCGCTCCCGCCGGTGAACCACTCATCGGTCCAGGCGAAGAAAATCGTGCCCGCAGCGCCGCCGCGCACCACGGATTCGAGATGCCACGAGAGCACCTCCACCTGCTGCTCCTCGCCCTTGCGGATCGTGTCGAGGCCGAACTCGCCGAAGACGAGCGGCTTGTCCTCCGCGAGGTTTTGCAGGCGCGCGAGGTACTTTTCGAAGTCGCGCTGGCGCTCGAGATAGACGTTGAAGGAACAGAAATCGACGTTGGTCGGGAGAAGGTATTCGGTCGGCGGATAACTCGCGTAGCTGTAGAGCGGACGCGGATCGGTCTCCCGCGCGAGGTTGATAAGATATTCGACGAACTCAATGACCCGCCGGGCCCCGAGCCAGCGCACCATCGCAAACGGAATTTCGTTTCCGACGTAGTAACCAAAGATCGCCTCGTGGCCTTTGTTCCGCGCCACGCCTTCGCGGATCGTCTCGATGATCTGCCGCTTCATCTTGCGGTTGTTCAGAAACTCAATGTGCTCCGCCCACGGGATCGAGATCAGCACACGCAGACCAAACTCCCGCGCCACGTCGAGGAACCACTTCGGCGGGATGTGATAGATGCGCAGGAGGTTGATCCCAATCTCCTGCATCAGCGTGAAGTCGCGCCTCGCTTTTTCCGGATCGCCGACGAAGTGCCCCTCGGCATCCGGCGCGAACGGTCCGTAAGTCACGCCCTTGATGAACCACTTGCGGTCGCCCTCGAAGAAGAACTTCGCGCGAACACGAATGGGCGCGAGGGTGTTGGTCGGAGCAGCGGACATGAAAGGGCGCTCTTCTAAGCTGCCCTCGCAATCGGAGCAAGCGAGGGAATGCACCGGAACGACGCGCTTCCGGACGGAATCCGCTATTCGACTTCCAACTGACCCTCGATTAAGTCGCGTAGCCGCATCATGCCGCGGCGAATGCGAGCCTTCACCGTACCGAGCGGCTCGCCCAGGCGTTCAGCGATCTCCGTCTGGGTCAGGCCGCTGAAGAACGCGAGTTCGATGGCTTGCCGCTGTTCCGCACTGAGCTTGCCGATTGCCGCACGGATCATCTGCGCGCGTTCGACTCCGTTCACCGCGTCGAGCGAACTGCGGTCGTCGAACTGGTCGAGCGTCGCGGCCTGCTTTTCCACGTCGTCGTGCAGTCGGTGGCGGCGCTGGAGGCTGCGCAGGCGGTCGATCGCCTTGTTGCGCGTCAGGGTCACCGCCCAGGTCAGCGGCTTGCCGCGCTCGGGGTCGTAGAGCGGTGCCTTTTCCCAGATCTGGATGAAGACATCCTGGAGCACATCTTCGGCCGCCTCTTGGTTGTTGAGCACGCGGTAGGCGGTGGAAAAAAGCACGCCACTGAAGCGCTCGTAAAGTTGTTCGAAGCTCTGACGGTCTCCCTGCCCGATGCGCTTCAGGAGCGCGATTTCGGCTTCGAGTTCGACGGTAGGATCGCGATCCGGTGACACACTCGGATGCTAGCTTGCCCTGCCGCACCCTTGCCAACTCTCTTTTCCCACGCCGGTAGAGGCCCAAGAATCGGCTTGCGACTCGTGGCTGCTACGCGAGTCTCCCCATCATTCCATGCTCCCGACCGTGCCTCAGGTTTTCGGAAGGACTTCGGCCACGCGACGGCTGGTGTGGCTTGCTCTCGCCGTCGCACTGCTCGTCGGGCCGACGGCGCGCGCGGCGGACCTCGGGGAGGCGCGGAAGCGGTTCCTGGCTGGAGCTTATGAAGAGGTGATCGCCACGGCCATGGCGGGCCGGCGCGAAACGCCGGGCGATCTCGAGTGGCCGCTCCTTCTCGGGGAAGCGCTCGGCAGCGTGGGCCGCTACGCCGACGCCGCGGAAAATCTCCTCCAGGCGTGCAAGGACTTCCCGCTCGATCTGCGCGTGCGCTTTGCGACCTGGCGCGCAGCCCGACAGGCCGGTGACCCCAAAGCAGCCGACACGCAGCTCAAGGAAATCGAGCGCCTCGCCACCATCCGGCTGTGGGCCTATCGCACGCCGGCGGATCGTATCACGCTCGGGCGCGTGGCACTGATCTTTGGCAACGATCCGAAGAAGGTGCTGGAACAATTCTACGATCCCATTCGCAAGGCGCAGCCGGAGCTGCGCGACAGCTATCTTGCCACGGGCGAACTCGCCCTGGAGAAAAGCGACTTCGCGCTCGCGGCCAGGAATTTCAACACGGCGGTGAAGAAGTTTCCGGAAGATCCGGAGGCTTGGTTCGGCCTCGCCCGCGCCTACGCACCGAGCGACTCCGAGGCCATGCTGGCCGCCCTGCAAAAGACGTTTGATTTCAATCCCTACCACGCCGGCGCGTGGCTGCTCCTCGCGAATATGCGCATCGACGCCGAAGAATACGGCGAGGCCGAAGTCGCGATCCAATCCGCCTTCCGCACAAACCCGCACGATCCCGAGGCGCACGCCTATGCCTCCGTGCTCGCCCATCTTCGCAATGACGCGAAGGCCGAAGCCGCCGAACGCACCGCGGCGCTGAAGCTGTGGCGCAACAATCCCGCCGTGCCGCATCTGATCGGGCGCAAGCTCTCGCAGAAATATCGCTTCGCGGAAGGCGCGGCGCTGCAACGCGAGGCGCTGAAATTCGACCCTGCCTACGTTCCCGCCAAATCGCAGCTCGCCAACGATCTCCTCCGGCTCGGCAAGGACGACGAAGGCTGGAAGCTCGCCGAGGAAGTGCAGCGGGCCGATCCCTACGATGTGGTCGCCTACAATCTGAGCACGCTGCGCGATGTGATCGCAAAATTCCGCATGCTGAACAGCGAGCATTTCACCATCCGCATGGACCCGCGCGAGGCCGACATCTACGGCCAGAACGCACTCGCGCTCCTCGAACGCGCGCACGACACGCTGACCAAAAAATACGGCCTGACGTTGCGCGAAAAAACGATCGTCGAGATCTTTCCGGATCAAAAAGACTTTGCGATCCGCACCTTCGGCCTGCCCGGCGGCGCTGGCTATCTCGGCGTGTGTTTCGGCCGCGTGATCACGGCGAATAGCCCCGCTTCGCGACCGGGTTCACCGTCGAATTGGGAGGCGATCCTCTGGCATGAGTTCTGTCACGTCGTGACGCTCACGGCGACGAAGAACAAGATGCCGCGCTGGCTGAGCGAAGGCATTAGCGTCTTCGAGGAACGGCAGGCGCGCAGCGAGCGGTCGAACTCGAACGGGAGTTGGGGCGAACAAATGAAGCCGCGGTATCGCGCGATGATTCTCGGCGAAGATCTCACGCCGGTGAGCCAGCTTAGCGGCTCCTTCCTCAAGCCGAAAACGCCGATGCATCTCGGCTTCGCCTATTACGAATCGTCGCTCGCCGTCGAGTGGCTGATCGGGAAATGGGGCCTGGAGAAAATGAAGCAACTCCTCGCCGACCTTGCCCGCGGCACGGAGATCAATGCCGCGCTCGCCGCGCACTTCGCGCCGATCGAGCAACTCGACGCGGACTTCGCCAAACACGCCCAGGCGCTCGCAAAAAACACCGGCGCGAAACTCGACTGGATGCCACCCAAACCAGCCGAACTCGCGAGCGACAAGGGCACCATCGATTTCATCGTCAAGAACCCCAACAACTACACCGCGTTGACCACGCAGGCCGAGCGGCTCATCGAAGGCAAACAATGGGAAGCCGCCAAGGCGCCATTGCAAAAGCTCATCGAGCGTTACCCCGATCAGCATGGCGCCGACAGCGCCTACGCCATGCTCGCCCGCGTGCAGCGCGAACTCGGCGAGACCGACGCGGAGATCGCCACCCTCGCCCGGCTCGCCGACCTCGCCGCCGATGCGACCGATGCGTTCGAGCGCCTGATGAAGCTTCACGCCGAGCGCCAGGAATGGCCGCAAGTCCTCGACTACGCCGCGCGTTATCAGGCCGTCGATCCCCTGCGCCCCGAGCCGCATCGCTTCGAGGCCGAGGCCTGCGAAGCCACGGGCAAAGCGCCCGCGGCCATCGCCGCCTACCGCACCCTCAGTCAGCTCGGCCCCACCGACCCGGCGGGCACCCACTTCCGCCTCGCCTCGCTGCTCCACGCCGCGGGCGATC
>JBAVML010000384.1:0-16185 GCA_049690035.1 Chthoniobacteraceae bacterium
CCGCAGCCCGCCGCACCCGCAGCGAGAAGGTCGTGCCGGAACGACTTTCGCCATTCCGCGCCCTCGCTCATCGCGCGATGAGCCGCCGTCCTGGCATCAAAACCCAGTGCCGCGAGGCTCGTTCAACCCGCGTCTCCTGCACCACGATGCGCCGTGCGGAAAACGGGACGCTTGGGACGCATTTTCAGAACTCCCCCATGCACGTGTGCCTGCGCAAGTGCGTGTGCGCGCCCGCGCACCTAGCGCGTAGGTTCCAAAACGCCGTCCCAAGCGTCCCATTTTCAGGACCGTTCATCTCCATGCAGTGACAGGATGAACCAAACGGCGGACGTGATCTTTCGAGCCGACGAATCGCCACGCTTTGGCCAATCCCTTCACACCCGGCATTTCCGGCGGCGAACAACGAAAACCGCTACCGCCAACGCCACACGCGAGGTGTAAAGCGCGTGACTAAAAACGTGGTCACTTTACATCTACTCGGTGCCGCGATGAAGTGCCGCTGAAAGCCCGTGGGGCAAGCGTTTATCAGGCTTTGGAGGCCACGAATGGCACCGCGGAAGGGGTGATGGCCGCGCAAAAGGTGGAAAGCACAAAAAGGGCGCTGTCATACAAATTGAGTGGTGGTCGCTTTAACCGATTGGTTGGCGCTCGCTCTTAAAAGATTGCTTCCGATCTCGCGAGACACAACCCGCACCACTGTTTACGCCGGACGCAAGCGGGGTGGCTCTTCGAGGATGTCCAGCAACGCCTGCGCGCAGAACACGCGGTCGCGGCGATCCTCGCCGATCTGCTTCACGATCCGCAACTGAACGAGACGACGAAGCGCCGCGCGGCGGTGTTGTAGGCGACGCCAAGCTGAGCCTCGGCCTTGCGCCCCGGTGATGAACGGATTCGTGCCGAGCAGGTCGAGCTGCCGCAGCGCGACGCCTGATCCAGCTGCTCCGGCATTTCCTGAGTTGTCTGGTGGATTGCGCAACGAGGACAAATCTCTAAGCTCGAAAGCTCCGTGAGCGTCGGCTTAGGGACAGAAGCATCTCTTGATTCGTGACTCCCAACTCCGACGATATTTTCGCAATCGGCAGCGATGAAGCACTTCGTTCACGCGTCTCCGAACTCGCCGTGGAGTGCGCGCGCTTGCAGCGTGAGAATGAGGAACTGCGGCGCCGCTTAGGAATGCAGACAGCAGCGGTCGAGTCGGTTCCCGCAATTGTGCCGGCCCCGATGCCCTCACGCCTCGCTGGCACACTTACGAACGGCTCCTCAGCAGCTTCAAAGATTTCTCTGTTTCGCACGCTGTTTCGCGGACGTGACGACGTGTTTGCTGTGCGATGGATTGGGAAGGACGCGAAGGCCGGTTACTCGCCGGCAGCACACAAAGATTGGTCGAATCTTGACGCCAAGGGGCGCCCAGCCCGGACGTTTCTGCCGCTAACAGACGATGATTTCGTCGCACATCTTACAGGCCGACAGACGATCGGCATGTATCCTCTGCTGTCTGATGAGACATGCTGGTTTCTCGCGGCGGATTTCGACAAGACCGGATGGCAGGACGACGCCCGCGCATTTCTCGGCGTGTGTATTGAATGGGGTATCGCCGCAGCCATCGAACGTTCGCGCTCGGGGCGCGGTGGACACGTGTGGGTATTTTTCGCCGAAGCAATCCCAGCAGTGCTAGCTCGCAAACTGGGCGCGGCGGTGCTCACGCGAGCAATGGAACGGCGGCATCAACTCGGGCTGGATTCGTATGACCGCTTTTTCCCGAATCAGGACACGATGCCGAAAGGTGGCTTCGGAAACCTCATCGCCCTGCCGCTCCAACATGCGCCGCGACAGGAGGGCAATAGCGTGTTCCTCAACGAGCACTTCGTTCCATTCGACGACCAATGGGCATTTCTCTCGGGCATCGCACGCGTGGCGCGGGAGAAAGTGGAAAGCGTTGTCGCCGATGCGGAGCGAGCGGGCGGTGTGATCGGCTTGTGGTTGGCGCTCACCGACGAAAGCGAGGGTGAAGACCCGTGGCTCCGGCCGCCATCGCGACGGAAACGCGACGCCCCCATCGAAGAACCGCTGCCGCGCGAAGTGCGCGTGGTCCGCGGAGACCTCGTGTATGTAGAAAAGGAAGGTCTGCCATCGGCGATGCTCAACCGACTGCTGCGCCTGGCGGCGTTTCAAAATCCCGAGTTCTACCGTGCGCAAGCGATGCGGCTTTCGACCTTTGGAAAGCCGCGCATCATCCGCTGCGGCGAGGAATTGGAGCGCCACATTGGGTTGCCACGCGGATGCTTCACTGAAGTGGTTGAACTGCTGAAGGGCCACGGCGTCACCGCCCGCGTGCAAGATGAGCGATTCGGAGGGCGCGCACTCGACGTGAGCTTTCGCGGCGAACTGCGTGACGAGCAGTCAGTAGCCGCGGAGGCACTGCTGGCGCACGACGACGGTGTGCTCGCCGCGACGACCGCATTCGGCAAGACGGTCATCGCCGCGCACTGCATCGCGCGGCGTGGTGTAAACACACTCGTGCTCGTGCATCGGCGGCAACTGCTCGATCAGTGGCGGGAGCGGCTCTCGGTTTTCCTCGGGATTGATGTGAAGGCAATTGGCGTCATTGCCGGCGGGAAGAAATCGCCGAGCGGCACCGTGGACATCGCCTTGCTGCAAAGCCTCAGTCGCAAAGGTGAGGTGCCCGATTTTGTCGGCGAATACGGTCATGTCATCGTAGATGAATGCCATCATCTTTCCGCGTTCAGCTTCGAGACGGTGCTTCGACGCGTGAAGGCGCGATTCGTCCTCGGTCTCACCGCCACACCCATCCGAAAGGACGGACATCATCCCATCATCTTCATGCAGTGCGGACCGATTCGATTTCGCGTGGACGCCCGGAAGCACGCAGCGACACGGCCCTTCGATCACTTCGTCATTCCGTGCCCGACGTGTTTCCAAATTCCGCCCGGTGCCGAATTACCCATTCAGCAAATCTACGCCGAACTCACCTCCAACGAACGCCGCAACGCGCAGATTGTTCGCGATGTGCTTGCGGCCGTCGCCGAAGGCCGCTCGCCGCTGGTGCTCACGGAGCGAAAATCGCACGCAGACACACTCGCCGACGCGCTACGCGGAAAGGTCGCACATGTCATCGTGCTCAAAGGCGGTCAGGACGCGAAGGCCCGCGCCGCTGCCGCCAGTGAACTGGCCGCGATCCCTCCGGACGCCCCACGCGTCATCATCGCAACCGGCCGATACATCGGCGAGGGCTTCGACGACAGTCGGCTCGATACACTGTTTCTCGCACTGCCAATCTCGTGGCGGGGCACGCTCCAGCAATACGTTGGCCGACTCCACCGCCTTCACACCGGCAAGACCGAGGTGCGTGTCCATGACTACATCGACGGCGCAGTGCCCATGCTCTCACGGATGTTCGACAAACGCCGACGTGGCTACGAGGCCGTCGGCTACACGATCCGTGACGACAGCGCGCCCACTCTTGATTCAACACCAAGATCTTGAGCTGGCAGAAGCGAATAGCCTTGGTTTCGGAATCTAGGCTGGCCTCTGATTCCAACACGCGAAACGCCCACCGGCTCGCGGCCAGCGGGCGCTTGCGTTCAGTCGCGAAGGCTCAGCTCTCCGGCAGGTCGTCGAACAGACCGGGCTGGAACGGCTTCAACGCCTTCTGCTCGTCGCGGAAGAAGTCAGCCTTCGTCTTACCTTGGCGCTTTCCCTTCAGGGTGTGGCAATCGAACGCGTAGTCGGGCACCTTCTCCTTCCCGGCTTTCAGTAGATCGGCGGCGAGCTGGTCGGCATCAATCCCGGCGAGCGCGTCATACACGAAGTTCTGCAAATGATCGGCGTCGCGATTCTTCTTCGCCGCGCACAGCAGGATCACCGCTTTCGAGATGAAGATGCGGCCCTTGTGCTCGCGCACCGGCTTGCCCTTGTTCACGACGGCATAGCTGTCATGCAGGGCTTTGATCTCGCTGGTGATAAGACCCCACACGTCTTCTGCGGACACGGTGAGCAGGCGCTTCCAGACGTAGTTCCCGAAGCCGCTCGCCCACAGTTCCAACGACCAATACCCGGCCAGCCGGGTGTCGGCTCGCCGGATTGCTTTCTGCATCGCCGACGACACCTCACCGAAGTCGTAACCACGCTTGGTGATGATTCTCACGGCTGCACCTCCTTGACGGTGATGATGGCAATCAACGCACTCATGCGCGCGGGTCGCGGGATGAAGCGACCTCGCTCATAGCTGCTGAGCAGCGCTTGATCTGCGGGCAGGCCGAGCACCACGAGCGCCTCCGCTTGGTTCAGCCCGTGCGATTTGCGCCATCGTCTCAGCAGGCGGCGGAATTTGCGCGGGCACATCGGCATTTCGCGGTGTGGGCGGATTCGGCTCGTGGGGAGCGGTGGCGCAGGTCGCGGAGCGCGGGCAAGCGCGGCCAGCACAAGGCGCATGGGCGACGGCCACGGCGTTTGTTCGCAGCGTTCCCACTTCGCCCACGTGCCGTCACCGACGACCACGCCGAGCGCGCTGACTGCGGCGGCAGCACGGGGCTGGGTGAGTCTCCGCGCCTTTCGCCACGAGCGCAGACGCGCGGCGAACGCTTCCGGCGTCATCGGCGGTTTGGGCGCACAGGCACGCTTTGCTCCCGCAACATCTGGCTCGCGCTCCATGCGGCGCAGGATCTCACGCGCACGGATGAAGTGGAGGGCGTCCGGTTGATTCTCCGCACGCTCGAGTCCGCGCACGGCGTGCGGCTTCAAGCCAAGCGCGTACGCGGCCTCGACTTGGTTCAGCCCGTGGCGGGCGCGCCAGTCTTTCAACTTCATCGCCAGCTCCGCGCCGACGCAGACGGGCGCAAGGTCGTCGCCCTGGCGGATGCGATGCGCCACGCCGGCAACGATCAGCTCGTCGGGCAGGAAGTTGTTTTTCCAACGGCAGAACGTGCTGGTGGCGACGCCGAGCGCGGCAGCCGCTTGAGGGTCGGTGTAGCCGCACTGGTGGCGCCACTCGCGCAGGATGGTGGAGAAGGTGGCAGCGTCCATATCAGGCGGCGATGGGTTTGCGGGCGTTGCGGCGTTCGGCTGCGCACTCGGCTTTCGCGATCTTCTCGGCATCGGCGACGATCTTCCCGACGCAATGCCGCGCGTTATCGAGGGCGATCTTCTCGCCACGGCGGAACGTGCGCTTGCGCCAGTAGGTCACGCCGCCGTCGCCGCCGGAGAAGAAGCCGCAGATCTGCAACCAGCGGCGGGTGCGTTGCTCGGGCCGCGCTGGGAAGGTGATGAGCACGCGGCCACGTTCGGCGCTGTCCTCGATCACAATCTCACCGTGACGCTCGCGCGTGCCGGGCGTGCTGTTGGCGAGCTGCTCGGTCGCGATGCGCACGGAGGTCGCGCGGGCTTTGTCGGCGAGCTTGCATAGCGCCTCGATGTCCATCTGCGCGACGGCTTCGACGAGCGCGTAGCGCAGCACCTCAAGGCGCTTGTCGAGCAGCGGCATCGTCATGACGTCGCCGCTCGGCACGCAGGCGAAGCGCTGCTTGCTGCACTTCTCCAGCAGCGGTGCGGGGCGCCAGTCATCGCGCACGCGGGGCGCGGGCTCGTCGCCGTCGTCCGGATAGTTGAAGTTCACCGTCGGCACGAGGTTGATGTGTCCGTCCCGGCGATCGTCGTCGCTGGTTTCAGCGCCGAACCCGGCGCGGGCGGTGTAGCGGGAGGGCGCGATGCTCGTCGCGCGCGAGCCGGCTTTGTCCGGCGTTGGCGTTGTTTTTGGTGTGATGCGTTTCACCCCAATTTTTTGCCAGCCGGTCCTCGCGAGGAACCATCGCTGAGGGTCGAAGCGGCCTCGCCAAAGTTTTCACCATTTGCGCGAGCGGTTCGCGGTTGGCGCGGAAGATGAGTTCGGTTCGCGCGCGGTTGGAGTCGTCTGTCGTCCTGCGGGACTACTGCCAAAACTCACACCAGTCGTCTTAGTCGTCCCTTATAAATAAGGGACGACTGAGTAGGACGACTAAATCCACCCGTCCCGGGACGACTCGGGACAACTGAGACGACTACCGTTTCCGGCCACGCTTCGCCCGCGTGATGGAAGGCGCGGCGAGCGGCACCTGCGCCATCATCGAGCCCGCTTCGGCCTGCTTGGTCTCGAACGCCTCGACGTGCCCAGGCAGGCCGCGCAGGAGCTGGTTGTAGCGCCCCGCCGCGGTCGTCTTGAGCTTGCCCGTGGATTCGGCCTCGTCGCACAGCCCCTTGTAGAAGTCCTTGTGCCAGCCGTGCTCATGGAACGCGTTCTTGATCTGGTCGGCGGACAGCAGCGCCTCCCGAGGTTCGTTGCGAAACGAAGGCGGGAACAGCGCCATGAACTCGTCCAGGCTCGGCTTGTAGCGCCGGATGCGGACCTCGCTCGATCCGCCGCGCTCCAGCTCCAGCTCGGCGCGCGTTGCGTCGCGCCAGCAAAAGCCGTCCTGCTTCGCGTGGGCGACGAGCTTGCTGTAGATGCGCTCGCCCTGCTCATCCTGCCAGCGCAGGCGGCCGCCACGCTTGCCGGCCCGCAGCTCGTAGATGTCATGGCTGCCGAGCGAACGCACCGCGAGGATCGCGCGCGGCCAGTTCGACCACTCCGCGCTGCCGCTGCCGAGATAGGCGAAGTCGCTGCCGCTCCAGTCGGGTTTCTCCGAGCCGCTCGGCGGCTTGTTCGTGTGATGCACGACGATGACGGCGCAGTTGTGCTTGTGAACGAGCGGATTCAGGTGGTTGCGGAGAAAGCCGCCCACGTCCTTCTGCGAGTTCGCCTCGCCGCCAATGTAGGCGAGCGCCGGGTCGATCCACAGCAGATCAATCTGATGCTCGGCGAGCAGCGGCGCGATGACCTGCGCGCAAAACTCCGCCGCCGTGCGGCAATCCTCGCGCGCCACCAGCACGCGCTCATTCGCGTCGCGGCGTTCGCGCTCGGTGAAGTTCAGCCCGGTGTAGATGCCCTCGCGCATCTCGGCCAGGTCACCGTGATCGTTCTCGCTCTGGATGATGAGCGAACGCAGCGGACGCGCCGGCACGATGCCAAAGTGCTCGCGCCCCACGGCCCAGCACAGCGCGGCCTGGAGGGTGAAGGTGGATTTGCCGACACCCGTCGGCCCAACGACGAGCATCCCGCTGCCCCGGCACAGATAGCGGTGCTTGAGCAGCTCGTTCGGGTCGTCCTTCGGCGGAAGCTCCAGCGCGCCGATGGGCAGCACGATGGGCGGCGGCATGACGGGCTTGTCCACGGGCTGATCGGATGTGCCACGCTTTGCGGACGGCGACGGCACTTCGGGAATGGCGGCCTTGTCGGCCCACTGGGTCTTGTTCATGGCAGGTTGGCAGGGTTGAAATGGAAAACTTGCTGGCGCGCCGGCCACGCTCCCGCCTTCGGGCGCAGGCCATCGGGCATCCTCACGAACTGGCACGCGGGCCACGTCGATTTGTCCGCGCCGAGCAGCACCGCGTAGCGCATGAACTTGCGCAGCTTGTCCTCGGGCTCGCCCGCGCAGGCGAACCACCCGTGCAGCGACTTCCCGGCGCTGTGGACGACGAGCGCGAGCGGCGCCAGACGCGCGAGATGCCACAGCACGGCGGCGTGTGTGTCGGCCTCGCCACCGTCGAACTCGATGACGAGGAACCGGCGCGGCCCGGTGTTGTCGAGGCAGCGCGGCGAAAGCTTGCCCTCCTGCGTGCGCCCCTCCACGGCCGCCATCGGCGACGGCACGATGAATTGCATCTCCGCGAGCTGCCCGCGCCACTCCTCGCGCGCGCCGGTGTCGAACATGCGCTTCACTTTCCAGCCGCAGCACAACAGCGGGTTGCCGGGAAAGAGCGCGTCCACCAGTTCCTCGGTCACCGGCCCCTCATCGAAACGAACGGGCGATGCCTCCCACAGATCCGCGACGCCGCGCACGTCGCTCGCGGCAACCACGGCTTCAATCTGCTCGGCGTTCGCTTCCGGCCACGCGGAACTGACCACGCGAGACGACTGCGCCTTCTGCCCTCGCTGCCACGCGCAATGCTCCGAATTGGTAATCGCTTCCTCGATCTCGCTCGCGGGCACGTCACGCCCGCAATCGGCCACCGACGCGGCAATGAGCGCCGCCATCTCACCTTTGTCGGCGTAGAACGCGTGCAGCACGCGCGCGATCCGGAACAGGTGGTTATGCACGCCCGAACCCGCCGCTGGGCACGCGGCGAGCAGATCGAGCACGAATCGCGGAAGCTGGCTCAGTTGCGCCATGACCGGTCTGCGGGCATCAGGGCTGAGGTGTCGGCATCAATCAGGACGCGGCAGGCATCCATCAGCCAGCCTGCCGTCTTCTCGTTGGCCGGCGTCACCGCATAGCTCGCCCATCCGTTGTTCGATGCCTTCGCGAACCCGGCCCACACGATCACGGCCACGAACTGGTCGCCGTCCTTCGTGATGACAGACGCGCCGCGCTGGCCCGAGCCGTTGCGAACCGCTGCGCTCAACTGCTCGAGTACGCCCAGGCGCAGCGCCGTGGCCTGCACGCGCACGTCATCCTCGTCCGTCACGATGCGTTCGCCACCCGGACACACCATCACTTTGACACGCTCAGACATGCGGAGGCTCCGGCGTTGGGGTTTCCGAGTGTTCATCATGGCAGCCGCCCGTCTCTTCGGAGGCGGGCGGTTTCCTTTTGGCCCGGTTCCGCCAGTGGTCCTTGCGCTGCGCTTCGGCGTAAATCGCCCTCGCCGACTCGCGTTTCATAAGCGCGTTTCGGATGCCCAGCGAATCTCCGTAGTTGCGAACCATTTTCGACAAGGCGGCGCGGGTGACGCACAGTTGGGGCGCGAGCTCCGCCAGCGAGACATGGCCCAGTAGTTCGGGGCGCATGAGCCAGGTCAGGCAGATGAATCGCCGGAACGCCAAATCGAGCTTCACCGGCGCGTTCGTTCCTTCGCGCTGCGCAAAGACCAACGCGAATACGCCGCGCATCACTTCCGCGCAGGCGGCAAGATCGTTGCTGGTGTCGGCGTCGGCCTCGCCATCGATCAGAGCTGCCATGTCCGGCTCGAAGCTCGGCTCCGGCGTGCGCTCGCCATGATCCCCGACCCAGCCGTATTTTTCGGTGACGGCGCTCATTGCGACACGGCTGTTTTGCGCCGCTGCTGCCGCTCGATGTGAGACGAGAGGCGGCGTTTGTTGCGGATGAATGCCTCGACCTCAGCGAGGTCGTAGCGGACGGTGGAGCCGAGCAGGATGTGCGGCAAACCTGCCTGCCGCAAATTGTAGATATGCCTGCCGCTGATTTGGAGATGGTCGGCAAGTTGCCGTTCCGAGAGCCACGTTTTTGTGCGGGTTAATTCGCTTGAGTTCACCCATCTGTCGCGATGTCAACTTACGGTGCGACATGTTACATTTTTACTCTGGAATATGCCGAAACGACCAAAACTGCTGACATGCCCTGAAATCGCCCGCCGCATCGGCCGGTCGCGCGGCCACGTGGCGCGGTTGGCCAAACAAACCCGCATCCCCGGCGATCGAATTACGACTGCCGGCGGGCACTACCGATACGAACTGACCCCTGACCTTGCCGAGTGGATGCACAAAGTCCGGTGCCCGCCGCGGCGGAAGAAGAAATATAAGATGGAGTTCTTCACCCTGATTTGCCGCGCGAGCCGGCGTGAAGATGGATCGGATACGGCCTTGGTGTGTGAAGAAATCGGCGACTTTGTGGGGGAAATCGAGGAGCGCGTGGAGGTGCTGCTCAACCGCAGGCCCTCCATCCTCACCGTGCGACAACTCAGGGAAGCTCTTCTTCCAGCAATCAGCCGGCTGATCGTCATTGACCAGAGGTTGCAGAAAAGGCTCCCGGCTAAGGATGGATCGCAAACCACTCCCGAGCCTGCTCCTCCGTCGCAAGCTCCCGGTAGTGCTTGAAGATGATGGCGGGGGAATTTCCTGCCTCCAGCGCCACAGCGTCGGCGCTCTTCACGATGGGGAGCCGGTAGCTGATGTATGAGTGGCGCAGGACGTTGCGTGGCCAGTCGATGCCAAGTTTGGCCGCAAGCGCGGACACGTCCCGGTAAAGTTCCGGCGTGTGGATCACCGGGCCGGTGCGCGCGAGCGGCGTGAGCCAGGCGCGGAGATTCTCGCTCACTGGCACGATGCGGCGGGATGCTGTCTTCGCCTGACCCGCACGGATCTCGATGATGCCGCGCTCGAAGTTGATCGCGCTCCATTCAAGCCGCGCGATTTCCGCCGAACGCAGACCAGCAAAGGCGCCGATGGCGAGGAAGGGGATGAGTTGCGGTGACGCCGCGTTCAGGAGTTTGCGCATCACCGCGGGCTCGAAGATCACGGTGTCGGTGTCGCCGACCTTCGATTTGTTCAGTGCATCGGCTTCGGTGATTTCGTTCTTCGGCAGATACGACCGGCTCTTGGCGAACGAGAACAGCGTGCGCACGGAGGTCAGTGTCCCGTTGCGTGTGCGTGGCGAGACCTTAAGGCTGCGCAGCCATTCGTCGATCTGCTCGGATTTCACATGGAGGATCGGGCAGCGGAAGAACTCCGTGAACCGATTTAGATCGCTGCGGAGCTGCGCGAGGTAGCGCTTGCTCACGCCGTCCTCCTCTTTTGCTGCCATGAACTCCTTCACCACATCCGCCACGCTCACGCCCATGCGGAGCCCGTTTGTCCGGCGGACGTGTTCCTCGATTGCGGACAGCAACGGTGAGCCGCCGAGCAGTTCACGGCAGCGCACGTATTCCTCGACCGCGGCGACCAGTGGAACCGAAATATTTTCGAGTAGGGACGTGGCTGCGTGGTAATTCTGCCGGTCTGCAACGCGCATGTCTGCCACCTCCGCGAGGCCCTGCTGAATCTTCATCGCCGCCGTGCGCGCTTCTTCTGTCGCTTTTGCGAGGGAATCGAAGGTCCGCCGAATGCGGCGACCATTCTGATAGAAAGAGACCGTGAACCGCGTGTCGCCGCGGACCGAGCCTTGGTAAATCGGCACGTGCGCCGAACCGAATTTCACACGGACTACTTTCCGTCCGGGCCGCTTCCGGCCCGAATTTGTCATGCTTTTGTCATGCACACCCCTTTTTGGTGTGTCAACCGGTGGAACAGAAGCAACGTAACCCTCTGCGAGAGAGTTGGTTGCGGGGGTAGGATTTGAACCTACGACCTTCAGGTTATGAGCCTGCTGTATTACTCTGTCATTGACGCTGGCGGACAAAAAGCGGACACTTATCGCATGATCGCCACCGAAGCCCCAGCCAAGCAGGAGAAAAAGTCCAGGTCACCAATCGCGAGGCTACCACGCGGCGTGGCCGTTTTCCAGACGGTCAACGGCAACGGGCGTGAGTATTGGCGTGTCCGGCTCAACAAGAAATTCACGGGCGGGAAGGTTTTGAAAAAGAACTTTTCCACCCTCGATGCAGCTCGATCCTGGATCTTTGGCGACAGCAGGACGGATAGTCAGGCGGACGGGTTCAAGACGACGGAGCTTGGCCAGGAAACCATAAAGAAGCAACTCGGCGCCGCCGCCTTCGACCTCACTTCTTCTCAGCTTGGTGAGGCGCAGAATGCCTTCAAGAGATTGGGCGCGGTGGGACGCTCGCTCACCGAAGCGGTGGATTACTTCCTACGGCATGCTTTACCGGCGGGCGGGACTCGGAATTTCACCGAGATCGGGCGCGAGTTCATCCAGCACAGACGCTCCTTCAAGGACTGCAAGGCACGGACTATCACGCAGTATGAGAGCTACTTCAAAGTGATCAAAGAAGAGTTCGGCGACGTTAATTTGAGCGAATTGAAACGTGCCGACATCGAGGACTGGCTGGCCGAAACCGATTGGTCTCCGCGCACCCGTAAGAACTACCTCGTGACACTCACCACCATCTTCAATTTCGCGGTGAAGCGGGATTACTGCGCGACGAACGCGGCGGCGACGATTGAGCGGCCCATCATGGACGACAAGCCGCCCGGCATCCTTACGGTTGAGCAGGCTGGGGCACTTCTCGGTAAGGCGGTGGAGACCCGAGCGGCGATGGTTGCCGGCGTTGCGATTGGGCTCTTCGGCGGGCTGCGGCGGTCGGAAATTTGCGCGCTGGATTGGTCCGAGATTGACCTGGAAGGACGCACGGTCGTCGTGATGGGAACCAAGGCCAAGACGCGGAAGCGGCGTGTGGTGGCGATCTCGGACAACCTGCTGGCTTGGTTGAAGCCGCTCGCGCGGGCAGAAGGGCCAGTCGCGCCGAATGTGGATACTTTCGGCGAGAAGCTGAAGCAGCTCGCTGACGAGGCGGCGATTACGCCTTGGCCTCACAACGCGCTGCGGCACAGTTTTGGGAGCTTCTTCTACGCACGCACGAAAAACGAGAACCTCACGGCAGCCGAAATGGGGAACACTCCACACGTAATCTTCAAGCATTACCGAGCTCTGGTGAAAGCGAAGGAAGTAGAGCGTTACTGGAAGATTCAGCAGCCCAAGGACTATCGGAAGTCGTTGGCTTCGCATTCGCCGAAAAGTGAGAAAAACGGCATCGCTGCCGCCTAGATAGATTCGGCCGCCATTGTTGGTTGCGCGCCTGCGGGAGCAGGGGGTAGCGACCAAGCACCTAAGCTGGTGGAATGTTGGAGCAGCCACCGAGTTTCAGACCGATCGTCGTCAATGGCGTTCGGCCGCTCGTGCTTTCCAAGAAGCTCCTCATTCAAGTTCTAGGAAGCGTGAAGCTCGTGCAGCGGATGCTCTACGCGACGAGGCACAAACTTGTGCCTGATCCATGGTTGCGGATTGTGCGCTGGGGGCGACCGGGTTGTGAACTGCTCGTCGATACGAGTTCAGTCGAGAGCGCCTACGCTCGTCTGCTCGCCGGCGAAGAACCTCCGCGCTTGCCGAGCGAACCTAAGCAGAGCCAGCGTGGACCTTCTGCCGAACAAGAATCAGAAAAGAACGCGGCCGGAACGCGGCGAAGACGCGCCCCGGCGCGTTGAGGATCGCTACGGGAATATCTGGTCGCGAACGCGGCCCGGCCGCACCGCCTCGCCCGGCGCCAGACCTCATCTCATCGTCAGTCAGTCAACGCAGCTATCAATGCCGGTAGTCGCGGAAGAAACGAAGCTTCGACCGGAGTATCAATCCCGCGGCAAACCGGCCTAGGAAATTGAAGACGAGCACTGCCGCGAAGAGTCCAAGGACGACGGCGAGCCCTTGGCCGTAGTTTGAACTCGAAAGCGGAAGCAGCCCGACAAAAAGGAGCGAAATGAGGAGCCCTCCGATGGAGAAAAGGCAGCCAGCAGTTGACCGTTCGCGCCGGGACGCGCCACGGACGACCTCGGCGCCGCAGCCCGCACAGACGGAGGCTTTGGCATCGACCGCAGTCTGGCAATGAGGGCATTTCAGAAGCTCCATGTTCGTCGTTTACGGTAGCAGCGAGGGCGCAAAACATGGAGTCGAAAATGGCTGAAAACGACGATTCTACAATCATTCAGCGGCTTTGATCTCCAGCTTCAAAATCGTCACCGCGTCCTCATCCCGCAGCTTCTCGTAACGCGTCGTCGTCGGTGCGATCCAATCGACGCCATACTCCTGAAGAGCGGCGACGATCTCTTCCAGGTGCCGACCTTCGAGCGTGATCGAGTGCGACGAGAAACTGATGGTGAGAATTTCCGTCTGGTTCTGCCGGAGAAAATGCGCGCCGAGGAAATGCTGATACGGCAAGAGGTGCTCCTCGCCTTCCGCTGTCTTGACGCGGAGACAGTCCCGGTCCCGCTCTCGCATCCAGCAGGGAGGTGTGCTGCTCGGTGATGTCTTTCGGGCACCGCCAGGTTCCTTGCTGAATTGTTTGAGGCTCATGGCGTGATGCTAGGTTTGATCGTTCGTGCTGGTCCGCGGCGTTTCGCCGTGAACGCCATGCAGATTGCCCTTGCGAACGCCCGCCCGCGGCGCGCGCCGCGGAGCAGGATGTAGCGGAGTGCATCACGACGATTCCTGATGGGTTTGAGGTCCATCGCCAGCGGCCTGTCGCCGCTGCGCGCGACATTGGTGCGAAGCCCGTCCTTGTCCGGTGTGAAGATGCGGACGCTCTTGCGCCCACGCGAAATGCTCACATACCACTGTTGGGCGTTGGTTGCGGCGCGGATCGCCGAGTCAGCGAAGAGGACATGATCGACTGTCTTGCCTTGCGAGCCGTAGGACGTGACGGCGTAGCCACGCACGAACTGACGATAGCTCGCTGGCAGCGTGCGCCCATCCGCGAGGACGATTTCGCCTCCTGCTTTTATTTTCGCGACCGTGACGAGTTCGCCGTTCGCCAGCTTGGTGCCATCGGCGGCGACGGCGTTAGCTTTGAGCTGCAAACGGTCGCCGCGGCTCAGCGCGAGACGTTGCGGCTTACAAACGCTGATCGCGTCAAGCTGCGACGGCTTCAGCCAATGGAGCGAATAGCCAGTGTCGATTACCGCGCCTTTGGACGTGATGGCGTGGAGACGGCCGACGTCGCCGCGCTGGCACCGCCCGACGCGACGGTTGAAGACGATGACATGATCGTCAGGATAAAAGCGGGCGTCCTGCTTTTGCGCCGTCGTTAGGTCAACTGGCTTGTGCGCGGTAATCGCCCGCTCCTCTTCGGCCAGCAGCTTGCGGCCCCGTAACCCCGACCGAATACGTTCGTTGATTTCGTCAATCTCGGCCCAAGTCTGCGACACTACGATGGCCGACTCCTTTCTCTCCGCGAGATCGACATAGGCGGCGGCGAGTTCGTCTCGGGCAGCGTCAGGCGCGCATTGCGCAATGACGCCAAACGCATCGAGCCGATCAAACGACGCCGCCAGTGCCCCTTCCGACGCCTCTTTCACCGCCTCGCGATACTCGGCGATGCGCGCGCGTTCCGACTGTTCCGTGGCGCGCGTGGGATCTTGCCGCCGGATTTCGTTCAACTCGGCGGCGCGGAGACCGGAGTAGCGCTCGATGGCTCGGAGCGCGTCGGATGCTTCGACAGGCCCATGCTGCCGTGTGTCGCCCGAGAGAATCACACGTCCGCCGCGAGCCTCCACCAGCTTTAGGAGGTCCAGCATTTGTTGCGCACCGATCTGTCCGGCTTCGTCAATCACCACCACCGCTCGCGGGGGCATGCTGCGCGTCGTCAGGAACTCTGCCACCGTTTGCGTGTCGCCAAGTCCATCTTTCGCGAGATCGAGGACTTGCTGACGTTGCGGAGCGAGCACGCGCGTGACGCCACCCGCGCGTTGCAACGCCTCCTGTACCCGGCGAAGGACGAAGCTCTTCCCCGTGCCAGCACCGCCGCGGAAAAGCGTCACAAAATCTCGTGAACCGAGAATGCTCATGAGTGCTGCCGTTTGGTCCTCCGCAAGATCTTCCATGTTGCCCGTGCTTCCGGCTACCAGAGCCGCATGCATTCCAGCACCGTCCTTGGCCAGTTGCACGATGTTCCATTCACGCGCCAGCACGTCCCGCCGCGTGATCTTGCCGGCCTCCTCGCGGATGTAGTCGCGGCGCGCCGTCTCGCGTTTAAGGTCGGCCAATGTGACTGCGGCGCCCCGCGCGATTTCGAGCGCATACCGCCACAACTCATGTTCCCGCACGACCGAGCGGCGGTCGAATAGGTGATCTTCGGCCCAGGAAACTGCCGCGGCTGCGTCTCTCTCCGCCGATTCGTCTGCGGGCTTGCGGGACGGAGGTGCCGCAGCAATCGCACCTCGGTCCGCGCCGCCGAGTTGCTCATACCACAGCCGTTGCAACTCCGATCGCGGCAGCGCACGCATTTTCCTCGAGCGTTCATTGTGGGCAATGATTTCGCGCACGTCGTTGACGTTCATGCCTTCCATTTCAGGCCGTGCGGTCAGCAAGGCGCGGGTCTTCTCATCAATCTCCCGATGCCGTTTGGAAAACCGTTCGCAGAGTTCTCTTGAGACTTCCGCGAGCTGGAAATCCCCACGCGCCGAGTTGACGACCGTGTAGCCAAACCTACAGAGCGCTCCCGCTAACTCGTGGTAATAGACGTTCTCCACGAACTTCTGCGCGGCCAGCATCTCGTAATTGTGCAGCGCCTTCCATCGAGCATCCGCGGCATCGTGGGTGGCGTTGAAGACGATGCAGTGCGTGTGAAGATGCGGGTCCAGAGCACGCGATGTTTCATGCTCAAACAGTGCTGCGACGATGTTCCCGGTCAGGC
>JBAVML010000385.1:0-4367 GCA_049690035.1 Chthoniobacteraceae bacterium
CTGCACCATCCGCGCTTTGGCGCTCTGAAATGATCCATCGTCGGCGTCCAGACCGTCTTCCGGTGCCAGATCGGCACGCGCGATCCGTTCAACTTCGAGTTGGATCTCAATTGTCAGGATCGCCCCAGCGCCCCCTCGGCCCAGTGCTTCGGCGACGAGCAGCGATACGGACGATGAGTCTGACAGATATTTATGCCTAACCGGCGAATCACGCGAAGATGAGTGTCGAAACTCGGGGCGATTGTTCCGGTATTATCCGGCCTCGGGACGCTTGGGAAGTTGTCCCTTGCCGAGATTCATCACGGCATGGATGACAAAGTGCCGGCAACAGAATTCAAAAATGCCGCCGTGGTCCAGGGAATCCTCAACTGGGAACTCACGCCGACCCAAACACGCGGGGCACGGGTTAATCAGGGCCGCGCTAGCCGGTGCCGATCTCGGTGGCACGGATGCCGGCAACGCCACCGCGCAAAAGAATTCCCGGACGCGGACGCTCAAGTTCTTCAGCAAACATCTTCCGCTCGGTGCGTAGCTCGAAATAAGGAGCCCTCCCGCAATTTAGGTTTAGGCCAATGTCAGGCCGTTCCCGGAAGTTGTCGGCCTTCAGTGCGCCGGACGGCGAGCGCGGCCCGGCGCCCTCCGCGGAGCCCGACGCTGGGTTCGCCCAGCGCGGTAGTAGCGACGCCCGTCGGCGGATTGACTCTCTTCGAGAAGTCCGCGCTCGACGAGCAAGGCCACGGTATTTGAAATTTTCGGCGCCCACTTCCGAATGCACGCCTCGAGAACCCACCAACTGAGGATGCCATCGATTGTGTCCCGGGCTTCAGGATGCCGGGCAAGATAGTCGAGAATCTCCGGAGCAGGAGAGGGGAGTTGGAGTTCAGAAGGCATGCACGGGAGCGAATCCCGAATATTAAGCAGCGGAGATGCCAGCAGATTGCCGGTTTGTGCTGATGCTCAATAGCCGCGAATTGCCATTGAGCTGTAGCGCACGCGACCTTCCGCGTGGCGCGCCGGGGTGCGCGGGGTGGTCAATCGCGCTTCACGCCGGCGAGCAGACCGTGCTTGCGCAGAAGTTCCCAAAACGCGCGCCGGTTCTTTTTCACGGCCCGCGCGGCGTGTGTGATGTTACCCTGATGGGAACGCAAAACAGTCTGAAGAAAATCGTGCTCGAATCGCTGCACCAGGCGCGCCTTGACGACTTGAAAGGATCCGTCGTCCGTACTGGCGCCGTCTTCGGGCAGCGCGAGGTCGGCGGGTTCGATCGTCGGATGGTCGCTTAGAACGGCGCCTCGCGTGAGCACGTTCTGGAGTTCGCGGACATTGCCCGGCCACGGGTAGCTGAGCAGACGGTTGAGCGCGGCGAGCGAGAGTTCTTTCGCCGGCTGCCCGGCGAGCGCGGCCTGCCGGTCGAGAAAGTGGCGAGCGAGCAGCACGATGTCGCCACGACGATCCCGCAGTGCCGGCAGCGCGAGCGTGAGGACGTTCAACCGGTAAAACAAGTCCTCGCGGAATTTTCCTTCGCTGACGATCTGCCGGAAATCGGCGTTCGCCGCCGCGACGACCCGTACGTTGGCCCGCACGATTTGCTGTGAGCCGACCGCGCGGTATTCCCCCTCCTGCAAAAAGCGAAGCAGCTTCACCTGCGCCTGGCGCGTGAGCCCGTCGATCTCGTCGAGAAAGAGCGTGCCCCCTTCAGCCTCCCGGACCAGTCCCGGGTGATCCGAGGACGCGCCAGTGAACGCACCGCGTTTGTGGCCGAAGATCTCGCTCTCGACGAGATGCTCGGGAATGGCACCGCAATTGACGGGGACGAAGGGTCCTCCGGCGCGGGGGCTGAGATTGTGGATGGCGCGCGCGAAGACTTCCTTGCCGGTACCGGATTCACCGGAAATCAAAACGGTCGCGTCGCAGTGAGCGAAGCGGGGCACCCGCCGGATTTCGGCGAGCAGTGACGGGCTTTCACCAATGATTTGCTTGAGACCAATCTCCTCTTTGAGCTTCTGCACGAGCGCCTCGCCTGGTCGAGCGACGAGCGTCTGCCGCAGCAACCGAGGAATCAATTCGCAACGCCGCAAGGGGGGAAGCAAGAAGTCCGCTGCACCCCTCTCGAGTGCTCGCATTACATCGAACGATTCTGGTTGCACGGGAATCGCCAAGACCGACAAGCCGGAAAAGGCCGATCGGAGCGAGGCGAATATGGCGTCAAGCGCGGTGGTCTGCAGCGGGCCTAGGGTGACCACAACGACATTGGGATCGAAAACCTCGCCCCGAACCGCCCGACGTGACTCAATTGCAGACCCTGGTTGATAGCGGCGCCTTTCGCAGAAGCACGCCGGAGACTCAGCGAGCAATGCCTCCACGGATTCGGTGACGGCATCCGATCCCTCGGAGACGAGTGCCGCCCTGATTGGCGGATTCTCCGCCGAAATTCGCCCGCTTCTCCTGGCAGGATCGCATTCTCCGAACCCTGCGCCGCGTGGATCTTCTTCTATTCGTTTCATCCGAAGGTTCTCAGTATCGCGCAAGGAAACACCCCTCAAAAGGCCAACACGGCTCACGGGGCAGTCTATTTGCAGCTCGCCAACGCGAACCCTTATTAAGTTTCGCATGGGGTGTCGATATCGTTTTCGCTCCTTGGTGTGAGCGATGGGGCGACACGCGCGAGGTGTCTGATGGTGTTTCGATAGCGTCACCGAGCGGTCCTGGTGCCGCGGAACTCGGCACGGATTGGCGCAGCACGAGGTTTTGACCGAACGTCTGATCTGCTTTCCGTTGACCTTAACGCGCGCGTCGTCAATCTTGCGGCCGCTGCCGTAAACGGCACACTGCGGCCTTCGTAAACTACTTAGCCTACCCGTGTATTTAATTCATGCGAAAAGCCAAAGGGGTGTTTCCATCGGGTTGTAAACGCGAAAAATCCGATCTGCAAAATAGGTGCAAATGCCTTAACGAAAGTATTAAGGAGGGGTGGCAGAGTGGTCTAATGCGCCGGTCTTGAAAACCGGAGAACCGAAAGGTTCCGTGGGTTCGAATCCCACCTCCTCCGCCATCACGCCCAACGATGCCTTCCCCCAGATTCGCGCCGCACCGCTTTTCGATCCGGCGCAAGGTCTTGCTCGGTTTCGGTTCGCTGCTTTTGATCTTCGCGCTCATCGCGGTCATCTCGTGGCGTAGCACGATGATCCTGGCGCGCAGTTCTGACCGGGTGGCCCATGCGCACGAGGTCCTGGAGATCCTGGAGCAGGCGAAGCGACAGCTCATGGAGATGGAAAGTACGCGGCGAGGATTTCTCTTCAGTGGACAGGAGCGCTGGCTGGAGGGATTCAAAAGTGCGCAGCGGGATCTGGGAGAGAGCTTCAAGGCGCTGCGCGGTTCGGCCACGGAGGAGCCTCGCCAGGAGGCGCGGATGGAGGAACTCTATGACCTTCTCAAACGCAGTGTGGCGCTGCAGACGGTGGAGATCGAAACGCGCAGGAAGGATGGCGCCGAGGCGGCTCTCCAACTGTTCAAAGCGCACGCGAGCGAGGATTTGACGGAGGCGATCAAGCGGAGCCTCGATGAGTTCGAAATCGAACATCGCACGACGGTCGAGGACCGAAAGAAGGTCAATGATTCCGTCGCGGGGACGACGAAGCTCGCGCTCCTGGCGGCCGCGGTGCTTACCTTTGCGGCGCTCGTTGTGGCGGCTTCGGTCATCTTCCGCGATATCACCGCGCGCCGGCGCGCCGAGGAGTCGCTGGCTGCGGAGCACAATCTCCTGAGCAGCATCATGGATACGATGCCGAATCACGTCTTCCTCAAGGACGCGAAGGGCCGCTTCATCCTGAACAACGCCGCGCACCGCCGCTACCTGGGCCTTACGGATCAGGAAAGCATCGAAGGACGCACGGTGGCCGACTATTTTCCCGAAGTCGTGGCGGAGCAGATTGCGGAGGACGACCGGTACGTGCTCGAGACTGGCGAGCCGCTTTTGAATCGCGAACAACTGATCCCGCGCGACGATCACGAGGACTGGCTGGAGACGAGCAAGGTGCCGCTGCGCGATACCGATGGGCGGATCATCGGGCTGGTTGGGATCAGTTCGGACATCAGCCAGCGAAAGGAAGCGGAGGAACAGCTCGTGCGTTTTGCCGCGCAGCTCGAGCGCTCGAACGCGGAGCTGGCCAACTTCGCGAGCGTGGCTTCACACGATCTGCAGGAGCCGCTGCGGAAGATCCAGGCCTTCGGTGACCGCCTGAAGGTGAAGTGCTCCGACGCGCTCGGCGAGCAGGGGCTGGACTACCTGGGACGCATGCAAAACGCGGCGCAACGAATGCAGGTGCTGATTCAGGATTTGCTCAAGCTGTCGCGGGTGACGAGCCGGG
>JBAVML010000386.1:0-2112 GCA_049690035.1 Chthoniobacteraceae bacterium
CGATAGAGTACCCTGGTTCGGGTGGAAGGGTGGAAAGCCGTCCACATGGATTTATCGCGGCGCGGGAATCTGGTGATCAGAACTCGGTAAACTCCGCGAGTTGCAAAACAACCAGGGAGTTTAATCCATGTCTACTTTTGCCGGTTTTGATGTCTCGCAGGCAAACACGCACATTTCCGTCGTTGACGATCAGGGCAAAGAGCTCTGGCATGGCAGCGTAACGACATCGCCGGACGCTCTGACGCTTGCCGTTCAGGAACACGCTGCCGGCGCTCTCAGGATCGGTATGGAATCTGGCCCACTGTCGCCCTGGCTCTTCCACGCCCTGAAAGCGAAGGGGCTACCAATCATTTGCATTGACGCCAAAGCCGCCAAGGCGGGCCTGCAGCTGCAGGGTCCCAACAAGACCGACAGGAAGGATGCAAAAGGTATCGCCAGGATCATGCAGACCGGCTGGTACCGTGAGGTCACCGTGAAGGAGATCGAGGGTCATAAGCGGCAGACAGCACTCACCGTCCGCAAGCAGCTGGTCGGCATGCGCACCGAATGCATCAACCTGATCCGCGGGATTCTCAAGATGTACGGCAAGGTGCTGCCGTCAGGTAAGCTGCCGGCCCTCAAGGAGCTAATCCTCGCCGACGATCTCCTCGCCAAGTCGATCGGTGCTGCTTATAGCACCCTCCAGACGCTTGGGTCAGAGATCAAGCGCATCGACAAGGAGATCGAGCTGGTTGCCGGGGAGGATGAGTATTGCAAGGTGCTGCAGACGATCCCGGGCATCGGCAAGATCACATCGTTCGCCTTCGTCGCCAGCATTGGCGATCCTCAGCGCTTTCGAAAATCCCGATCCGTCGGCGCCTATCTCGGCATGACCTGCCGGCGCGATCAGTCCGGCCAAAAGGATGTTAACGGCCGTATCAGCAAGTGCGGCGACGGCATGCTGCGCAGCTACCTATTCGAAGCTGCCGGCGTTGTCCTGGCACGAACCAAGAGTTTCTCGGCGCTTAAGGCCTGGGGCCTGCGCATCAAAAAGCGCAGCGGCTGGAAAAAAGCATGCATCGCTGTTGCCCGCAAACTGGCGGTCATCATGCACCGCATGATGGTAACCGGTGAGTGCTTCCGATTCAGCAATAGCAACGTCGCCGCAGAGATGACTGCTCGTCCCTCTGCTGCATAACCGGCCAGAAAAGGATTAAACCGCGAAGGTGATGGAGCTGTCTCTGCCGGAGACCGAGGCTATGGGAGATTTCGTGCTACCGGCATTGAGCCCCGTGCTTCGAAAGCCATGATGCGGAGCCGGATAGCTACCGCGAAGAGAACGATGCGGACCGGCAGAAGATCGCGATCGAAGCTATGAAGCGGTGCTGCAAGAGAACGAACAAACGGTAGAAGGAAAGAGATTCGTCGTCGGACAACAAGGTGTTCCAGCCGGAGCGGGGCTTCTGGTAAACTCGTTGATGCTGTTGCAAAGCATTCAGCCAATGCGCCGTCCACATTGTGTTACCAGGGCTTCCATTGCCGTGACATGCTCGTGACTTGTTCACAGAGCGGAGAGAACAGTGTTTCGGCTAGGAATAACCGATAATCGAGCTTCGGCTCGGTCAATCCGACTTCCGAACGACGATCGCTCTTCACAGGATCGCCTCACGTAAATGCTGTTGACCTAAGCGCCGCGATAAGAGAACAGCATCAATTTCAGAACCGCTCGGCAATTCCGCGTAGCCGGTTGCCAACAAGACGAGCAGATTTGGTTGCAGTTCCCGCGCTGCCTGTGCGAGCTGCACACCGGTCATTTTCGGCATTGAATAGTCGGTGAGCAGTAGATCGACCACCTGGCCCTTGCGAAAGATCTCTAGGGCTCTCGCTCCAGAGTTGGCCACGATCACTTCGTGACCAAGATCCTCCAGCATATCAACGGTGCTCATTGCGATCAGGGCGTCATCGTCGACGACGAGAACTTTAATCCTGGGCACAGTCTGCGCGTCGCTGCCCTCGACTAATTCCTGCGGGCGCGTTTTCGCGGCTACGGTCGATACGGGGAGCCATAGCTCAGCCCGCGTGCCGCGCCCCAGCTCACTCATGAGACGCAACGTTCCATTTAACTGCTTTGCC
>JBAVML010000387.1:0-28492 GCA_049690035.1 Chthoniobacteraceae bacterium
TCCCACGGCCGCGAGCGCAAGGCTCGGGTCAAACGAATCGTTCCCCGTGAAAATCAGCGGGACGTTGAAGAGGCCGGTATTTGCCCCAGTGAGAGTGATGTTGAAGATCGCGGACTGCCCGTTGGCGAGGGTGCTCGCCGGGAATCCAGTGACGGCGAAGCCTGGCGGCACGGCGACACTGCCGAGCGCCAACGGTCCAGCAAAGTCGCTCGTCTGGCTGTTGGTCAGCGTGACGGCTCGCACGATGGGGGCGTCAAAAGGCGTGGAGCCGAAGGCGAGCGTCGCGCCTTCGCCGAGCGGCGCCGCCGCGACTGTCACACTCAACTCCGGCTCGATCAGTTCGAAGGCACCGGCGTCGGTAATCGTATGCCGCGGGGCGCCGCGCTGATCGACCGCGACGCTGGAATCCAGACCGACGCGCTGCGCCGGCGAACCGCGGGTGATGGCGTGCGTTTTGGTGGTCACACTTCCATTGAGCGCGAGCGTGGCGGAGACGGTCGGAACGACCGCAGCATTGCCCGGCTTGTCCACGCCCGCAGCCATGAATTGCGCGCTCGTCGCCGACTCGTCGGTGACGTTGCCGCCGAGCGAGGTGTAGCTCGCGGTGAGCAGGCCCGTGGGATTGCCGGCGAAATTTTTCAGCGCGGTGGCGGGCGCCTTGTTGTTCACGAGCAGGCAGTTTTTCAGCGCCGCAGCCGTGTGGTAGCTCGCGGTGTAGTTCCCGCGGATCGCGCCGGCCGCGCCGGCTGCATCCACGTTAGCGACAAAGGTGCAGTGCTCGACAGTGACGGTCGGCGGATTTGCGAGGCCCGCGCCGTAGTTGTAGATCGCGCCGCCGCCAGGCTGGCCGGTCGCGGCTCCGTTCTGCGTATTGCCGGAGAAGGTGCAGTTCTGGATCGCCGAGTCCCAGGTTGGCCCGAGGCTTAGCGCACCGCCGCCGCCATTCGTGCTAAAGGCGAGGCCCGTGCAGGTGTTGCCGGAAAAGGTGCAGCCCGACATCCACAGGGCGCCATTGAAGATGTCCACCGCACCGCCCCAGCCGGACTGGTTGTTCGTGAACGTGCAGTCTTCGATGATCGTGTAATTCCCGGTACCGCCCTGAGAGAAGTTGTCCACGGCGATCGCGCCGCCCGTGTCCACGTCGCCGGGCATGCCTTTGCAGTTGTCAAAAGTGATGCCGGTGATGACGGTGTTCGTGTTGATGAAGTGGAGCGCGCGGGAGGTCGCATTCGTCGTGATAGTCAGGCTGCCCGCGCCGGGGCGGCCGACGATTTCAAGATCCTTTCCAGTCACGAGGATCTCGCCTGCGGTGAGCGCGATCGTTCCCGTCGCGGTGATCTCGATCGTGTCGCCACTCGCCGCTGCGGCGACCTGCGCGCGGAGCGAGCCGGGGTTGCCGTCCGCGACGGTGGTGGAGGTGACTTGAAGCGTGGCCGCATGCGCAGCCGCGAGGGAAAGAAACAGCGGGAGGAGGTGCGTGAGTTTCATACGAGGGTGAGGAGGGGAAGATCGTCGGGAGCGCTGCGCAGGCGGGCGTAATCGACGGGCGTGTCGATATCCACGGTGCCATCGGGAAAGGGCACACCGATCGCAAAATCGCGACGCGCTGCAATCACCTGCCGCGCACCTTCGCCCCCGCCCAAGGCGAGCAATTGCGGAAACAATTCGCGCCCGAAAAGCGCAGGCACACCGAGGATGCCGTCGTACTCCGAGGCCACGATCACGTGGCCGGTACGTTCCTGCGCGGCGATGAGGTTGCCAAGGGCAGCCGCGGTAATGAGCGGCTGATCACAGACGAGAAAGAGGACGCTGGAGAGCGTGGGATGTGCGGTGAGCAATGCATTCAAACCCACGCGCAAGGAGCCGCCCATGCCAGCGCTCCATTCCGGGTTTTCCACGACGAGGACATCGGCGCCTTTGAGATGCATCTGGATTTGTTCAGCATGCGCACCGAGCACCACGGCGACCGGCGCATTGCGAATCGAGCGCGCGCAATCGATCGCGTGCTGCAGCAACGTGGCTCCTCGAAACTCAAGCAACTGCTTGGGCGCTCCCATGCGCGCTGATTCGCCTGCGGCCAGAATGACGATACCGACGCTCATGCGATGGTGAAGGACTGGTCCGCGGGATCGTGGATCGGTGCGTTGCGGTCGCGGAGCGCGCCGCCTGCGCGCTGCGAGAGGACGCCCTGCATTTCGCCGATGATGGAAACGGCGATCTCCTCGGGAGTCTCCGCGCCGATGTCGAGACCGGCGGGGCCGTGGAGGCGGGAGAGATTTTCGCTGGGAAAAGTGACTCCCTCGTCCGCGAGATCGTCGATCAGGCGCTGGGTGCGCGACTTCGGGCCGAGGATCCCGATGTAGCGCAGCGCACGCGGTGCGAGCACGCGGAGCAGTCCGAGGTCGTGCGTGAAATTGTGCGTCATGATCATGATCATGGACTCGGGCGGAAACACGACTTGCTGGCTCGCGGACAGCGCCTCGGGCCGCAGACAGTGGACGGCGTCCGCACTTGGGAAACGCTCGCGCGTGGCGTAGGCCGGTCGGGCATCAACGACAGTCACATGCCAGCCAACGAGCTTTGCCATTTGCGCGAGCGGGATCGCGTCGTCGCCGGCACCGAAGATCGTGAAGGGGACGGGCGGCGCGACCGTTTCGATGAGCACTCCCGCGTTGCTGCCGTCCGGCAGATCGATGCCGCGCACGGCGTTGCGGCGGGCAGCGTTTTCCTGCAGCGCTTTGACGAGCGCAGCGGAGACCGCGGCATCGCGGCAACTCGAGGTCACCCGACCATCCGGCCAGCGCAACACGCGCGCGCCGAGCGCCAGGTGGTCGGACTGAAAGACCGTGGCGATGCGGCCCATCTGGCGTCGGGCGACGCACGCGGCGAGGAAGGCCAGCAAGCCATTTTCGTCGCCAGCGGTGAGCGGTTCGATGAGCACTTGGACGATGCCATTGCAGCCGAGGCCGAGGCCGAAGATGATGTCCTCGGGCGCGGTGGAATCGTAGGTCACGAGGACGGGATTGCCGGTCGCGATCACGACAGCGGCGCGTTCGCGCACGTCGTCTTCCAGGCAGCCGCCGCTGATCATCCCGGCGGATTCGCCCGCAGCATTCACGAGCATCCGCGCGCCGGGGCGGCGGTAGGCGGAGCCGCGCACTTTCATCACGGTCGCCATCGCGAGCACTTCGCCGACAGGCGCTGCGCTCGCTAGTTCCACGATGGCCTGGATGGTTTTCATGGCGGTCCGAATCGGGTCAGATTCCGTCCATCCTTGCGCCGGGGAAGAAGGGCAGCGTGCGCACGCGATTGCCGGTGATCTTCGCGAAGGCGTTGGCGACCGCGGGCGCGATGGGCGGCACGCCGGGCTCACCGCAGCCGCTCATTGGGGCGCCGCTGTTGATGATGTTCACGGTGATGTTCGGCGCTTCGTTCATCCGCAGCACGCGGTAGTTGTTGAAATTCGATGCGCCAGGTTTCCCAGCCGTCCATTTCACCTGCCCCCACAGCGCGGCGCTCAGGCCGTGGAAAATCCCACCCTGCATTTGCGCCTCGACGGAATCCGGATTCACCGCGGTGCCGCAGTCCACGGTGCAGGCGACGTTCAGCACTTTGATGCTCGTGGCGGTGGCGGAGATGTACGCGCATTCAGCGACGATGGTGTTAAAGGCCATGGTCACGGCGATGCCGAAGGCGGTCGTAGGCGATGTGGCCCACGGGACGTAGCCGGCATTCGCCGCGGCGTCGTTCAGGCAGGCGAGCGTGCGGGCCGCCAGCGGATCGGTGCTGTTCGCCAGAAGATTCTGGCGGAATTCAAGCCCGTCCAAGCCGGCGGCGAGCGCGAGTTCGTCCATCATGCTTTCCACGGCAAAGGCGTTCAGCGAATAGCCGACGGAACGCCAGTAGCCGACGGGAATCGGCGAGGGATGCACGACATAGTCCACGAGCCGACTCCCGAAGGCGTAGGGCAGCACCGTGCTGCCCTCCGTCGCATTCGCGTCACCCTTTGCGCCGAGCGTGGCGCCGCGCTGCTTCGAGATCGAGGGCGAGACGTGGCGGCATTTCCACGCGGTCACATTTCCATCGGCGTCCACGCCGGCCTGAATGCGGATCATCGCCATCGGGCGGAACTGGTCGTTCGCCATGTCCTGCTCGCGCGACCAGATCATTTTCACCGGCGTGCCGAAATTCGCCACCGGCAGTCCCTTCGCGATTTGGATCGCCTGGCTGATGTAGTCCTGCTCGAACTTTCTCCCGAGGCCGCCGCCCATGAAAGTGGGATGGATCGTGATGCTCGTTTTCGGCAGTCCTGAGACGAGCGCCGCGGTGTTCAGCGTCGTGTTCGGGGCCTGCGTGGGCGCCCAGATTTCACAGGTCGTCGCGGTGAGCTTCACGGTGCAGGAGATCACTTCCATGCAGCAGTGCGCGAGGTAGGGAAAGGTGTAGGTCGCATCGACGGTCGTCGCCGCGCTGGCCAGCCCGGCGTCCACGTCGCCGATTTGCTCCGCGATGTAAGGCGTGCCGCGTCCCAAGAGCTGCTTCGCCTGCGCGAGTTGGACGGTGTTGTCCATGAGGTTCGCCGTCGTGGGCGCCGTCCACTTCGTGGCGGAGACGCTGTTCGCGTAGTTGATCGCCTGATACGTGTTCGTCGCGACGACTCCCACGGCATTCGCCACGGTTCCGAGCACGCCATTGACCAACGGGAGCAGAGGGACGAGCGCAATCGAACCGCTGGGTTTCGTCGGCGTGGAATTCAGCACGCCGCCCATCACGGGCGAGTGCTTCACCGAGGCGAAAAGCATGCCCGGAATGAATGTGTCCACGCCGTATTTCGCCGCGCCATTGGTCTTCGGCGGAAGGTCCACGCGCTGCGCGGGCGTGCCGATGATCTGATACTGGCTCGCCGGTGTGAGCGGCGGCGCGGCGGGCACCGGTAAAAGCGCCGCGGCAGGCGCAAGTTGGCCGTAGGTGAGCGTGTCGCCTGTGTCCGTGTTCGTCACCGCACCATTCGCCGCCTGGCAAAGCGTACGATTCACGCCCCACTGCGTCGCCGCCGCGCTGATGAGCATTTCCCGCGCAGCCGCTCCGGCTTTCAGAAAAGTGGGGAGACGCGAACGGATTCCGCCGCTGCCCGCGGAAAGCCACGAAGATGCCGCCGTGATCGGCTGCACCTGCACCGCGCTCCAGTCCACCTTCAGTTCTTCCGCGGCGGCCATCGCGAGGCCGGTGTAAATCCCCTGCCCCATTTCGCCGCCGCCGACATAGACCGTGACGATTTCATCCGCGCCGATCGCCAGATACGTCGTGATGCCCGTCGAAACCACACCCTCCGCGACCGAGCGGTTCGTCGCGCCGTCGAGCGTGATCGCGAGCAGCAGGCCGCCCGCGGCTTTCAAGAACTGACGTCGATCCAGCGTGTCGGCCAGTTTGATGGAAGATTCGTTCATGGGGAGTGGCTCCGGTTGATTCAGCTATTGGCCGCGTCGAGGATCGCCGCGCGAATCCGCTGGTAGGTTCCGCAAATGCAGATGTTTTTGATTTCGTTGATGTCCGCAGGTGCAGGATGCGGTTTGTGCGTCAACAAATCCGCCGCCGCCATCAGCCACCCCGACTGACAATAGCCGCACTGCGGCACCTGGTTGTTCACCCAAGCAGCCTGAAGCTTTTCCCCCAAGCCCGGCGGGGGCGTGGGATTGTCCGGCAATGGGTAAGCAGCCAACCCCTCGATCGTGGTGATCTTTTTTCCGACCGCCGAGCTCACATCCATCTGGCAGCTCGTCTGCGCGACCCCATTCACGAGCACCGTGCAGGCGCCGCAGATTTCTTTGCCGCAACCATACTTGGTTCCGGTGAGTCCGAGAATGTCGCGGAGCACCCACAGAAGCGGCGTGCTGGTATCCGTCACATTCACCTGATAGGTTTGGCCGTTGACGTTCAGGGAGATCATAGGTGTGTTAGAAACGGCCTTAATTGAGCCGAGGCAACGACATTCTCATGACAATGCAGATAGGTGGCATTCTTCCTCTAAGATTGCCGATTGGCGGTGACCCTTAATCCTTTCAGGATGCCGCGTCGGCGAGCGCTGACGCGAAGGACGGAGAGTCCATCCTTTCCTCCGCGACCGCGAAGGGCGGCGCTGCTTCCTCGGCGAGGCGCGGGAGCGTGAGATGGAAGATCGTCCACTCCGCGCAGGAGCCGATCATCGCGAGATCGCCGCCGTGGGCGCGGGCGAGTTCGCGACTGAGGCTGAGACCGAGGCCATGGCCGGGCACGAGGGCGGAGTTATCCACCCGAAAGAAACGCTCAAAGAGTCGCGGCTGAAACTCGGGCGCGATCCCCGGGCCGGTATTGCCGATGGTCAGCGACCACCGCTCATCTTCCATGGTAAGTTCGACGCGCACGCAGCCGCGCTGGTGGTTGTACTTCACCGCGTTGCTGAGGAGATTGAGGAGGATGCGGGTGAAATAGCGGGCGTCCACAAGCTCCTCGGCGTGTGCCGGAAGCTCCACTTCAAAAGCAAGCTCGTCGCCTTCGCCGAGGATGCGCGCATCTTCCACGGCCGCCTCGGTGAGCGCGCGAAGGTCGTGCAGATCGCGGTCGAGCGCGAGACTTCCGGCATCGGCGCGGGCCAGGACGAGGAGATCCTGGCAGACGGCGCCGAGCCGGCGATTGTCCTCCAGCAGGCTGCGGAGCGTCGTGATGACTTCGGGCGCGAGGTCGCGGCGGCGAAGCAATTCCTCGAGCCCGGCGGCGATGAGCGCGAGCGGCGTTTTCAGCTCGTGCGAAGCATCCGCCGTGAAACGCACCGCCTGGGTGTGACCGCGCTCGAGGCGATCGAGCATCTGGTTCAGAATATTCGTGAGCTGGCCGAGTTCATCCCGCCGCGCAGGCAGCGGGAGCCGTCCGTCGAGATGCTCCGAGCTGATCCGCTCGGCGGCGGCGCTGATCTCGCGCACCGGCTGCAACGCGGAGCGCACGAACCACCACGCCCCGCCACCGACGAAGAGCAACAGAATTGGCAGCGTGAGCAAATAGGCGCGACGGACATCGGCAACCGTGGAATCCACGTCCGAAAAATCACGCGCCAGCCGAACGGTGTAGCCATTTTCCGTCGCCGCTACCACCCGCCACGCACCGACGGTTTGCGCACCGGAGACCGCTTGCGCGAAGTCTTCAACGCGCAAATCTGGCGAAAAGGAAAGTGTTTGCCCATCGGGGCCGAGGACGACCCAGCGGGTGCTTTTGTCCAGGAGAAAAATGCCATGCGCAACGCCGGCGGGACCATGCTCGGCGAGTTCGTGAAACACGGCGCGGGATTCGGCGAGCAGTTCGAAATCAAGCGCGCGGACCTGCTGCCGGCGCACCAGCAGAAGCGTAAAGGCACCCATGAGCACGACGGCCGCGGCGAAGAATAACACCGACCAAAACGCGAGCCGAAGGCGGAGGGTCCAATGTTTCATGGCTCGATCTCGAGGCGATAGCCGAGGCCAGGCACGGTGTGAATCAGCTTCTCGGGGTGATGGTCATCCACCTTTCGCCGCAGCCGCTGAATATAGACATCCACCACATTGGTCGCCGGATCAAAATGGTAGCCCCAGACGTGCTCGAGAATCTGCGCGCGCGAAAGGGTTCGCCCCGCGCACCGGACGAGAAACTCCAGCAAGCCAAATTCGCGCATCGGCAGGTCGATTGACCTGCCGGCGCGGCTGGCGATTTGCGCCCGCGTATCCAGAGTGAGGTCGGCCACCTTGAGGACGGTCTGCTTTCCCGGCTGCGTGTGACGCAGCAGAGCCGCAACGCGAGCGAGCAGCTCGTCCATCGAAAAGGGTTTGGGTAAATAATCATCCGCCCCGAGATTCAGCCCTCCGATCCGGTCATCCGCCTGTCCACGCGCGGAGAGAATCAGGACCGGCGTCGCGCTGCCACTCGCACGAAGCTGGCGCAAAACGCTCAGGCCATTGCGACGCGGCAGATTGAGGTCGAGCACAATGGCGTCGTAGCGCTGCTGCAAGGCAAGTGAGAGCGCCTCTTCGCCGTCGTAAACCTCCTCGACGGTGTGACCATTTTCGAGAAACGCTCGGCGCAAATACGCAGCCATCTTTTTTTCGTCTTCAACTACGAGCAATCGCATTTGCGGGGAGTATGGCAGAAAATCGCCTCCATGGCGAAGACCCGTAGCCCAGCGAAATTCCGCCCGAAATCGACAAACCGCCGCGCGCTGCGTACGGTGGCTTTTCCATCTACTCCTCGCGCCCGGCGCGGGAGGCATCACGAATGAGCATCCTCACCAACGGCCTCGCCACCAAACTCCGCGAACGAATTCAAGCTAGCCCGGTCCTCGCCCGGCTGCAGCAGCGGGCGGAGAGTGCGGGAAATCGGTTGTTTCGCAAGCGCCTCGCGCCCTCGGAAAATGCGAATCTGCTGCCCCTCCTCATCCAGGTGCTCGCGGCTTTTTCAAAGGCGCACGGCGAGGTCCTGGAGGAGGAAATCGACTCCTCACTCGGCTTTTTGCGCTACGACTACCCGGAGGCGATGTACTCCGACCTGCGCAAGCTCTTCCGCCAGGCGCTGAACGAAAACCAAGACCTCAATGCGATGGCGACCAAGCTCGCCGCCGAGCTCAGCACGGAGCGCAAGGTGATGCTCGGCGTCCAGCTCTACGACCTCATTTCCAAGGCGGGCATGGAGCGTTCGCAGGTCGTCACGTTCTACTCGTTCATGACCCAGCTCGGCATGGCGGCGCAGGCGATCGACATCGTCTATCAGCTCAATGCGGCGGAGGATTCGGACAAAGGGATCTACCAGCAGGGGCAGTCGCCGCTGGAGTCGCTGACCTTTGGGGGAAATAATTCGGCGGACGTGAAGCTGAAAGGCCTCGAAGGCAATGAGCGGCTCGTGGCGTTTCGTTATCACGATCTCATCCTGCTCAAGAACAAAAGCACCAAGGGCATCGTGGTGCGCGGACGGCCGCTCGGGCCAGGGGCGTTTTGCCGTGTGTATTCGGGGCAAAGGATCGTGCTCGGCGAGCAAGTGCTCACGTATCAGGACCTCGCGTTTTATTTCAACGCGAAGAAAAACGTCTCGATCACGCAGGTCTATCTGAGCATCGACAACGACGACGAGGTGGAGCTCGAGCGCGTGCGGTCGCGCGAGTCGTGTCTGGAGGTGCGCTTCGGGCTGAAGGTGCAGGTGCGCGCGCTCAAGAACGTGGACGCGCTCCTCAACGGCGTGGCGCTGCGACCCAATACCACGGTCGAGGCGACGCTCGATGACAAGATCGTCTTTCACAACAGCTCCGAGCTGCCGCTCAACGACCTGCGCCGCCGCGCCCGCGCGCTCGGCGGACGCTTCCAGCTCAAGGCCTACAAGAGCGGCTACCTGGTCTCGAACAACCCGTCGCGGCTGGAGCAAGACGATATCCTTCTTTCACCCGGCACGGGCGGCGAGGTGCTGCTGAAGATCCTCTGCGACTACGAAAATCGCGTCGGGAAGCTCGAAGTCATCCAGGCGGATCGGCCGATCATGGTCGGCGACGTGCCGGTGCGGCAGACTGCCGAACTCAAGGACGGCGACACCATCCGCATCGACACCGGCCAGGTGCTTCGTTGCAATTTTTCCGAGCGCATCATCGAGGAGGAGCGGAACATCATCTCGCAGCTCGAGGTCCGCGACATCGTGCATCGTTTTCGGAAAAAAGACGTCGCGCTCGATGGCATCAGCTTCACCGTGAACCGCGGCGAAATGGTCTGCGTGATGGGCGCGAGCGGCTGTGGAAAATCGACGCTGCTCCGCGTCATGGCTGGTCAACTCGCGCCGCAACAAGGCGAGATCCTGCTCAATGGTCAGCCGCTCTACACGAATCACGAATCGCTCAAGCGCTTCATCAGCTACATCCCGCAGGACGACGCCTTCGACGATCACCTCACCATCGAGGAAAACATGAGCTACGCCGCGGCGATCCGCGCGCCGCACCTCACGGGTCGCGACCGCGCGCGCCGCATCGAAGGCCGGCTCACCGAGCTCGGGCTGAGCGAGCGCCGGGCGAATGTCGTCGGCACGCCGATGAAGAAGACGCTCTCCGGCGGCGAACGCAAACGGCTGAACATCGGCCTCGACATGGTCTCCGGCGCGGACGTGTTTCTCTTCGACGAACCGACGAGCGGGCTGAGTTCCAAGGACAGCGAGCACGTCATCGAGATCGTCCGCTCGATGGCGCACAACAAGATCGTGCTCGTCACGATCCACCAGCCCACGTCAAAGATATTCCAGATGTTTTCCAAGGCGCTACTGCTCGACAAAGGCGGGCGCATGGTCTTCTACGGCACGCCGAGCGAGATGCTCGCCTACTTCGCCACGGCGGAGCACGAGCAGCACTTCGGCACCGATCTCGGCGGCTGCCCGGCCTGCGGCACCACGCGGCCGGAGTTCATCTTCGACGTGCTGGAGACGCCGCTACGTGACCTGAGCGGCGACGTCATTTTCGAGGAAAATTCGCAGGGCCAGCTCGTGCCCGCGCGCCGGTTTTCGCCGGATTATTGGCGCGACAAATTCGACGCTTACCGGCTCTTGCTTGAAACGAAATTCGTCAACCTCCGGAAGCCCGTCACCCCTCCGCTGCCGCTCCCCACGGAAGCGCCGGTGCGGCGCCGGCAAGCGATTCGCTGGCGCGACGAGTGGACGCAGATCCGCACGCTGATGCAGCGCGCGTTCGTGGCGAAATTCCGCAACCGCGGCAACCTGATCATTACCACCATCGTGCCGCCCGCGCTCGCGGCGCTCATCGGCTGGGCGCTTTATTTCACGGACGATGAGTCGGGCAAATACGACTTCGCCAGCGCGTTCCACATTCCGACCTACATCTTCATCTCGTTGCTCGTCGCCATGTTCCTCGCGCTGATGAACAGCGTGGACGACATCATCCGCGACCGCGTGGTGCTGCATCGCGAGCGCAACCTCGACGTGCGGCTGCCGTATTACATCTTCGCCAAATTTAGCACGCTCGCGCTTTTCTCCGCCGTGCAATGCGCGCTCTTCGTCGTCGTCGGCAACTCGATCCTCGAGATCCGCGGGATGTTTTGGGAATACTTCGCGTGGATGTTCATCACCGCCGCGAGCGGCACCAGCCTCGGGCTCTTCATTTCCTCAATGGTCGCCGATGCCAAGACCGCGGCGAACTTCGTGCCGCTGGTGCTCATCCCGCAGCTCATCTTCGGCGGCGCGCTGATCAAATACGACGAGATGAACCGCAACCTGAACCTGATCTACACCTTCAAGAGCTGGTTCAGCACGCACCCCGAGGCCGCCGGCGCCGCCACGCGCAACGACGCCGCGCTGCGCGTACCGATGATCTCCCGCTTCATCGCCACGCACTACAGCTACGAAGCGCTGATCGTGGCGCAGGCGAAGCTCAACCCGCTCGCCGTCCGGCAAGGCTTGCTCCAGGACCAGATCGACGCGCTCGTGGCGAAGAAGCCGCGGACCGAGGCGGACGTCGCGCGCCTCGAAGATCTCAAGGACACGCTGGCCATGGTCAGCGGCATGGAAAGTGGCTCGAAGATCGAACTCGAAAAGCGCATGCGCCGCGTGGACCGCGTCATCGAAGGCGGCGCGCTCGACACGGGCGGGTTGAAGAGCAAAGCGACCGGCGTCACCGCCGACCGCCTCTATACCAACCAAAAAGTCTCCGATCTCGTCGCCAAGGCCGAGACCGAACAGAGCGACTACCGGCAGAACCAGATCGTCAATCCATTCTTCAGCCCCGAGAAACGCTTCCACGTACTGCTCGGCGGCAAATTGAGGTCCATCGGCTTCAGCGTTTACGCCTTCAACACGTTCGTGCTGCTTGGCTCCTCGTTTGCATTGCTCTGCGGACTCTTCGCGATCCTCCGGCGGCAGCTCCGCACGCGCGGGATGTGAGGGTCGAATCCGTTCAGTCCGTCACGGCACCGAGGCTGGCCGTGCTTACGTGCTTTGCGTACTTGGCGAGCACACCGCGGGTGTAGGTCGGTGCGGGCGCCTTCCACTTCGCGAGGCGGGCGGCGATGTCCTTTGCCGGAAGATCGAGCGTGAGCACGCGTTTGTTCGCGTCGATGGTGATCGGGTCGCCGTTGCGCACCACGGCGAGCGGGCCGCCGAGCGCCGCTTCGGGTGTGATGTGACCGACCACAAATCCGTGCGAGCCGCCGCTGAAGCGTCCGTCGGTGATCAACGCCACGTCCTTGCCGAGGCCCTTGCCCATCACCGCACTCGTCGGGCTGAGCATCTCGCGCATGCCGGGTCCACCCACGGGACCTTCGTGGCGGATCACGATCACGTGACCTTTCTTCACACGGCCATCGAGGATCGCGGCGAGCGCGTCCTGTTCGTTTTCGAAAACGATCGCCTTGCCGGTGAAGGTGAGGCCCTCTTTGCCGCTGATCTTCGCCACGGCGCCGTCGGGCGCGAGGTTGCCGCGGAGGATCACGAGGTGGCTGTCTTTTTTGATCGGGTTGCTCAGCGGACGCACGATGTCCTGATCCTTCGGGTAAGGCTTCACGCGCTTGAGATTCTCCGCCACGGTCTTGCCCGTCACCGTCATGCAGTCGCCATGCAGTAGACCGGCATCGAGCAGCATTTTCATCAAGGGAGCCTGCCCGCCGATCGCGATGAGTTCGCTCATCAAATAACGACCGCTCGGTTTGAGGTCGGCGAGCACCGGCACGCGTTTGCCGATGCGGGTGAAATCGTCGAGTCCCAGTTTCACGCCGGCGGAATGCGCCATCGCGAGCAGATGCAGCACCGCGTTCGTCGAACCGCCGAGCGCGATCACCACGGTGATCGCATTCTCAAACGCTTCCTTGGTCATGATGTCGCGCGGGCAGATGCCGCGTTTGAGAAGGTTCAGCACGGCCACGCCCGCCTCGCGCGCATCCGCCGCCTTCTCTTTGGAGATGGCGTTCTGCGCGCTGGAGTTTGGCAGCGACATGCCCAGCGCCTCGATCGCGCTGGCCATCGTGTTGGCGGTGTACATTCCGCCGCACGAACCCGCGCCCGGGATCGCCTTTTCCTCCACCAGAGCCAGTTCGCGGTCGTCCATGGCGCCGTTGGCGTACTGACCGACCGCTTCGAAGCAGCTCACCACGTCGAGCTTTTTGTCTACGAACATCTCGCGGCGCTCCTTGCGCAGCCGCTTCTCGGCGAGGATGCCGGTGATGCAGCCGGGCAGGATCGTGCCGCCGTAAACGAACACGCTCGGGCGATTCAGCCGCGCCATGGCCATCAGGCAGCCCGGCATGTTCTTGTCACAGCCCCCGATCGCCACCAAGCCGTCGAAGCCTTCGCAACCCATCACCGTTTCGATCGAGTCCGCGATCACTTCGCGCGACACGAGCGAATATTTCATCCCCTCGGTGCCCATCGAGATGCCGTCCGAGATCGTGATCGTGCCAAAGATCACCGCCTTGCCGCCCGCGCCATTCGCGCCCGCCTCGGCCTGCCGCGCGAGTTGGTCGATGTGCATGTTGCACGGCGTCACCATGCTCCAGGTGCTGGCGATGCCGATCTGCGATTTCTTGAAATCCTCCCTCGCAAAACCAACCGCGTGCAGCATGGCCCGGCTGGCCGCGCGTTCGTAGCCATCGGTGACCAGCGCCGAGTGGGCGCGTTGCAGGCTGGTGCCGTTTTTGGTCGAGGCGGCGCGTTTGGCTTGGGGACGGGCGGTGGTGCTCATGTGGGAAAAGGGCGGCGAGCCTAGTGGCTGCGAGCTTTGCTGGCAAGCGGCACGGCGGACAGATGACAGTTCTTTTCACCTCCGGACGAAAGCCTGCCCCCGCCGTCTGGCTTGCCAAACAGAGACTTTCCGTGATGGCTGCTGCCCGTCATCCCCATGAAGAAACGTCTTTTTACCGCGATCCTCATCGTCAGCGCCTGCCTGCTCCCGGGCTGTGCGACGGAGGAACCAGGCATGCGCGCGGGCATCCAGGATCCGATCGAGCGGCACCCGAAATCGTTCTGGCAGTCGGCGAAGGAACTCCCCCGCAATGTCGGCCGGACCTTTGTGCATGCCGCGGACGGGAACACGAGGCCGTCGAACGACAGCCTCTAGGCGGTGCCGGTCAAAACGAAACTCACACGAGCATTGAACGTTTTCGCGTTTTCACTATCAAACGCGTCCCCGCACCGGAAAAAGCCGGCGCGGATTCGTCCATCCCACTTCCCCAAATGATCAAAGTTCGAAACCTGAAAAAGAATTTCGGCCCGAAGGTCGCCGTGAACGGAGTGTCGTTCACGGTCGAGCGAGGCGAGGTCCTCGGCTTCCTCGGGCCGAATGGCGCCGGCAAATCCACCACCATGCGGATGATCACCGGCTTCATCCCGCCGACCGAAGGCGAGATCACCATCGGCACCCACGACATGCTGGAGGATCCGATCGCGGCCAAGCGGCTGATCGGCTATCTGCCGGAAAATGCGCCGTCTTACGCGGACATGTCGGTGCATGGCTTCCTCAGCTTCACGGCGGAACTCCGCGGGCTGACCGGCGACTCCAATCGCAAGGCGGTGAACCGCGTGATCGAGATGTGTTTCCTCGAGCCGGTGCTGCATCAGAGCGTGGAGACGCTCTCGAAGGGCTACCGGCATCGGACCTGTTTTGCGCAGTCGATCATTCACGATCCGGAGGTGCTGATCCTCGACGAACCGACCGACGGTCTTGATCCAAACCAGAAGCACGAGGTGCGGACGCTGATCAAGCGGATGGGTGAAAAGAAGGCGATCATCTTCTCGACGCACATCCTCGAGGAAGTGGAAGCCGTGTGCTCGCGGGCGATCATCATCGACCGCGGCTCGATCGTGGCCAACGGCACGCCGCAGGAACTCAAGCAGCGCTCGGATCAAGCGGGCGCGGTGACGTTGCGACTGCTCGACGGCAGCGCGGCGGCGGTGAAGTCGCGGATCGATTCCGTGTCCGCGGTCGATCGCTCGATCGTGCTCAGCGAATCGCCGCTCACCTTCCGCGCCTTCCCGCGGAAGAACGGCAGCGGCAGCGAACTGGCCCAGGCGCTCGGCGATCTGGTTCTCCGCGAACGCTGGCACCTCCAGGAACTCCACGAGGAGGAAGGCCGGCTCGATGAGGTCTTCCGCAATATCACCCTGCCCGACAACACGAAGGAGGAAGCGAAGTGAACAACATCCTGACCATCGCGAAGCGCGAAGTGCGCGGCTATTTTTCCTCGCCCGTCGCGTTTGTTTTCATCGTCATTTTCCTGCTCCTCTCGGGCTTCTTTACCTTCATGGTGGGCGGCCTCTTCGAGCGCGGTGAAGCGAGCCTGCAGGCCTTCTTCGCCTGGCATCCGTGGCTGTATCTTTTCCTCGTGCCCGCGGTCGGCATGCGGATGTGGAGTGAAGAGCGGCGCCTCGGCACGATCGAGTTGCTGCTCACCATGCCGATCACGCCGTGGCAGGCGATCGTCGGGAAGTTCCTCGCCTCGTGGGTGGTGGTCGCGCTCGCGCTCGTGCTCACTTTCCCGGTCTGGATCACGGTCAACTACCTCGGCCATCCGGACAACGGCGTGATCCTCGCCGGCTACATCGGCAGCCTGCTCATGGCCGGCGCGTATCTCGCCCTTACCGCGATGACCTCCGCGATGACGCGCAACCAAGTCGTGAGCTTCATCGTCTCAGTGGTACTCGCGCTTTTCCTCATCCTCGCGGGCTACCCGCCGGTGACGAACATGCTGATCAGCTGGGCCTCGCCGTGGCTGGTCGATGGCATCGCGGCGTTCAGCGTGATGACGCACTTCGAGAGCATCCAAAAAGGCGTGCTCGATTCGCGCGACATCCTCTATTTCCTGTCGGTCATCATCTTCTCGCTCTTCACGACCGGCGTGATCATCCGCGCCCACCGCGCTGGCTAGCGGATGAAACGCAGAGACGCAGAGGCGCAGAGTAATAAGTCAGCGCCTTTCTCCGCGATCTCTGCATCTCCGCGCCTCTGCGTTTAATACCGAAACCACTCCTTCCCCTCTCCTACTCCCATGAAGAAAAAAGGCCTCGAAACCTGGCTCTACTCGACCCTCGGCGTGGTGGCGATGCTCGTCATCATCGTCGCGTTCAACATCATCGCCGCTCGCGCCAAGACCCGCATCGATCTCACCGCCGAGCGCGCCTACACGCTCTCGCAAGGGACGCGGAATATTCTCACCAAACTCGATACGCCGGTGCAGGTGCGTTTCTACTGCACGCAGGGTGAAACCAAGATGCCCGTGATGCTCAAGACCTACGCGCAGCGCGTGGAGGACCTGCTCGGCGAATACCGGCAGGCCTCGAAGGGACAGATCGAAATCCAAAAGCTCGACCCGACTCCCGACTCCGACGCCGAAGACTCCGCCAAACTCGACGGCATCGAAGGCCAGCCGCTCGGCGATGGCGAAGCCATCTACCTCGGCGTGAGCATCAGCATGCTCGATCAAAAGGAAGCGATCGCCTTCCTCAACCCGAGCCGCGAACGCCTGCTCGAATACGATCTCTCCCGCGCCATCTCCCGCGTGATGAATCCGAAGAAGCCCGTCGTCGGCATCATGAGTCCGCTGCCGTTCGCGGGTCAGCAGAGGAACCCGATGATGGCGCGCATGGGCCGTGGGGGTGGAACGCCCGCGTGGGTTTTCTACAGCGAACTTCAGCGCGACTTCGACGTGAAGACCGTCGAGATGACCGCGGACACGATCCCCGACGACGTGAAGGTACTCGTCGTTATCCATCCGAAGGGAATCAGCGACGCGGCGCAGTACGCGATCGATCAGTTCGTCCTCCGCGGCGGCAAGCTCATCGCTTTCCTCGACCCATCCGCCGCACTCGACCCGCAGGGCGGCAACCCGATGATGGGCGGCGGCGGCGGCAGCAGTTCGTCGCTCGAGAAGTTGCTCAAGGCCTGGGGCGTGAACTTCGAAAGCTCCAAGGTCGTCGCCGACACCACCTACATCGGTCGCACCCGCCAGGGCCGTGCGCCCGCCGTGCTCGCGCTGACCGAGAAGGCCGTGAACAAGGACGACATCATCACTGCGCAGGCGGACAATCTGTTCATGGTTTTCGCCGGCGCCTTCTCCGGCACTCCGGCCGCAGGCTTGAAGGAGACCGTGCTCGTTTCCTCTTCGAAGGACTCGCAGCTCGTCGAGCCGATGCTCGCGCAGATGGGCGGCGAAGGAATCCTCAAGGACTTCAATCCGTCCGGCACCGAATATCCGCTGGCGATTCGGCTCACGGGTAAATTCAAAACCGCCTTCCCCGACGGCAAACCGAGCGCCGAACCCAAGCCCGCCGATCCGACCAAACCGGACGAGAAGAAGCCCGAAGAAAAGAAGGCGGACGACAAGAGCCTCAAGGAATCCAAGCAGGACGGCGCGGTGTTGCTCATCGGCGACTCCGACATGATCCAGGATCAGGTCTCGGTGCAGGAAATGCAGAATCCCTTCGGCGGCGGCGGCCAGCGCATGGTCATGCCGGCGAACGGCAACCTCGCCTTTGCGCAGGGCGCCATCGAGCAACTCACCGGCGACGACAATCTCATCGCCGTCCGCAGCCGCGCCTCCCGCGAGCGGCCATTCACCGTCGTCACCAAGATGCAGGCCGACGCCGAGGCCAACTACCGCAGCAAGATCAAGGAGCTCGAAAAGAGTCTCTCCGATGCGCAGAGCAAGCTGAACGAACTCCAGCGCAGCAAGGCCGAGCAGGGCGGACAGAAGTTCATCCTCTCCGCCGAGCAGCAGGCCGAGATCGCCAACTTCCGCAAGAAAGAGGCTGACGTGAAACAGCAGCTCAAACTCGAACGCAAGAAACTGCGCACCGACATCGACGCGCTGGAAAACCGCACCAAGTGGATCAACATCGCCGGCATGCCGGTGCTCGTGACCCTCGCCGGTGTCGGCCTCGCCCTCGCCCGACGCAACCGTCGCGCGGCCCGCTAACCCTTCCCCCACCCATGAAAGGCAAACAGCTCGCACTCCTGCTCGTTCTCGTCGTCGTCGTTGGCGGCGCCAGTTGGTATCTGCAAAAAGGGAATCGTTCCACGTGGAGCGAAACCGGCACCGGCGCCGGCGGCAAGGTCGTGAACCTCGCCCTCAACGACGTCGCCCGTGTGACGATCAAAGCGCCCGACGGCGAACTCAACCTCGTGAAAAAGGACGACACGTGGACCGTTCAGGAGCGCGCGGATTATCCCGCCGCGTTTGAGAAGGTCAGCGATCTCCTGCGCAAGGTCTGGGATCTCAAGACGGTGCAGGAAGTGAAAGTCGGCGCATCGCAACTGCCGCGGCTCGAACTCATCGAACCCGGCAAAGGCGACAACGCCGGCACGCTCGTGGACTTCAAAGACAAGGACGGCAAACGCCTCGAAGCGCTGCTGCTCGGAAAAAAGTTCCTGAAAAAAGGCGATACCTCGATGGGCGACATGCCCGGCTTCCCCGCCGGTCGCTATCTCATGCCGCTCGGCGACAAGGCAAAGGTCTCGCTCGTATCCGAGAGCTTCGAAGACACGACGCCGAAACCGGAGACGTGGCTGAAGAAAGACTTCATCAAGATCGAAGCACCGAAGTCGATCAGCCTCGCCGGCACCACCGAGCCGCAGCACTGGAAGCTCACCCGCGAGAGCGGCGCCGGCGACTGGAAACTCGCCGACGCCAAACCCGACGAGCAGCTCGACAACGCGAAGGCGTCGCCGCTCAACTCGCTCTTCGTCAGCGCCGGCTTCGTCGATGTCCTCGCCCCCGACGCGAAGCCTGCCGACACCGGCCTCGACAAACCTGCCGTCGCGACTTTCGAGACGACCGACAACTTCACCTACACGCTGAAAATCGGAAAACTCACCGGCGACAGCTATCCGGTGACCGTGGAAGTCTCCGCGAATTTAGCCAAGGAACGCACTCCCGGCAAAGACGAGAAGCCGGAGGACAAGACGAAGCTGGACGCGGACTTTCAGGCCAATCTCAAGCGCCTCGAAGAGAAGCTGGCGGGAGAAAAGAAGTTCGAAGGTCGCCCCTATCTCATCGCCAAGTTCACGATCGACTCGCTCCTGAAAGATCGCGCCGCCTTGCTCGCGGAAAAGAAGCCCGAGACGCCACCCGCGCCAGCGACTGGAAGCGCGACGCCGCCGATCCAAATGTCGCCGCTCCCGGGCGCGCAGGCAGTCACCCCTCCGGTCTCCGTACCACCAGCCGCCACACCGCCGCCTCCCCCACCGAAACCAGCCCCGGTCGCGACGCCGTCGCCAGCGCCCCCGGCTACGCCCACTCCGCCCACACCGTCGGCTACACCCGCGCCTCCCGCGCCGTCGGCGACACCTGCTCCTCCAGCTCCTCCGGCGACGCCTGCTCCCCCAGCGCCGACCACTGACAAAACGCAGCCTCCGAATTGAATTAGGGCCACAGCGCGCGACTAGCGTGTCGGGATGAATCGTTCCCGGGAGCGACATCGGGCTTTCATCTGAGTTCTTTCTCAGCCAGACTGCCGGGAATGAAACGTTGGTTCATTCCTGTAGCGATCGGTGTTGCTGCCTTGGCTGGTGCGGTTTTTATTAAGCGCCTCAACGAACTCTCGTCTGATCCGCCGCCCGCGTCCTGTTAAGAGGACGACAAGAAAAGAGAAAGGAACCGCATGATTCCGGAAATTACTCCCGCTCAATCGGCGGCACTCGACGCACTGGGCATCGGCACCATCGTTCTGTTTTCTTTGGCAGGCGGCGCCTTTTTTGGATTCATCGGAGCGTTCATCGGCCATTTCAAGAACCGTAAGGCGCTTGGCCTTTTCCTCGGTATCGTCTTCGGGCCGCTAGGCTGGCTCTGCACGCTGTTCGCCCGCGACGGTGAAGGCGACGAGGGCATTTTTGAAGCGATGACCGCAATACTGAGCGCCGTCCTCTTCAACGCGATCATTGCGACCGTCTCGTGGAAGCTGATTGCTCGCCCGATGATCGAATCCGGAGTGGCAGTGATAAAAGAGAACGCTGCAAAGGAGCAGGCCGAACACGAGCGAAGAATGGCGGAGTTGGCGCGGCAGAATGCGGAGATCGAGCAGGAAACACATCCACCGGCGGAGCCACAAGCGCCCGATTCGCGAGCATGGATGCGGCGTGGCACGATTTTGGATCGATCGCAGGGCGTGACGGGTCCGCAATCCGGCGCGGGACCGCTGCCGGAACGCCCGAATGCCCCCACCTACTCAGGTACAAATCCGGCACCGATCGTGGTGCCGCGGAAGCCGAGCGCAGCCGAGCAGAACGCGGAGATCGCGCGGCGCTACGGTACATCGCAGCGGTAGCCCGGCCGCACGCTTGTCTGCACAGCAGTTACCTTCTCGTTTCACTTCCTTGGCAGCGAAACTGACGCAAATCTCGCTGGTGTCCGCTGGTCGATTCGAAGGTGACGACCTACGACTGGACGACGACGAAGAACACCTCGGGCAGCAAGTTCGACGGCTGGTTCGTAGTGGTGACGCGCGACGATCAGATGCTCGTGGGCCGCGGCGCGACGGAGACCTACAATTCGCTCATCCGCAACACCGCACAGCTCCAGCCTCTCCTCGCCACATGGGCAGGATCGAGCCTCCACGCCATCGGCACGCGTCCGCTGTGGCGCCACGAACGGCCCGGCCAGAGCGCCATTCCACAGGACCGCACCGGCACTTCGCCATACTGACGGGGGAGCCAAAATCCTTTGCAGCGCGAAATGCCCGCACCTAGGGTGCGCGTCCCATGATCGACGTGCTTTCACTCCCCGACCGCCATGGCCACTTCGGCCAGTTTGGCGGCATGTTTGTCCCCGAGACGCTGATGACGGCGCTGCTCGAGCTGACCGAGGAATATGAGAAGGCGAAAGCTGATCCTGCTTTCCACGCTGAACTGAACGGTTTGCTCCGCGACTACTGCGGCCGACCGACACCGCTCTACTTCGCCGAACGCCTGACCGAGCAACTCGGCGGCGCGAAAATCTACCTCAAGCGCGAGGATCTGCTCCACACCGGCGCCCACAAGATCAACAACGCCCTCGGCCAAATCCTGCTCGCAAAGCGCATGGGGAAACGCCGCATCATCGCCGAGACCGGCGCGGGCCAGCACGGCGTCGCGACAGCCACGGTCTGCGCGCGCTTCGGCATGGAGTGCGTGATCTATATGGGCGAGGTGGACATGGCGCGACAGGCGCTCAACGTCGCGCGGATGAACTTCCTCGGGGCGAAGGTGGTGCCCGTCACCGCCGGCCAGCGCACGCTCAAGGAAGCGGTGAACGAAGCGATGCGCGACTGGGTCGCCAGCGTGCGCACAACGCACTACATCCTCGGCTCCGCGCTCGGTTCGCATCCGTTCCCGATGATCGTCCGCGACTTCCACCGCGTCATCGGCGAGGAGGCGCGCCGGCAGATTTTGGAAAAGGAAAAGCGTCTGCCGGATCTGCTCGTCGCTTGCGTCGGCGGCGGCTCGAATGCCATCGGACTTTTCTGGCCCTTCCTCCAGGACGAGAGCGTGAAAATGCTCGGCGTCGAAGCCGGTGGCCACGGCATCCGTGATGGCGAACACGCCGCGCGTTTCCAAGGCGGCAAGCTCGGCGTGCTCCAGGGCACCAAGACCTGGCTGCTCGCCGATGAAGACGGCCAGATCCAGCTCACCCACAGCGTCAGTGCCGGACTCGACTACGCCGCCGTCGGCCCCGAGCATGCCTACCTCGCCGAGCAAAAACGCATCGACTACGGCTACGCCACCGACGGCGACGCGCTCGATGCCTTCTCCAAACTCTCGCGCTGGGAAGGCATCATCCCCGCCCTCGAAAGCGCCCACGCCATCGCCGGCGTGATCAAGGTCGCGCCGCAAATGCGCGCCGATCAACTGATCATCGCCAACCTCTCCGGCCGCGGCGACAAGGACGTCGCGCAGGCCGCGGAATTCCTTCTCAAAAAATAGCCGATGCGCAGCATGACCGGCTACGGACGCGGCCAAAGCGTCCACGATGGAGTGAAGTTCAGCATCGAATTGAACTCGGTGAACAGAAAACAGAGCGACGTGGTCGTGACGCTGCCGCGGGAACTGAGCGAACTCGAGCCGCGCATGCGCGACATGATCAATTCGGAAGTCTCGCGCGGACGATTGAACGTGGTGGTGGCGATTCATCGCAGCGCCGCGAATGGCGCACCACTCGCGCTCGACCGCGCGCTGGCCCGCAGCTTTTACAAGTCGATGCTCGACCTGAAAAAGGAGCTCGGGGCGTCCGGCGACGTGACCATCGACACCGTGCTGCGCGCGCCTGGAGTCCTGCGACCGGCGGAAGAAGAGCTATCGATCGACGACGCGTGGCCGCACGTGGAGGCGGCGCTCAAGGAAGCACTCGGCGACCTCGTGAAGATGCGCGAACGCGAGGGGAAACATCTCGCGAAGGATTTGATCAAGCGACTCAAGCTCGTGCGCACCAGCGTTCGTAAGATTCGAGCGCTGCAGCCCGCGGTGGTGAAGCGCTACCGGCAGGCGCTGCACGATCGCATCGCGCGGGCAGGCGTGGATCTGCCGCTCGACGACGAGCGCCTGGTGAAGGAGGTGATCTTCTTTGCAGAAAAATCGGACATTACCGAGGAAATGACACGCCTCGAAAGTCACTTCGCGCAGTTCGCGCACCATTTGCGCAAGCAGGAGCCTGTCGGCCGCACGCTGGAATTCATGAGCCAGGAGATCGGCCGTGAATTCAACACGCTCGGCGCGAAAGCGAATGACGTGGAGATTTCGCAGTTCGTCGTGACCTGCAAGTCGGAGATGGAGAAGATCCGCGAACAAATCCAGAACATTGAATAGCGCCCCGTCCCCCACCCCCGTCCTCGCCGCCGGGCAGATCTCGCGGCGCGGAATTTTGTTCGTGGTCTCCGCCCCAAGCGGTGCCGGCAAGAGCACGCTGCTCAACGCACTGCGGCCCACCGCTGACTTCCTCTACTCGGTCTCCTGCACCACGCGCCCTCCCCGGCCGGAGGAGGTCGATGGCGTAGACTATCACTTTCTCTCCCGAGATGAGTTCGAGCAGCGCGCGGCGGCTGGGGAATTCATCGAGCACGCGGAAGTTCACGGCAATTTCTACGGGACGCCACGAGCGAACGTGCTGCGAAATCTCGAAGCCGGGACCGACGTGCTCATCGACATCGACATCCAGGGTGCAGCGAGCATTCGACGCAACGGCGGCCCAGGCATTAGCGAATCACTCGCCGACGTTTTCATCATGCCGCCGAGCATGGACGAACTGCGCCGGCGCCTGCTGAAGCGAGGCACGGAAACCGAGGAGCAGATGACCATCCGCCTCGAGCGCGCGTCGATCGAGATGCAGGCCTGGCGGGAATATCGCTACACGATCATCACCGGTTCGGTGGAAGATGACGTGCGCAATTTCACCGCCATCATGCGCGCCGAGCGTTCGCTCAGCCGACGCCTCACCTTCCACGCATGAGCGCACCGGTGATCATCGTCGGCGTCACCGGCTCGATCGCCGCCTACAAGGCCGCCGATCTCGTGAGCAAGCTGGTGAAGCGCGGCTGCGAGGTGCACGTGGCGATGACCCGTGGCGCGCATGAATTCATCACCCCGCTCACGCTGCAAACGCTGTCGCGCAATCCCGTGCTTGCGAGTGTGTTCGACGAAGGCACTGGTTGGAAGCCGGGACATATCGACCTCGCGGACCGCGCCAGTCTGCTGCTCATCGCGCCCGCAACGGCGAACCTCCTGGCCGAACTCGCCTGCGGACTCGCGGGCAATCCGATCGGCGAGATCGCCCTCGCCACACTCGCGCGGGTCCTCGTCGCGCCGGCGATGAACGGGAAGATGTGGAAGCACGCCGCCACGCAGCACAACGTCGCGCTGCTCAAGTCGCGCGGAGTGGAATTCATTGGCCCCGAGGAAGGCATGCTCGCGTGCGGGTACGAAGGCATCGGGCGACTTTGGAACGTCGACGACATTGTCGAACGCGCGCTCGCGATGATCGCGTCGAAGCAGTAGCGAAAAATATTTCGCGATGCACCGTCGTCGCGACGATCGCATCCAGCACATCGCGCAAAAATTATCGCGACGCCTGCGAACCCGCATGATTACAGGCCTTCGCGAGGCATGACGGAGTTTCTCAACCAGCGAAAACCTTTCCGCGACGGTTCGCGCGATGAGCTCGCTCGAAAAAAATTTGGCTCCCGCGACAAAAATGCGTTGACGCTCCTCACCAAGTTCATTACGCCACACACACGCAACGAGAATGACATTCTCAACGATCACTCAATCAATTTCAGCGACCCGCTACTGCGGAAGGAAAGGGGGGATTATCGATGGCGACTAAAAAACCCACGAAGGCAGCACCTAAAAAAGCAGCACCTAAAAAACTGGCAGCGAAGAAACCGGCGGCTAAAAAAGCAGCTCCGGCCAAGAAGGCTCCAGCCAAGAAAGCTGCAGCTAAGAAGAAGTAGTAGTAGGCGGCTCGCCGCTTAAATCAAAAACGGGAGGAGAATTCATTTCTCCTCCCGTTTCTTTTGTGAAGAATCGCCGCCCTTTCTCCCGCCGATGCCCACCAATCCATATCTCGACGCCGCCGTCAGCGCCGCCCAAGCCGCAGGCGCCCTCCTCCGCGAACACTTTGGGAAAGCGCTCGACGTGAACGAATTCGCCGCCCACGACATCAAGCTCGACCTCGATGTGCGCGCGCAGGATCTCATCACCTCGATGCTCCTCGACCATTTCCCCGAACACGCGATTTATGGTGAGGAGGGCATCGCGGGAAATCAGGAAAGCGATTTCCAATGGATCGTCGATCCCATCGACGGAACGGTAAACTTCTTCTACTCGATCCCGCACTACTGCGTGAGCATCGCGCTCCGCGAAAGAGGCGAGATCATCGTCGGCGTGATCTACGATCCGTCGCGCGATGAGTTGTGGCAGGTGGCGAAAGGCGGCACTGCGACGCTCAATGGCAACCCCATCGCCGTAAGCACGCGGACAAAAATGAGCGACGCCACTCTCTCCGTCGGTTTCTCGAAGACCAAGGCCACCATAGCCGCCGGCTTGCCGCTGCTCGAAAAGTACATCAGTCGCGCGCGCAAATGCCGGCTCATGGGCAGCGCCGCGCTCGACCTCGCCTACGTCGCGTCGGGACGACTCGATGCCTACATCGAACAGTCGGTGAGCCTGTGGGATGTGGCCGCGGGCAAGCTCCTCGTCGAAGCCGCGGGCGGGAAGTTTGAGATGACTCCGCGGGAAGACACGCCAGGCAAAATCTCCGTCATCGCCTCCAGCGGCCTCATCGATCTCAACGTATGAATCTGACCGGCATCGGCTACGACGTGCATCGCTTCGCGGCTGGGCGCGCCCTGATTCTAGGCGGCGTCGAGATCCCACACTCGCACGGACTCGATGGCCACTCGGACGCGGACGTGCTCTGCCACGCCATCGCAGACGCCGTGCTCGGCGCGATCGGCGAGCGCGACATCGGGCACCACTTTCCCAACACGGATGAATCCATCCGCGGCATCAGTAGCCTGGAGATCCTGCGGCAAATCTCTTTCCTCCTCGCAGGGCAGGATTCGCGGGTGATCAATGTGGACGCGACGCTCGTCGCCGAAGCCCCCAAGATCGCGCCACACGTCGCGATGATGCGCACCAACATCGCGGAGGCGCTCGGCATTCCGCTCGCCCGCGTCGGAGTGAAGGCGACAACGAATGAAGGCATGGGCTTTCTTGGTCGCGGCGAAGGGATCGCGGCGCTTGCGGTTGCCAGCGTGGAGCAAGCTGATACGTAGTCGGCGTCCGTCGATGCCCACCCAGTTTTTCAACACCTACTCCCGCGAGATCGAAGAGTTCGTGCCGCTCGATCCGGCCGGGACAATCGTGCGGATCTACACCTGCGGGCCGACGGTCTATAACTACGCGCACATCGGAAATTTCCGCGCCTACGTCTTTGAAGACCTGCTCCAGCGTCATCTCGAAGCGCGCGGCTACGACGTGCTGCGCGTGATGAATCTCACCGACGTGGACGACAAGACGATCCGCGGAGCGCGCGCCGCCGGCAAGCGGTTGAGTGACTTCACGCAGATCTACAAGGACGCGTTCTTCGAGGACCTCGGCACATTGCGGATCAAGCGCGCGCAGCACTTCCCCGCCGCGACGGAGCCCAAATACATCGAGCGCATGATCGCGATGATCGCTGAACTCGTGGCGAAGGACATCGCCTACCCGGCGGATGACAAGAGCGTGTACTTCCGCCTCTCACGCTTCGCCGACTACGGCAAGCTCGCGCATCTCAACCTCGACGAACTGCGCCCGAGCGGTCGCATTCGCAACGACGATTACGAGAAGGAAGCGCTCGGCGACTTCGCGCTGTGGAAGGCGTGGGATGAGGCGGACGGCGACGTGAAGTGGGACTCGCCGTGGGGACCGGGCCGCCCCGGCTGGCACATCGAGTGCAGCGCCATGGCCACTGCGTTGCTCGGACCCGAGCTCGATATTCACTGCGGCGGCGTGGACAACATCTTCCCGCATCACGAAGCGGAGATCGCGCAGAGCGAATGCTGCACGGGAAAGAAGTTCGTGCGCTATTGGCTGCACTGCGCGCACCTCATGGTCGAGGGCCAGAAAATGTCGAAGTCGCTCGGCAACTTCTACACCTTGCGCGATCTGCTCGCGAAAGGCTGGACCGGACGCGAAATCCGCTTTGCGCTGCTCACGGTCAACTACCGCCTGCCGCTGAACTTCACTTTTGCCGGAGTCGATGGCGCGCGTGCCGCACTCGGTCGCATCGACGAATGGGTCGCGCGATTGAATGACCTCGCTAAAGAGAAAGCTGGCGACTTGGGCGGCGCCAGAGATCTCGCCGCATCCGAGAGTCCTTACACGGAGAGATTCTTCGCCGCTCTCGACGACGACCTGAATATTTCCGGAGCGATGGGCCACCTCTTCGATCTTCTTCGCAGTTCGAATCGGCAGATGGATGAGGGGACGTTGTTTGGAGATCAAGCCGCACGCCTGCTTGTGGATTGGAATCGGATCAACAGCGTCCTCGCCCTAGATCGCGACGCCGCCATCATCCCCGCCGAAGTGGTCACCCTCGTCGAGCAGCGCCAAGCCGCGCGCGCGGCGAAAGATTGGGCCGGGAGCGACCGTATGCGCGACGAGATCGCCGCGCTCGGCTGGGTGGTGAAAGACACCAAGGACGGCCCGAAACTCACGCCGCGCTGACCTCGCTTGAGCACGCCGACGCAGCCTCAGCTTGAGATCAGCGGCTCGCGCAATTTCACCTCGTGGCTGAGCGAGCAACGGTTGAGCCTCGCCTTTTCCACGTATCAATCAGGCAAACTCTTCCTGATCGGCGTAAGACCGGGTGGGCGGCTTTCGGTCTTCGAGCGAACGTTCGAACGCTGCATGGGACTGGCCGCGAGCGCCGACGCGCAGACGCTCTGGACGTCTTCGCTCTTCCAGCTCTGGCGTTTTGAAAATGCCTTGCCGCCGGGGCAGGCAGCACCAGACGGCTACGACCGTCTCTACGTTCCGCAGTGCGGCTTCACCACCGGCGATGTGGACGCCCACGACATCGCGCTCGACGCGAATCAGCGCCCCATCTTCATCAACACCCTCTTTTCCTGCATCGCCGCGCCGAGTGAGACGCACAGCTTCCGAGTGCTGTGGAAGCCGCCCTTCATCACTAGGCTCGCCGCCGAGGATCGCTGCCATCTGAACGGCCTCGCGATGCGCGACGGGGCACCCGCCTTCGTCACCGCCGTAAGCACCACCGACGTCCACGAAGGTTGGCGCGAACATCGGCGTGACGGAGGCGTGGTGCTCGACGTGGCCAGCGGCGAGATCATTGCCCGCGGTCTCTCCATGCCGCACTCCCCTCGCCTGCATGGTGGAGAACTTTACGTGCTGAACAGCGGCGCTGGAGAGTTCGGCCGCATCGATCTCGCGAGCGGTGCGTTCGAGCCCCTCTGCTTTTGTCCCGGCTACGCGCGCGGCCTTTCCATCGTGGAGAATTTCGCCGTTATCGGCCTCTCCACCTGCCGTGAGAATCGCACCTTCAGCGGCTTGCCGCTCGACAACGCACTCGCCCGCAAGCACGTCGCTCCGCGCTGCGGCCTGCTCATCGTCGATCTGCGCACCGGCGATGTCGTCCACTCGCTCACGATCAGCGGCGTTCTGCGCGAACTCTACGACGTCGTCGCGCTCCCCCGAGTGCGGATGCCCAGCGCCCTAGGTTTCAAGACCGAGGAAATCCGCCGCACGCTCACCATCGAGGAAGAGGCGTAACGCTCCCCCGGCACCGGCCACCCTCTATCTCCGTCGAGGATTCCCGGCCGCCGAACCGCCCAACGCAATCGCCCCGGAAGGAGGTAGCCCCTCGTTTTCTGCCGCATCGACGAGGACGCGCGGTGCGGATGCACTACGCAACCAACGTCATTTTGAGCAAGCCTTCTACCTTCTTACAACCAAGTATCTAAGCGGCATCCAGGACGATTCTAGTAAAATGCCGGCGGAGGG
>JBAVML010000388.1:0-5107 GCA_049690035.1 Chthoniobacteraceae bacterium
ACGTCGAACTGCCCATGATCTACTCGGGTGTTTCCGCGAAAGAGCGCAGCCTGCGCGCGCTCGAAGCGATCGACCGCGTCGAGCTCTCGAATCGCGTGAAGAACACGCCACTCCAGCTCAGCGGCGGCCAGATGCAGCGCGTGGCCATCGCCCGCGCGCTGGTTAATCGACCGAAGATCATCTTCGCCGATGAACCGACCGGGAACCTCGACTCGAAAACCGGCGCGAACATTCTCCAGCTCTTCCGCGAACTTAGCGCCCAAGGCAGCACGATCGTTCTCGTCACCCACGACAACAACATCGCCGAGCAGACGCCGCGGCGGATCAAGATTCAGGATGGATTGATCGTCGAAGATGGCAAAACCGGGAGCACGCAGCTCGCCGGGCAAAGTTCGCCGTCATGAATCTCTGGCTCGGTTTCCTCGTCGGGCTCAAAGAGATTTGGGCGCACAAATTTCGCAGCTTCCTCACGATGCTCGGCGTCATCCTCGGCGTGGCGTCGCTGCTCTCGATGTTTTCGCTTACCGCCGGCATCGCCAAAGGTATGCGCGAATACATGACCCAGATCGGCGGCATCGAGCGCGTGAGCATCATCAACAAGGACGTGCCGCCGGAGCAGGAAGGTTACTTTGAAATCTCCCCCGGCCGCACCGTCGCCGATGCGGAAGCCATCCGCCGCTCCGCGCCACTCGTCTCGCACGTCACGCCGGTCTCCTTGCTCGCCAGCGCCGCGATCCAACGCTCGAACCAGGCCTTCCGCGCCCAGGTCGATGGCTGCTGGCCCGACTACGTGCCGATCAACAAGCACACCATCACCGCCGGCCGCAGTCTCAGCGATCTCGACGTGGAAGGAGGTCTCCGCGTCTGCGTCATCGGCCGTCTCGTCGTGCAAAAGCTCTGGCCGGAACGGCCCGACGGGAATCCGGTCGGCGAGATGATCAAGATCAACGACCGCCCCTTCAAGGTCGTCGGCGTCTTCGACTACTACGAACGCGACTACGACAAGCGAAAGAAAGAGCTGGCGCTGAAAGCAGCAGCCGAAGCCGCGAAGAAAGCCACGCCCGCGCCCGAACCCAAGGCCACCGGCAAGAACGCCAAGGGCAAACGCGGCACCAGCAGCACACGCCTTCCCGGCAGCGCCTCGCGCAGCATGTTCTCCTCCGGCAGCCGCGGCTCCGGAGCGTTCGATCGCAAGAACCTCACTATCATCATCCCGCTCAACACGATGTTCTACGAGTTCAAGTCGGCGAACGTCGTGGCCAAGGAAGACCAGGGACCGCAATACAAGCTCGACGCCCTCACCTTCCAGATCGCCGACACCGACCGCTTCGACGAAACGCTCGACCAGGTCCGCTCCATCATCTCCGCCACGCATCGCGACATCCAGGACTTCGACTTCGATACGCGCCTGGAATTTGCCGACACGATCGAACAAAGCATCCGCAACACGCGCATGAGCGGCGGCATCATCGCCGGCATCTCGCTACTCGTCGGCGGCATCGGCATTACGAATATCATGCTCGCCTCGATCACCGAGCGCATCCGCGAGATCGGCGTGCGCCGCGCGGTCGGGGCGAAGAGCCGCGACATTTTCGTGCAGATCGTCGTCGAGAGCACCGTCATCGGCATCATCGGCGGCCTGCTCGGTCTGGTCGCGAGTCTCGGGATCATGCAGATTCTCATCGCCATTTCGCCCGAATCAAATGCACCCGTCATCGAGCTGGGCAATGTCCTGATCAGCTTCGGATTCGCCGTGATCATCGGCACCTTCAGCGGCATCTATCCCGCCTTCAGCGCCAGCCGCCTCGATCCCATCGAGGCGCTCCGCTACGGGTAGGCGATCGGCTTGCCGAATCACTTGCCGCCATCGCGCGGTCGTCTATCGTGCCGATCCCCATGCCGACTGGCCCCGTTGTCATCATAGGAGCCGGCCCCGCCGGACTCACCGCCGCCTACCTGCTCTCGAAGCAGCACGTCCCCGTGACCGTGCTCGAAGGCGATCCGAAGTACGTGGGTGGCATCTCGAAGACGGTGGAATACAAGGGCTTCCACTTCGACATCGGCGGGCACCGCTTCTTTTCCAAATCGAAGGAAGTCGAGGACCTGTGGACCGAGATCCTGCCCGAAGACATGCTCGTGCGGCCCCGCTCGTCGCGGATCCTTTACCGGAATCGTTTCTTCTCCTACCCGCTGCGCGCGGTGGAGGCGCTTTTCAAGCTGGGAGTCTTCGAGTCGCTGCTCTGCGTGCTCTCGTACGTACAAGCGCGGATCTTTCCGATTCGCAATCCGCGCAACTTCGAGGAGTGGGTGACGAATCAATTTGGCCGCCGGTTGTTCCGCATCTTCTTCAAGACCTACACGGAAAAAGTGTGGGGCACGCCCTGCACGGAGATCTCGGCGGATTGGGCGGCGCAGCGCATCAAGGGACTCTCGCTGAGCACGGCGATCATCAACGCGCTGCTGCCGAAGCGGAAACCGAAGGAGCGGGGCAAAGTGGTGAAGTCGCTCATCGATTCCTTCCGCTATCCGCGGCGCGGCCCCGGCATGATGTGGGAGAAATGCGTGGAGCGGATCAAGGGACACGGCGGCTCCGTGATCATGGGCCAGCGGGTGACGGCGTGCGCCTACGACAAGAGCACCGCGCTGTGGACCGTAACGAGCACCGATGCCGCCGGCGTGGAGCAGCAGCACACGGCGGCGGATGTGATCTCGAGCACGCCCATCCGCGAACTCGCGGCGATGCTTTCGCCGCGGATCGCGCCGCCCGCCGACCGGGCCGCTGGTGCGCTGAAATATCGCGATTTCCTCACCGTCGCCGTGATCCTCAAGGAGCGGCACGTCTTCGACGACAACTGGATTTACGTCCACGATCCGAGCGTAAAGGTGGGCCGCGTGCAGAACTTCAAATCGTGGTCGCCCGAGATGGTGCCCGATCCTTCGCTGGCCTGCTACGGGCTCGAGTATTTTTGCTTTGAAGGGGACGGCCTCTGGAACTCGAGCGATGAAGAACTCACCGATCTCGCGCGCCGCGAACTGGTGCAGCTCGGGCTCGCCGCGACCGAAGATCTCGTCGATGCGTGCGTGGTGCGGCAGCGCAAGGCCTACCCTGTTTACGATGACGCGTATGCCGAGCACGTCGCCGTCGTGCGGCGCGAACTCGAGGAGCGTTTCCCTTCGCTCCATCTCGTGGGCCGCAATGGCATGCACAAATACAACAACCAGGATCACTCGATGATGACCGCGATGTTGTGCGCGGAGAACATTCGCGCCGGGCGCCGCGTTTACGATCTCTGGGCCGTGAACGAGGACGCGGAATATCACGAGTCTGGCGACCGCGGCGCCTCGACGACTGGCCTCCGCCAGGTCCCGCAGCGCGTCGCACCGTGACGGCCAGCGCCGGGGACGCGACGCCCGCCGAACCGGGGCGATACGTCCGCGATTTTTTCATCGTCGCCGCGCTCGCTCTGCCCTTCGTGCTCGCGCTCGGCATGACGCGCGGCCTCAATCACGACGAACACCAGCACGTGGCCGCCGGCGCGGTCTTCGCCCGTGAGGGGCTGCTGCCGTATCGCGACTTCCCGCATTTTCACACTCCGTATCTGGTCTTCATCTACGGCCTGCTTTTCAAGCTGAGCGACCATCTGCTGCTTGTCGCGCGGCTCTTTTCGGTAGCCTGCGCCACGGCTTCGATCGGGCTCGTCGGCGCGGTGGTCGCGCAGCTTGCCCGGCCGCGCGGGGAGAAATTTGCACGGTTTGCGATGGTGGGTGCGACGCTGCTGCTGCTCAGCGCGGCGGTCTTCACCCGCACGGTCGGCCGCGCTTGGAATCACGAGCCGTCGCTGTTCCTCTCGCTGGCGGCGTTTCTCGCGCATGCCGCCGGGGTTCAGCGCGCGCATGGCGGCTGGATCTTCGCCGGCGCGGTGCTGCTCGGTCTCGCCATCGGCGTACGGATCACTTACGCACCGCTGCTCGCGCCGTTTGGGCTGGCGCTGCTTTTTTTGGTGAAAGGAAGCGCGAGTCGAAAGGCCGCGCTCATCGGGTGGTCGGCGGCGGGATTCGCCGTGAGCCTCGCGGGTGTCGCGTGGCTCGCGTGGCTGGCGCCGGAGCAGACGTGGTTCGGCAATTTCGAATTCGCCAAGGTGAACGTCGTCTATCGCTTCGCCACCGGTGAGCCGCGGACCATGACGCTGCCGACCAAGGCGCGCTTCCTTTACAAGGAGATCGCCCGTTACGACCTCGGACTGCTCGCGGCCTTCGTCGCGCCGCTCGCTGCGGCGATCGGATTCCGCTACCGGCGGCGGGTCGTGCTGTCGGTGGAGCTGATTTTCCTGCTTCTCACCCTGCCCTTCCTGCTCTTCGGATCGTTCGCACCGTCGCCGCTTTTCGAGCAATATTTTTACCCGTTCGTCTTCTTCCTCGTGCTCGGCGGCGGGTATGCGCTCGCGCTCCTGCCGCAGGAATCGCGTTGGTTTAGACCGGTCGTGGGAACCGCCGCCGCCGGCGTGCTGCTCTCCGTGGGACGGAGCGCCGCGGCGTATCACGAACTGCCCCATCTCTTCGTCCTCCGGCGCTGGACGCCGATCGAGGAACATCGGGAAGCCGGCCGTCTGCGCGCGGTGCCATCGTCAAGCCGCATCCTCACCCTCGCGCCGATCGATGCACTGGAGGCCGGGCGATCGATCTATCCGGAGTTTGTCACCGGCCCATTCGCCTGGCGGATCAGTCCCTTCGTCGCGCCCGACAAAGCGGCGCGGCTGAAAATTCCAACCGCCGAAACGCTCGATGCCCTGCTCGCTGCACACCCGCCCGGCGCGCTCCTGCTCGGGAATGAAAGAAAGGGCGAAGAGGAATTCGCGCGCTACGCGAAGGAGCACGGTTACCGGATGATTCCCCCGGCGGCCGATTTCCAATTATGGATGCGCCCGGAGTGAGCGTTCCCGTCAGGGATTGATAAACGCCCGGCCGCACGACGGATCGCCCACTTTCGCGCCGTGCGGGATGCCGCGGACGTCGATCAAATTGTAGGGCTCGTACGGACTGGTGACGAAGCCGTACCGATTGGTCGGGCGCGCATACGGGAGTTCGTCGTAGTAGCCGCCCTCGACGT
>JBAVML010000389.1:0-5120 GCA_049690035.1 Chthoniobacteraceae bacterium
ACGTCTTTACCATCGGCGCCGGCGGCAGCCAGTCCTTGCCCAATGATGCGGCCTTGCAACTCCGCCTCTACTATCGCGATGGACTTAATAACAAGGTGACCGTGGCCACGAGCACCTTCCTCTTCAATCCCGCGCTCGACCCCGGCGACATCAACCACCTCTACGACTACAGCGTGACCTCTCCCACCGTCCAGGCGGGCAATGCCTGGGTCGGCAAGAATATCGGCATTGAAATCGCCACCCCCGGCACCCCCTCCTTCGCCTATTGGGATCTGGATAAGGCGCGCGTCGATTCCGTGCCCGAGCCCTCATCGATCCTTTTGCTCACGCTGGGCCTCGCTGGGTGCGGCGGCAGACGCCTCCGGGGATGGCGTCGTGCATAGCGGCGTGGCGCTGGCGAGGAAACCCGCGGACTGCCTTCGCTCGGCGAGCGGATCGCCCCGTGGGGCATTTACCCTCGTGGAATTGCTCGTCGTCGTCGCCATCATTGCGATCCTCGCCGCGCTCCTCCTGCCCGTCCTCGAGACCGTGCGCAGCCAGGCGCGCTCCGGCGCGTGCATTTCCAATCTCCGCCAGATCGGTGCGGGCATCGCCCTCTATGCCGCCGATCACGATGGACAAATCCCCTATGGCCCGAAGGCGGGAGGGTTCAATAGCGCGAGCAATTTCTACCCCTCCACGGGAGCGCCCACCAGTCTCATCTCGCTGCAGGATGGCAAGCCAGTCGCCCTCGGGCTGCTGCTCGACCAATATCTCGCGCGCACTCCACGCGTGCTCTTCTGCCCCGGCACGGATCAAGGTCTCGACGCCAGCGAGGAACTCGCCAAGGTGGGCACGAAGCAGGCGCAATGCGGCTACTACTACCGGCACGGCGGCAATACCGAACTGATGGACAACCCGCGCGACCCCCGGCCGCCGCCCGCCTTGCGCCTGGCTTCGCTCGGTGAGAATCGCCGCGGCAAGCCGATCCGCGCCATCGTCATGGACACGGTCTTCCTCGCGCCGGCCGAGCTGAAATCCTTCAACGTGAAAACCCTCACCAACCACTCCGGGCGGATCGCCAACGTCCTCTACACCGACGGTCACGTCGTCTCGCTGAGCAACCGCGAGGCGCGTTACACCGTCGATGTGCGCGACCTCTCCCAAATCCGGCGCGCCTTCGACAAGATCCTCACCGTCTTCGAACTGGCCGATGAATAGCCGGTTCCCCTCGTTCCGCGACTCCATCGCGGAACGCCCTTGTCTGCGCGATCCCATCGCCTCGGGGCCGGGCAATGGAATGGCCGGGACAAGGGCGTGCCGAAAGGGAGTTTCGGCGCGAGGAAAAGCCGTACCTCGCCGGCCCCGCGCCGATGCCGATCAGCCCGCGCGGGTGCATCCGTGGGAACGATTCCGCTTCAATCAGTCCACGGCGACTGCGGGTCCCAGTGAATGTCGGCGCGTTGGGGATCTCCGGTGCCGGCGCCGATATAGGCCGCGTCGAAGGAGACCGCATGTCCATCGAGGAAGACCACATTGGCCCGACCGCCATGTCGGGCGACGACCGAGTCGGGGCCGTCGGAAGCAATGGTGGACGAGTATGGTCCCGGTGCATCGGCCATGAAGACGACTTTCGCCGGCTCCGGGATCTCCGCGAGCCGGTGGGGCGACTGCCGGTCCGTGGGCGAGAGCTCCCGGTTCATCGCGTAGGGCAGGAAGGCGAAGGCCCCGGGATCCTGGGCGCGCGGACAGGCAAAGATCGTCCCATCGCCGGGGCGAATGCGCTGGGGCAAATCACGATAGGCGGGCAAGCCGGCGTAAGGCGGCAGGGCATTAAACCAGTCCTCCGGCTTCTGGATCTTCGTCACCGGGCGGACACCCTGGCCGCGCCGGGGCGTCTCACCATCGTGATCGGTGGCGTAGGCGGTGAGGGCCACGCTCCACTGCCGCAGATTGTGGAGACAGCGGGCAACGTCGGCCTGCTCCCGCACGCGGTGCGCGCCGGCTAGCAACAACGAGGCAAGCAGGCCGATCACGGCGATGACCACCAGCAGTTCCACGAGAGTGAAGGCCGCGCGCCGCATGGTCGCTCACGCTTCGGCGCGACGCCGCAGGCGCCGGCAGAGGAGCAGTGCGCCCGCGAACATAAGCGCGGCGCTACCCGGTTCGGGCAAAGGAGCAGCCGTGACCGTGAGCACCGGCTTGTCGCCCGCGGGAATGTTCGTGCCATTGGCGGCGAAGAGCGCCGAGACCGTGCTGTCTGCCGGCTGAATGAGAAAACTCACCACACTTCCCGTCGTCGCATCTGTGCGGAAGCCGGGGCTGAGCGTGAACGCGAAAGTGCGGGTGCCCGTCGTGCCGCCGTCAAAGGCGAACGTCCCCACCGTCTCATCCGCGCCACTCTGGAGCGCCGCGAGGCCGCTGTAGGCGATCCCGTCCGCCGTGGGCGTATTCGGGGTTCCTGTGCCTTCCACCCACGCGTCGCTCTGGAGCCAGCGGAAGCCGAGCTGCCCGGCGGCGGAGCTGTTGAAGAGCAGATTGGTGGGCGCCTGGGCGGTCAGCGTGAGCGTCACCGTTTGCAATGACCAGCCGCCCACCCCGTAGAGGATGTCGAAGCTGCTTTTCGCGGTCGCGAAATTGAAGCGCAGCAGGGAGTCGAACTCGCCTTTACTTGTTGCCGAGCCGGAGATCGCCTCCGCGCCAGCCTTTCCGTAGTTGGCACCGGGGTTCGCCCCGGACACGAAGGTATCTGCCGCGGGCGGGGTCAAGGAAACGGTCTGGCCGAGCCCCGTTCCGACCCCGGCGAGACTGAGCGAGACGACAAAGAGGTACTTCAACATGGCAGCGGCAGACGACTAACTTTCAATCGTTCGCCGGGCAAGGGTCATTCGGGGGCTGTCAGAGTGTTTTCCCCTCGTTCCGCGACTCCCTCGCGGCACGCCCTTGTCTGCGCGATTCCATCGCCTCGGGGCCGGGCAATGGAATGGCCGGGACAAGGGCGTGCCGAAAGGGAGTTTCGGCACGAGGAAAAGAAGGGTTTGCCCCGCGCCCGCAAGCTCCAGCTTGGGAACGAGCGTTCAGCAGGAGGGAAAAGACCGCTTTTCGGGGCTGTCAGAGTGTTTTTCCGCGCCTGTCATCGACTGACAGGGGGCGAAAAAGACGCTGACAGACCCCCAAAAAGACACCGACAGGGGCGGAAAAAGGCCCTGACAGGGGTGGCGGGTGCCGATGACAGGGGCGCCGGGAGCCGCTGGCAGGGCTGGAAAGGGCCGATCTCAGGGGTGGAGACAGGCATTTGCAGCGGCCCAGGAGCCGTGGACCGCGGGGAAAAAGCCAATGGCAGTTTTCCGAGGTGAAATTTCGGAAATGGGCTCACCAGGCGCATTTTTTCAAAAAATGGGCTTGGCATAGCGCACGCACAAATTCAAAAGAAAATCTCACTCCGGTCGCAGCTTCTCCCCCAGATGCCGTACTACGATGATCCGCTGGTTTTTTATGACGACCCGGCGATTTTCTACGACGATCCGGGGCTGGGGCACGGTCCGGCTTCAACCCCCACGCAGCAACCTCTCCCCGGACGGGGAAATACCAACATGGAATACTGGGAAATCACCAAGGATCGCGCGCAAAAAACGCTGGCGGTCTGGAATCTGTATGTGCCGACGCTCACCGTCGGCAATCTCACGGCCACGCAGTTCGAGGCGCTGATCGCGCAGTATGAGCCGCTGGCGCAGCAGCGTACCACGGCGCTGGATGCCGCGGATGAAGCGGTCCGCGCCGTGAAGACTTCGCTCTTAAAGCAAAAGATCCTCGGGACGAAGGTGGCGCAGATCATCGATGGGCAGCTCTCCTCGGATGCGGCGATCCGCGACGATCTCGACGATGTCTTCCGCATCGTGCCGCGTTCGGAGCCGACGATCCTGTCGCGGGCGCGAGCGCTCTACCCCATCTGGGTGCGGGCGAATACGGCCCTCGGGGCGCTGACCCCACCGGCAGGCCCGATCACCCGCCCGGTGCAGGGCACTCCGCATACCGCGGCGATGCTGAAGGCGCTGCTCGACGGCTACACGGATCTGACCCAGACGGTAAACGACCTCGCCTCCGCGCTGAACAAAAAGCGGGGCGATCTGCGGGTGCTGAACCGGACGGTGGATCGGGCCTCGAAGGATTGGTACCAGATCGTGAAGAATACCTATGACCCGGGGACACCAGTCTATGACGCGCTGGGCGAGATTCCGACCGAGGAAGGGACGCCGGTGCCGGATGCCATCGAGATCGATACGGTGCTGCAAGGCGGCGACGACGGGCTGCACGTGCTGCTCGCCTATGTGGCCGGCGGCGGCGACCACGCGACGGAGCGAAAGGTGGAATATCAAGTGGTGGGAACGGACGCGGATTTCGGCCACACGGTGGATCTCGACGCGAGCGGCAATGCGCTGGGCCCGTTCACCGTGGGTCAGGTGGTGAAGGTGCGGACGAAGGCGAGCAATTCCGCCGGCACGACGACGAGCGCGGCGCGGACGATCACCATTGAAGAACCGCTGTAGGAAAGGATGAAGGCGGAAGGATGAAGGAGGAAGAGAAGTGTGACTGAGCATTCGAGAATGCTCCGCGCTAGCCACCCGCCTTCCGTCACCACCTTCCGTCACCACCTTCCGTCACCGCCTTCCGTCACCACCTTCCGTCACCACCTTCCGTCACCACCTTCCGTCACCATCTTCTTCATCCTTCCGCCTTCATCCTTCATCCTTTCCTCCCCTCCCATGCCTTTCGATCCCTCTCTGCCGCCCGATGCGGCGAATGTGAAAGCGGCGGTGCTACGCGGGCAATTCAATGCGCTTAAGGAGTTGATCGATGCCGGCATCCCCGGCCCACAGGGACCACAAGGCCCACCCGGCCCCGCAGGCGACCCGGGACCCGAGGGCGCCGTGGGCCCACAAGGCAACCCGGGGCCCACGGGTCCGGATGGCCCGCCGGGACCACCCGGAGAAGTGAACACGGCTCAACTCAATACCGCCCTCGCCGGCACCGCGAGCAACACCAACGGAGTCGCCCTTTGGTCCGGCACCGTGAGCGACCCACCGACGCAGGCGGAGGTGCAATCGCTCGCCGACAAGCTCAACGAACTGATCCTCGCCCAG